>JBDTYL010000286.1:0-29410 GCA_040005695.1 bacterium | reverse complement strand
CCTGCGCGTCCGCGCGCACGGTCTGGGTCGCGATGCGGCCACCGGACGTCGTGCGTCCCCCCGCGATGACCACCTGCCTGGCGACGGGCTTGCCGTCCACGAGGATGCGCACCCGCATCCGCTTCACGCCCGGCTCGTACGGATTGTCCAGCGGGACCACCTCCGCCGGGTAACCGAGCACCGTCCCGAATGACGCGGTCCGCACGTCACCCACTTGTACCAGCGCCTTCACATGCTTGGCGTACCGCTCCGTGGCCGCTCGCGCGAGCTCGCCGCGCATCTTCCGCAAGGCCAGCATGTCGGGGACACCGTCTTCGGTGAGGTACGCGTTGAAGTCGGCGCCCGCCAGCGTGATGAGGCGCGGACGCAGGGAGGCGCCAAGCACCCATGTTCCCGGCTCTCCCACACGCACTGCCCACGTGCTCGCCTTGCCCGCAGCATTCCAGCTGCCCGTGTCGCCCGCGGTGCGGCCCCCAGGGCCCACGACCGCGAGGTCGAGCAGGCGATCGGCAGCGACGCTCCCCTCACTCGAGGAGAACGTCCCGCTCAAGACGGTGACGCGCACGGAGGCATTCGGCGCGACGAAGAAGGCGTCGGGCTTGAGGAAGAGGTCATGCGCGGCGGCAAGCGTTGCCGTCACGCCGATGAGCACGACGGCCGCACCGACCGACCAGAGGGAGCGCAGGCGCATTTTCAGGTGGGAGTTGGGGTGGCGACGAGAATGGCCGTGACGACGACGACAAGTGCGCCGACGAACAGCTCGAGCGTGGCGGAACGTTCGAGCCGCGCGGTGGCTTCATCGGTACCGAGCGCTGGCTGGACGTGTTTCCAGTTGTGGAAGCCGATCGCGGCGAGCGCCGCGAGCAGGGTGAGCTTCACCAGCAACACCTGACCGTACGAAGTGTTCCAGAGCGCGGTGACGGTGCCGAGTCGCACCCACGCGCTCACGAGACCACTCGCGCCCACGACGCCCGCGTTCGCGAGTGCCGACGGCGAGAAGGCATGGACGAGTGCTGCGGCGCGCGCGGCACGCGGTTCGTGCGACGCCTGGATGATGGGAAGCGCGGCGAGCGCCATCCACAGCAGCGATCCCATCCAGCCGCCCGCGCCCAGGATGTGCACGGTATCCGCGAGCCCGGACAACACCTGGTGGCGCTCCGACACCACGGCGTGGCTGCCTTTCGTCGTCGCCAGCGCGAGGATCACCATCGCGAAGGCAGCCATCGGCCAGCCAACCGCACCCTTTGCTCGTGCGACGAGGAACGCCACGAGTGCAAAGACCCCGCCGTAGGTCTGCATGCGCCACGCGGCGCCCCAGTCCGTGTCCATGCTCATCGCGCGGAGGTGTGCCGCATCCACCGCTGCCGAGCCGGTCATCATGCGGTCCTGCAGGTAGAGCCGGACAAGCGCGGCCAGCACGTAGATCGCGGCGACGATCGCCGCACGGGAGGCGATGGACGCGGCGATGCTGGCGCGCGATGCGCTATCGATGCCGGCGATTCGCGGCAGGACGAACAGCCGGAACGAAGCGGCGCCGATCATCGCGAGCAGCGCGGCGAACGTCACGGCGCGCACGGCGATGAACGCGGGCGTGACGGCGCTTGCCGCGGCGGCGGCCGTCGTCGCCGCGGTGTCGGGAATCGAGCCGACGACGCGAACCCCGGCATCCGGATTCGCGAGCGTCGATGGAGGCTGGCTGTCGGGGGCCGGCGGGACGGCTCCCGCCGGAGCAGTGCCCGCGGCCGCGGCCGACGCGGCGACACGGAAGGTGAAGCGACCGTTGGACGGATGGCCATCGGCAGCAGCGGTGGACCACGTCACCGTGTAGGAACCAGGCGCCAACACGCCCGACACCGGCACGGCGATGACAAGGGGCCCCGCGGAGTCGGCCGCTGGCGGACCAACCGCCACAACGGTGCCGTTGGCATTCGTGAGCGCCACCTTCGTGAGGGTGCGCTCCGGCTTCTCCGAGAACCAGAGTCGGATGGCGGTTGGCGGCGCGGACACCATGGACCCCGCCGCGGGCACGGCCTTCACGAGGTGCGCGTGTGCCCATGCGATAGCCGGCCGCAAGAGCAGCGTACCGCACAGCAGGACTATCGCGCCGAGCCAGGCGCGTTTCGTGGAGGTCATGCCGTGATCGAGGAAGAGGGCTGCGGACGAAGCATCGCGAGTTCACCGTGGAGGGGACGCGAGCGAAGATATCTGCAGCGCACTCCATGCGCGACACTGACCGGGAAGTGCTGCTGTCAGATCAGCAGGTCGGACCGCCGCAGGGGGACCTCGCTGTGACCATCGGCGTCGGGTCGCGAGAGCAGTGTCTGCACGATGTTGAGCCGCCCGCTCGAGAACCCGAATGCGGAACCGGCCATGTAGACGCGCCAGATGCGGTAGGTGCGGTCGTCGGTGAGGGCGATGGCCTTGTCCTTCTGCCGCATGAGGCGGGCGAGCCACGCCCGCAGCGTGAGCGCATAATGCTCGCGAAGGCTCTCCACATCGCGCGTCTCGAAGCCGACCCGCTCGGCGCCGGCGATCACGGCGCTGAGGGGGCCGAGGCGACCGTCCGGGAAGACGTACTGGTCGAGGAAGGCGTCGCGCTTCCACAGTCTGCTCTCGATGAAGTCCCAGCGCGGCTTCGGTCGCGCGGACGCGACGCTCACGATGCCGTGATTGAGGAGCAGGCCGCCGGGACGCAGGGCGCGGTACAGCGCCTCGAAATACGTCGGCAGGTTGGCCACGCCCACGTGCTCCACCATGCCCACGCTCGAGATCTTGTCGAAGGGCGGTATGTCCTGCAGGTGGCGATAGTCGCGGATCTCCACGCGGCAGCGGTCGCCCAGCCCTTCCGCGGCGATGCGCTCCCGCGCGAGCGCCGCCTGCGCTTCGCTGAGCGTGATACCGAGCGCCGTGACGCCGTAGTGACGGGTGGCGTGCATGATGAGGGCGCCCCAGCCGCAGCCCACGTCGAGGAACCGATCGCCGGGCCGGAGGCGCAGCTTGCGGCAGATGATGTCGAGCTTCGCCAGCTGTGCGTACTCCAACTCGGCCTCGGGGTCGCTTCCGTCGGCGAAGTAGGCGCACGAGTACACCATGCGCGGGTCGAGCCACAAGGCGTAGAAGTCGTTCCCGACGTCGTAGTGATAGCGGATTGCGGCCTTGTCGCGCTCGGGGTCGTGCACCGCGCCGGCGCGCCCCACCGTATGCTCCGCGCGCAATGCGCGCACGTCGGCGCCAGGCTCCTGGCGCGGAAGGCCGCGCAGATGCCGGAACAGCGCGAGCAACGTGGCGGGGCGGCGCAGCCGTTCGTTGATTCCGTCGCCAAGGCACATCGCCTGCTCGGCGTCGCCCTCGACGTCGATGTCGCCGGACAACAACGCCTCGATGATGGTGAGCTCGTTGGGCGGGAAGAGCATGCGGCGCAGCGCACCGGCGCGATTCACCACCACCGTGAAGGGGGGAGACATGGTGCGAGCGGCCTCGGTGCTGCCGTCCCAGTAGCGGACGCCGAACAGCCTCGTGCCCGCCGCACCGAAGAGCAGCGCACAGATCGCCTTTGCGTTGGCGAGCGCGCGGTCATTGTCGAATCCGGGAGCCCCCAGCGGTGAATAGGTGCTAGGCGCCCGGATGGAAGCCGACTGGTCCGTCCCAGTGGGTCTGGCAGACTCGGCCGAGGTCACGTCCCTCTCGCGCTTGGCCATGGGATGTCTTTCGCTCCAGTGCCTGTTGGTTCGTGGATGTGCACACCATCCGTTCCCGCAAACATCGCGCTGCGGACAGGACTTTTGCCAGACGTCGGCCAAATTCGCCCACCGTAGTGGAGATCGAGACACGCAGGCTTCGCCCTTGGAGCATGGAACTGACGGCGCGTTCGTCCGTTGCTCGGCGCGGAGGTCGCGGCGTCACGCAGTCCGGCGCTCGGCGCGCGCGGAGCCCATGGCGGCGACGCTGGTGCTCGTCGTGGCGGCGATCCTGGCGAGCCTTCCGTCGCCGCGCCCGCCACCGGCGCCGTAACCGGCGCGCTGGTGGCCCTGTCGTCCCGAGCACATTATACCCGGGAACGGCAGGGTCGTCCTCGAGGTTGACTGGACGGGTGGTGCCGCCTGCTGCCCCGGCACACCGGAGCGGCGCGATCACGGAGACGACTTGACGGACACTGACATTCGCTCGGGTCGCACGGCGTGGGGCTACCGCGACGCCGTCGTGATCGTGTTCGGGCTGGCCGCCTACGTGCTCGCCGATGTGATGATGCGGCCGCTCGGCCCCGCGGCGACCCGCATCATGGCGTTCTACCCCGGTGCGGGCGCGGCCTTCGTGCTGCTGCTGCTGGGCGGCTCCCGCTGGTTCTGGCTGTTGTTCGTGGCGCGGCTCATCCTGCTCTGGTGGCCGTCCACCGTCGCGCTGCCTGCGTCGACGGTCCTCGTGGATGCCTTCATCCACGCCGCGGTCTACACGGCCGGCGCGCGCCTGGTGTCGGCACGCGTGAACGTCGCGCGCGCCGCGTGGCGCGTGAAGGACGTGGGCTGGCTGCTCACCGGCATGCTGGCCAGCGCGTTCGTCCAGGGCGTGGCGGCGGCGCTGGTGGCGACGTGGCAGTCGCGCGCGGTGCTCGCGCAATTCCGCGACAACGTCCGCGCCTTTGCCGTCGGTGATGCGATCGGCATGATGGTCGTGGTGCCGCTCGTGCTGTTCGTGCTCCGTCCGATCCTCCGCCGCAACAGCGCGTCGTCGCCCGACGTGGACGTGTACGTCGGCTCACCCGACGCGCCAGTGGCGGTGAACGGCAGCCGGCAACGGACGTTGGCGCGCGTCGCGCCGCTGGCCCTCCTCACGGGCACGCTCGCCATGGCGGCCGTGGCCGTGCTGAACGTGCGGGTGCTGCCGGGCGGTGGGTTGCTCGGGCTGCTGATCCCCCTCTCGTGGCTCGCGCTGCGCGAAGGACTGCGCGGTTCGGCGCTGGTGATGGTGGTGTACGGTGTGGGGTTTCTCCTCATCGCCCGCTTCCAGGCCGGCGCCGCCCAGCAGTTCCCCCTCATGCAGACCAACCTGCTGGTGCTCGGCTTCACGGGAATGCTGCTCGGCGCCGCGCGCACGGCATCCACCGAAAGCGCGGCCCGCTACTGGCACCTGGTCGCGACGGCAGCGGAGGGCATCTGGCGGCTCGACGACCACGGCAACACGCTGTCGGTGAATCCGCGCATGGCCGCCATCCTCGGCTGCAGCGAGGCCGAAGTGCTGGGCCGGAACGCGGCCGACTTCATCGCGCCGGAAGATCTCGAGCGGTGGCGCGGCGAGCGGTCGCGACGCGCGCGCGGCGAGGCGTCGACGTACGAGATGAGCGTCGCGCGGCCGGACGGCTCGCGGGCCACCGTGGTCGTGAACGCGAGTCCGGTGCGCAGCGTGAGCACGCGCGAGAGCGTGGGCTCCGTTGCCGTGGTGACGGACGTGACGGCACTCCGACATGCGCAGACCGAGACGCGTCGCGCGCAGATTCTCCTCGAGGTGGCGTTCCACTCGAGCCACGACGCCATGGAGCTGCACCGCGTGAGTGACGGTGTGCTCATCGACGTGAATCCGGTATGGTCGATGGTGACGGGACACCGGCGCGAGGACGTGATCGGGCGGTCACTCACCGACCTGGGCATCTGGGGCGACCCCGCCGACTCGGCGCGCATGGACGCAGTGGTGCGCGAGCACGGCTTCACGCGCGACTTCGAGATCCCGTTCAACCACCGGAGTCCCGACGGAAGTATGCAACGCGGTTACGCGCTGCTCTCCGCGTATCCCGTGGAGCTGGAGGGCGTGGCGTACATGCTCGTGACCGGGCGCGACATCACCGTCGCGAAGCGCACGGAGGAAACGCAGCGGCAGGTGAAGCGGATGGAGGAGCTGGGACGCCTCGCCGGCGGGGTGGCGCACGACTTCAACAACCTGCTCACCGTGATCATGGCCTACGCGCAGCTGGCACGCGACAGCATCGATGCCGGGGAGCCCGTCGCGGGGCGCGACATCGAGGAGATCGAGGCGGCGGCGGTGCGCGGGAGCCAGCTCACGCACCGCCTGCTCGCCTTCAGCCGGCAGCAGCCGACATCGCTCCTGCCCGTGAACCTCAACGACGTGATCCAGCGCGCGCAGGGCATGCTCTCGTCCCTGCTCATGGGTGGCGTGCGACTGCGCCTGGAGTTCGCGGACGAGTTGCCGTCGATCATGGCGGACGTGGGCCAGCTCGATCAGGTCCTCCTGAACCTCGCCGTCAACGCCCGCGACGCGATGCCGGACGGGGGCGAGGTGCTGTTTCGCACGTCCACGCTGCACGTGCGCGAGGGTGAGGCGAGCGAGCTGGTGGGTCCGGACACGCTGCCGGGCGACTATGTGGTGCTCACGGTGAAGGACAACGGCGTCGGCATGGACGCGGCCACGCAGGCGCGCATCTTCGAGCCGTTCTTCACCACGAAGCCGGTCGGCGAAGGGACGGGGCTCGGCCTGTCGGTGATCTTCGCGATCGTGCGGCAGGCGCGCGGCGCGGTGCGCGTGCGCAGCGCGCGCGGCGAGGGCTCCACGTTCACGATTTTCTGGCCCACGGCGGCATTCGCGGCGATGCCGCTGGGCGAACCGCGGCTCGCGAAGCGCGAGCCGTTGCTCGGCGGCCACGTGCTGGTAATCGAGGACGAGCCCACGGTTGGCCGCATCACGCGCCGCGTGCTCGAGGATGCGGGCTTCGAGGTCTCCACCGCCTCGGACGGAAGCCGCGGCCTTGCGTGCCTCGAGCAGCTGCGCGCCGAAGGCCGCATCCCGGACGTGGTGCTCAGCGACATTTCGATGCCCGTGCTCGGCGGGCATGGCGTGGCGAGCCGGCTCTTGCACAGCGACCCGGGCCTTCCCGTGATCCTGGTATCCGGATACGACGAGCATAGCGGTGAGCATCCCATCCAGCCGAATGTGCCATTCGCCGTGGTGAAGAAACCGTACGACGTGGGCGCCCTCATCGGCGTCGTACGTTCCGCCATCGCATTGGGACGCGCCGACGGGGACGCGGCACACCCGGGCTGACGCGAGTGACGCCTGGCGCGCCTGCGGTTCCCCACCGCCGGGCCGACGTCGTACATTGGCAGATGTCCCAGCCCCCCGACGACGCGCCCGACGACGGCCGCTTCCGCCGCAACCTCGTGCGCGTGATGAGCGTGCAGGTCGTGACCCTGCTCCTCCTCTGGCTGCTGCAGCACCGGTACTCCCGCTGATGCGCGCCATGCATCCGCTCAACTGGGTCGTGGTGGGGGCGTGGCTGGCCTACGTCGCCATCGACGGCCTGCGGCGCGCCCGCGGCACGAAGCACATCGAGGGCTACTTCCTGGCCGATCGCAACCTGCCGTGGTGGGCGGTGGGCCTGTCCGTGATGGCGACGCAGCTCTCGGCCGTCACCATGATCGGCACCACCGGCCAGGGCGCGGTGGACGGCATGCGGTTCGTGCAGTTCTACTTCGGGCTGCCGCTGGCGATGGTGATCCTCGGCGTGACACTGGTGCCGTTCCTCCATCGGGCGAAGGTGTTCACCGCCTACGAGTTCCTCGAGCGACGGTTCGACGCGAAGACGCGCTCGCTCACGGCGTTCCTGTTCCTGCTCTCGCGCGGCATGTCGTGCGGCACCATCCTCGCCGCGCCGGCCGTGGTGTTCTCCGCCATCTTCGGCTGGCCGCTGGGGTGGTGCGTGCTCATCATGGGGGTGCCCACCGTGCTGTACACGATGATCGGCGGCGTGCAGGCGGTCACGTGGGCCGACGTGAAGCAGATGGCCCTGATCGTCGTGGCCATCGTCTCGATGGTGACCGTACTGCTGCTGCGCATCCCCGTGTCGCCCGGGGACGCGCTGCACCTCGCGGGGGCCACCGGCCGGTTGCGCGTGTTCGACTTCAGCTTCAGCCTCACGAACACCTACACGTTCTGGTCAGGCATCATTGGCGGCACGTTCCTGATGCTGTCGTACTTCGGCACGGACCAGAGCCAGGTGCAGCGCTACCTCACCGCGCGCTCCGTCGGCGAGGCGCGCAGTTCACTCCTCATCAGCGCGTACTGGAAGATCCCGCTCCAGGCGGCGATCCTGCTCATCGGCGTGCTGGTGTTCGTGTTCTACCAGTTCGTTGCGCCGCCGTTGCTCTACAATCCGGTCCAGGAGGGGAAAGTCCGCGTGGCGCAGCCCGCGGCGCTCGCGGCGCTGCACGCGCGCTATGACGGGGCCGTCACCTCGCGCCTCGCCGCGGCCCACGCAGTGTCCGCGGCGCGCCGTGCCGGCGACGACGAGGCCCTCGCGTCGACGGCGGCGTTCCGCTCCAGCGACTCCTCGGTGACAGCGGTGCGCACCGAGGCGCTGGCGCTGGTGGAGAAGACCACGGGTGAGTCGCCGAAGGACGTGAACTACATCATCCCGCGCTTCGTGGTGGAACAGTTGCCCATCGGGCTGGCCGGCCTGTTCATCGCCGGCGTGATGGCCGCGGCGATGTCGGCCATCGCGGCCGAGCTGAACTCGCTGGCCACGTCCACCGTGATCGACTTCTATCGACGGTGGTACCGCAAGGAGGCCAGCGACGCGCACTTCCTCGCGGTGTCGAAGGGCGCGACGGCGATGTGGGGGATCTTTGCCTGCATCGTCGCGACGTACGCGGCCACCCTCGGCTCGCTCATCGAGGTCGTGAACCGGTTCGGCTCCATCTTCTACGGCTCCATCCTCGGTGTATTCCTGCTCGCGATGATTCCGCGCGCCCTCGCGACCGGGGCATTCGTCGGCCTCATCGCGGGTATGTCGGCGGTGGGGGCGGTGAACTTCGGCATCCCACAGGTGGCGTTCCTCTGGCACAACGTCGTCGGCGCGGTCACCGTTGTGGTCGTGGGACTGCTCGTGGGTGCCGCGTGGCCTGGGGCGGCGGCACGCGATCCGGCAACTCTTCAGCGGAGCGTACAATGACGCCTTCGAACGAAGTGCTCGATCCGGTGTGCGGCATGTTGATCGATCCGCAGCGTGCCGCGGGCACGCGAATGCACGGCGACCAGACGTACCATCTCTGCTCGCTCGGCTGCCTGTTCAAATTCGACGGGGACGCGGACGCCTATGTGGCGGCCTCGCGCGATGCGGAGTTCCGCGCCTGGCGCGCGAACGTCCTGACGGACATGAACTCCGCGCCGGAGCAGCCGCCCGAGCTGCCCTGAGTGCAGCGAAGGCGCCTGTCATCCTGAGTGCGGCGAAGGCGCCTGTCATCCTGAGTGCAGCGAAGGCGCCTGTCATCCTGAGTGCAGCGAAGGCGCCTGTCATCCTGAGTGCAGCGAAGGCGCCTGTCATCCTGAGCGGAGCGAAGGATCTGCTTTACGCCTTCGAATCGTCCTTCGGCAGCCGGCCGGCCCGCTTCAACGCGTCGCGCAGGAGCATCTCGATCTGGGCGTTCAACGACCGCAGGTCGTCGTTCGCCCAGCGCTGCACTGCGTCGAGCAGCGTCCGGTCCACGCGGAGGAGGAACGGCTTTCGCTCCGGCATGAGTCGGCTCGATCAGCCGAAGATGGAGCCGGCGTTCACCACGGGCGACGCCGCGCGCTCCGAGCAGAGCACGACCAGCAGGTTGCTCACCATCTGCGCCTTCCGCTCCTCGTCGAGCACCACGATGCCCTTCTTCGAGAGCATCTCCAGTGCGTGCTCCACCATGCCCACCGCACCCTCGACGATCTGCGACCGCGCGGCGATGATGGCACCCGCCTGTTGCCGCTGCAGCATGGCCTGCGCGATCTCCGGGGAATATGCGAGGTGGGAGATGCGCGCCTCGATCACCTGCACGCCCGCCTTCGCCAGCCGATCCTGGATTGCCGCCTGAAGCGACTCCGACACTTCGGCCGTGTGCGTCGAGAGCGCCTCCTCGTCCTGCGCGTGGGAGTCGTACGGGTACGACTGCGCCACCGCTCGCACGGCCGACTCGCTCTGCACCGCGACATACGTGACGTAGTTGTCCACCTCGAACAGCGCCTCGGCCGTATCGACCACCTTCCAGACGACGATCGCCGCGATCTCGATCGGGTTCGCGCGGTTGTCGTTCACTTTCAGCTTGGCCGTCTCGAAGTTGCGCACGCGCAGCGAGATCATCGTCTTGCTGAGCAGCGGGTTCGCGAACCAGAACCCCTGCGTGCGCACCGTGCCCTTGAACTCGCCGAACAGCTGCAGGACCTTCGCCTCGCCGGGATTGACGACGAAGAATCCACCGGCGAAGAAGAACGCGATGACGACGAGCAGCACACCGGCGGCGACGAACAGGATCGCCTGGCTCCGCATGCCGTAGGCGACGCTCGCGGCGCCGAGCAGCCCGAGGCAGAAGACGACGATTGCCGACCCGGCGCCCGCAGAGGCCTTGTACTCGATTTCACGGAGCATCGATCCACCATTGATGTCAGGATGATATCACTATGATATCATGGCCTACGGCTGTCAAGGTGGATCGGTTTCAGGCCGAGCTAAGCGATCTTCGTGTACGCCAGGCCGTGCTCCTGCAGCTGCGTGAGGGCCACGACCATCGCCGGCACGGTGATCACCCCCGGCAGCAGCCCAGCGAGAATCGCAGGACGAATCTCCTCGGCCGAACCGAGCCCCGCGGCCGCGAGCTTCTTCGTGGCGCCCGCGATGGTGTTCATGCAGACCAGGAAGCGCACGCCGCGCTTCTGGAGCCCCTCCACCGACTGCTCGGGCGTGACGAGGCCGCCGGCTGTCGCATTCGTGGTGCTGAACACGTTGCGCACCGCCGCGGCGCGCGTCCCGCCATCCTGCACCTCGTACTGCTCGCCGATGTGGAAGCGCGCCCAGAGTGCGTCGGTGAGGACGAGGGGAATGGCCTCGCCATGCACACCAATCACGAGGTTGACGGCGCGCTCCGGCATCCCGAAGGCATCGCGCCATGCGTCGAGGTAATTCTTCCCCTGCGTGAGCGGCTTGCCGTTCTTGTGCGCGGACATGTCGAACACCGTGCGATGCTTTCCCTTCAGCTCGCGCATCCAGTCGCTCGGCCCGTGATCCGACTCGGCCTCGTGTGCGAGGAGTCGGCGCGGCGTCGCACCCAGCAGCGACAGCGCCGCGGCGCCGCCGAGGAGATGGCTCAGAAAGCTGCGCCTCGGCGTGCCGTGCGACGTGTCCTCATCGTGATGCGACATGGTGATTCTCCCTGAAGTGATGGACGCTCAGCGCGTCCCGGTACCTGCGCCCGACGCAGCCGCTCGCGCGGCGCGACGCACGATGGATTGCGGCGGCTGCACGACGGCGCCGGCGGGCGTGCGCCTCGGCAGCAGCATGACGGGCGGACGATACGCGACGTGTCCCTTCGTGTTGTAGGGGACGTCATAGGGAGCACCGCCGGCCGGCCAGTCGTTCTCCTTGCCCGGCGAATCCGGCCGTGGGTGCGACACGACGAAGGACGCCACGTCGTACGCCTGCTGATCCGTGAGCGAGCCCGGATTGGAGAGCGGCATGAAGTGGCGGATGAACGTGGCTGATCGCTCCTCGCGCGCCATCGAGGCGCCGATGCTGTACGATGCCGGGCCCCAGAGCGCCGGAATGAGCGGCGGCGTGCCCTGCCCCTCCTTCCCATGACACACGGCGCACGTCGTCGCGAAAATGGCGGCACCACGCGTGGTATCGCCCGTGAGCTTCGGCATCTTCGGCATCGACTGGCCCTTCACGTGCGCGCCGATGGGCACGCCGGTGGACAGGAACGCGAGGTAGGCGACGATGTCCTGCATCTCGCGGCTGTCCGTCGGGAGCCGATTGCCCGCGAGGCTGCGCGTGAAGCAGTAGTTGACGCGGTCCGCGATGGGAATCACGGCGCCCGTGCGATCCATGTACTTCGGGAAGCGCGCGTACACACCGATGAGGGCGGCGGCGTCGCGCCGGCGGCCGGCATCGAGGTGGCAGCTCGCGCACTGCATGCTGCCCGTCGCATACGCCGGCAGGCTGTCGGTCGTGCGCAGCACCAGGGCGAGCCCGCGGCGCACCGACGCACCCAGTTCGTCGTGCGGGATCGCGGAGTCGGGCGGCGGCGTGAAGTCGAGCGGATCCGTGGCGGCGTGCCGCACGGCAGACGGCTTCGCGGCCACGGTATCCACGCGGTCGCCGCCGCCGCACGCGGACAGCGCCACGCCGCACGAGAACGCGAGCCAGGCGGCAGCCTGCCTGCCGTGCGCGGCCCGCAGTGTACGGGCTCGAGGTGGCGCTCCGGCCGAGTCCTGCTGCCGCATCATGTGCATTGCCTCGTGACGTGAAGGAAGGACCGACTGCCTCATCGTATCAGCGTGATGGCGCCGAGCCGCGGCGCGTGCACGACGCCCATGGCCCGGACGGCCGCTTCGAGCACCGCAACAAAGGTGCGCGGGTCCCGCACGATGTCGCTCCCCTCGGCGAACGTCGCCTGCCGATGCGTTCCCTGCAACAGTCCGCCATTGGTCATGACCGTGTAATGGCGGTCCGGCTCGAGAGCTCGCGCGCCCACCTGCACGTCGCGAGTGCGCTGGCCGGCGGGGCGCGTGAGGTCGATCGTCCAGCGCAGGCCTGCCGTCTGGATCAAGCCGCCCACCCGATCGAGGGGATCCGCGGGAAGGAGGTTCGTCGCGCTCTGCTCGAGAATACGAAGGATCTGTCGCCCCGTGAGGACCTCGTGCATCACGCTCGTGGGATGCGGAAAGAAGCTCACCAGCATCTCGCGCGTGATCGGGCCGGGTTGCATGGTGACGCCGAAGCCGAGGCCGGGGAGGAAGGCGACGTCTGCATTGCCGTACTGGCGGAGAAGGTCGGCGGCGAGCGCGTCCACTGGACTCTCCGACTTGTACTGGCGGCCGATCCGGTCGGCCGCCGTGGCGATGATCGCCTCCAGCGTGTCTCGGAACGGGGCGCGGATGCTGTCGAGCATCGCGGCGAAGCGAGGATCGGGCGCGACGCTGTCTGCATACAGCTCGTGCACCACGCCGGCGACGCCCGTCACGCGACCATCGGTGACGTTCACGGTGAGCTCGCCGAGCGCTGAGGCATCGGACAGCGCCTGCACCATCCACGCGCCGCCCACGCGGCGCGGCGGCGTGATGCGGTCGTGCGAGTGGCCTCCCACGATGATGTCGATGCCGGGCACTTGCTCGCCAAGCAGGCTGTCCACCGCCGTGCCCTGGTGCGAGACGACGACCACCACGTCAGAGCGCGCACGCAGTATCGGGACATACTTCCGCGCCGCCTCGAGGCCGCTCCCGAACGACAGGTCGCGCGTGTTGTCCCTGTTCCCCGTCTGGTCCGTGTTGTGGTAGGTGAGCGCGAGCAGCCCGACGCGGATGCCGTTCACGTGCACCACGAGGGTGGGGTCGCCGAGGAATGGCGCCTCCGTCGACTTCACTACCGCGTTGGCGGCGCGCATCGGAAAGCGCACCATGCCCTGCAACTCGCGGGTGCGGTCGGTGGTGTACTCGTAGTCGTGGTTGCCGAGCGCCATGAACGTGTAGCCCAGGGCATCCATCAGGCGCAGCGTGGCCGCACCGCGCGTGAGGTTCGCGAGCAGGCCGTCGCCGAACGTGTCGCCCGCATCCACGAGAAGCACACTGCGCGGCATGTGCGTGGCGCGCACGCGCTCCACCGCGGTTGCGAGTCGCGCGAATCCGCCAATGGTTCCATGACGGGGATATTCCTGCGGCGAGCGGCCCGGGTCGCCTGTCTGCGACGTCGCATCGCCGGTATCCACGACGAACGGCGACAGGTCGCCATGGATGTCGTTCGTGTGGAGGATGGTGATCTGGCCGGACGCGTGTGTCGCGGTGCGAGGTATACCGCCCGATGTGCAGCCGTGCAGCGCGAACGTGCACAACATCGCCGCGAGAATGACGGCCGGCCGATACGCCGGCCCACTCACGAAGGAGTCCCGACCAGCCGACGCGCATCGTGCGCGCGAGGCGCTGCTCGAGCAAGAGATCCTTCCGCCGGAGGAGCGCCCCGGGGAAGACATGGTCCGCGTACACGATCCCGACATCGATCTCCGAGTGGTGCGGTCATCCGCGCGTCAATGCAGCCTGCACCGCCGCGCCATGGCGCGCAAGATCGTGGCTCCCACGCATCGACGGGCGCGCATGACAGGGAGCCCGGGCGCTTCGCGCCCGGGCTCCAGTGGTCACTATCGCGCGCCCCGCGACGCGACTCAGTGCTTCACGAGTCCGCCGAGCGTGAACCGGAACTCCTTCGCCGTGGCATCGTATGCCACGGTGTACGTCGAGGGCGCCATGCCGGCGGTCGCCCATTGCGACGGCTGCGGAATGGCCCGCGTCGCATTGGGATGGCTCTCGAGATAGGTCTTCGAGACCATCGGCTCGAGGAAGATGTACTTCCCGTCCCATGAGCCGTAGATGAAGGTCTTCGTGAAGGCCTGGCCCTGGAATTCGGGCGACGTGACATCCGTCCAGTGCAGTCCCATCTGCGGCACCGCACTCGCGGCGATGGGAGCGGGCGGCGGCACGTAACCCGTCGGCACATAGGCCGCCGCGGGCAGGTTCGCCGCCTTGGCCGCGAACTGGGGGTCGTTCGGCAGAATGGCCGCCTGCGTGGCCGCACTCACCATGTAGAAGTGCAAGTCGAAGTGGGGCGCGCCGTAGATGACGAGCGGATCGTGACCGTTGGGATTCCATCCCAGCTCGGCGTGGTCGAAGCCGGTGCCGACGGCCTCGGCCGGCAACGGCAGCGTCACCATGAGCGCGGTCGGGCTCGGTCCGCTCACCGTCGTTGGGAGTCCGCTCAGGGCGCCTTCCGTCATCGCGATACCCATCGAGGTCGGCACGCCGTTGTCATCGGTCTGCACGAAGGACCGCGCGGCGCCCTGTGCGAAGGAAAGTGTGGGACCGTAGGTCAGAGTCGCCTTGGAGACCGACGTGCTGTCGCTGCACGCGATGCCGACGCCAGCGGCGATCACCGCGACGCATGCGGTGGTGGTGAACAGGGTTCGTTTCATGGATTCGCTCCGTAGGGGCGCGCCGGACGGCGCGCGTGATGAGGTTCGATATCCAGTCAGCGAAAAGGACCGCACGGATATTTCATCGTCGTTTCGGCGCCGGCCGACCCGCGAGCGCCGCTGTCCACCGCGCGCGCCCGGTGATATGCTTTCGCGTGTCCTCCAACTCCCCCGAAGAGGCGCGGCGACTCTTCGACGTGCTCTTCGCTCTCGATCGGCACGATCGAGACCGGCGCCTCCGCGACATCGCCGCCGAGCACGACGTCGCCCGCGAGGTGGAGTCACTACTCGCCGCCGCCGGGCGGTCCGGCGACTTCCTCGGCCTGCTTGGCGACGGACGGTCACCCTCCTCACCGCAGGCGGACGACGTCGTGCTGGGTCGGTACCAGGTGCAGCACCGCCTGGGCAGCGGCGCCATGGGCGACGTCCACCTCGCGTGGGACATGCAACTCGAGCGCCCGGTGGCGCTCAAGTTCCTGCGTACCACGCATGCGTCCACCGACGCCGCGAGCGTCGCGCGGCTTCGCGCGGAGGCGCGGGCGGCGGCGCGCATCGACCACCCGCACATCGCGACCGTCTACGACACCGGCGCCACAAACGATGGACGCCTGTTCATCGCGATGGCGTTCTACCCGGGCGATACCCTTCGCGAGCGCATGGACCGCGGTCCCGTCCCATTGGCCGACGTGCTGCGCATTGGCGCCCAGGTCGCCGGTGCCCTCGCCGCCGCGCACGCTGCCGGGATCGTGCATCGCGACGTGAAGCCGGCCAACGTGCTCTTCGACGCCGAGGGTGGCGCGCGACTCACGGACTTCGGCATCGCGCGGCTGCTCACGGATCCCGAAGCCACGGGGCCGTCTCCCGTGCAGGGCACGCCGGCCTACATGGCCCCCGAGCAGGCGCGCGGCGACTCCGTGGACGGACGGGCCGATCTCTGGGCGCTGGGCGTCATGCTGCACGAGATGCTCACGGGGCGGCGGCCGCAGCGCGACACGCCGGACAGCGCCCTGCCGGATGTCGCCGACGACGCGGAACGCGCACTGCGCACACTGGTCGCGCAGTTGCTGGTGGACGACCCGGCACGGCGCGCCAGCGATGCCGGCGTGGTCCGCGATGCCCTCGGTGCAATCGTCGTCGCGCTGGCCAGCGATGCACTTCCGCGCCGCACGGACGTGGGCCGGGGCTCCCTTCCCACGGTCCTCTCGACGTTCGTCGGTCGCGAGCGCGAGATGGAGGAGACGCGGGCATTCCTGGCGGGCACGCGCTTGCTCACGCTCGTGGGACCAGGGGGCACGGGCAAGACGCGCCTTGCCCTGGCACTCGCGACGATTGCACGACCGGCACACGGCGACGGCGCCTGGTTCGTGCCGCTCGCCGACATCGCCAGCGCTGCACTGGTGCCCAGCGCGATCGCCGAGGCGCTCGGTGTGCGGGACCTCGGCACCAGCCGGCTCGCCGATCGCGTCCTTGCGACCTTCGGGGAGCGTCAGCTGCTGCTCGTGCTCGACAACTTCGAGCACGTGCTCGCCGCGGCGCCGTTCGTCTCCTCGATCCTCGCGAGCTGTCCGCGCGTCACGGTGCTGGCGACGAGTCGCGCGCCCCTTGGCGTGCAGGGCGAGCAGGTGTATCCGCTGTCGCCGCTCGGCACGCCAACGCACGATGCCGTGAACCTGGCCGACAACGACTCCGTGCGGCTGTTCGTGGCGCGCGCGCGCGCCGTGCGACCGAACTTTGCGCTGGACGATGACTCACTCGCCGTGGTGGCGGAGATCTGTCGCCGGCTCGACGGGCTGCCGCTCGCCCTGGAGCTCGCGGCCGCGCGCGCGACGCTGCTGTCACCGCGCGCCATCCTTGCGCGGCTCGAGCAACGGTTCGACCTGTTGCGCGCGGAGGGCGGCGACCGCCCCGCCCGCCACGGGACGATGCGTGCCGTGATGGAGTGGAGCTTCATCCTCCTCACGGACGAGGAGCGCGGGCTGTTCTGCCGCCTCGCCGTGTTCGCCGGCGGCGCCTCGCTCGAAGCGGCGGACGTCGTCGGCAACAGGCACACACAAGGCACCGACGTGCGTTCGGTGCTGGATCTCGTCACGTCACTCGCGAGCAAGAGCCTCATCCACGTGGAGGAACAGCCGGACGGCGAGCCGCGACTGCTGATGCTCGAGACGGTGCGCCAGTTCGGGCTCGACCGCCTCGCGTCGGGCAGCGATGCCATCACGGCCCGCCGCGCGCATCGCGCCTGGTCTGTGTCACTCGCGGAACGCGGCGCGGAGCGGATGCGCGGACCCGAGCAGGCCGAGTGGCTCGATCGCTTCGAGCGTGAGTACGCGAACTTCCGCGTGGCCTTCGACTCGGGCTTCGCTGACCCGGCGGACGGCCTGCAGGACTGTGCGCGCCTCGCCATCGCGCTCCACCGCCTCTGGCTCATTCGCGGCCCACTGTTCGAGGGCATTGGGCTGCTGGCCCGCCTGCGCGCCGCGTTCGATGCGGCCGACGCACCGGTGCTCCCGCGCACGCGTCGCGCCCAGCTGCTCACCAGCGCTGCGCATCTCGCCGGATCGCGGAGTGTCTTTCCCGAGGCGCGCGAGCTCTTCGCGAACGCGCTGCCCCTGTACCGTGAGGCCGGCGATCGCGCCGGTACCGCCGCGACTCTCAACAACCTGGCATGGCAGGTGTGGAACGTCGGCGATCTCGCGGCCGGCGAAGCCATGTCGCTCGAGGCCATGGAACTTCATCGGCAACTCGGCGACGAGCTGGGCGTGGCGCTCTCGCGGAACAACCTCGCGTGGATCGCGGTAGAGCGCGGCGACTTCCGGATTGCCGAGGCGCACTTCGATGCGGTGATCGCGTCGCATCGCAAGCGCAACGACGCCCGCTCGGCCGCCTTCGCCATGAGCTGGCTCGGCGTGGTGGTCGCGAAGCAGGGTGACTATGCGCGCGCCATGTCGCTCCAGGAGCAGGCGATGGACGAAGGCGCCACGATCGCCGACAACGGGTTTCGCACGCTCGCGCTCGTCCGCCTTGCGGGTGCACGCCATGCGCTGGGCGAGCCGGGCCAGACGACGCATCTCGCGAACGTCCTTGTCCCGACGCTGCGCGAGATGGGCCGTCTCTGGCCACTGGCGCACGGGCTTGCCGAGCTTGGCTCCATGTTCCTCGACGCCGACGAACCCATGCGCGCCCGACCCGTGCTGGAAGAGGCGCTGGCGGCACGGAGTGCATCGGGAAGCGAAGCGGGAGTGACGGAGACGCGCATGCTCCTGGCCGTCGCGCTCCTCCGTCTGGGCGACCGCCCGTCGGCGAACGCGTTGCTGCGGGAGGCCATTGTCGCCGCACGACGCTACGGCGCGCCACCGCTCGTGGCCGCGTGCATCGAGGCCGTTGCGTTTCTCGCGCTCGACGTCGGGCTCGTCGAGCGGGCGGCCGAACTGCTCGCTGTGGTCTGGGCCGTCCGCGCGCGCCTGGGCATGCGTGCGTCACTGCGACAGGCGGCGGCGCTCGAGGCACGCCGTCGCGCGATGCACGATGTGCTGGGCGCGGATCGATGGCATGACGCGGAGGCACGTGGCGCTGCTTCCACGCTCGAGGATGCCGTCCGCGGCGCGACGTCGGCGCTTGACGCGATGACCGCGGAGGCGACGGATGTCAGGTAGCCATGCGCGACGAGCCTTCGTCGGATCGCAGCGCGCCGTCCTCCACGCGCCAGCACTCTGCCAGCCGGCCCGCGCGCACGCGGGCGATCACCGTCTCGCTGCCGCGCACGATGCGACCGGAGGTCTGCGCGCACGTCATCGTCACGTGGCACAGCACGAGGCCGCCCAGGCCGACGAGCTGCTCGATGGTCCACTGCGCATCGGGGAATCGCGCCTGCCGCGCGAGGAGGCTGGCCAGCACGTCGCTGGCCCGCCGGTCTGCGCCGACGCCGTGCTCGACGAAGTCGCTGCACAGCATCCGTTCGGCCACGGCCGTCGCGCCGTGCCGCATCGCGGCCTCGACGAAGCCGAGATAGATGGCGACGTCCTCCTCCGCGGTATCGGCCGCGGCGCGCTCGATGGAATGCATGGGGAATGTCCCTGCCCGCGAATCGTGACGTTGCCAGTGGCGCCGCGCCGGCAGGCCGTGCCGTACGCGCGTGTCCCGTATCAAGCGACAAGCGCACACGCGATGTTTCATGAGGGTATTCACTCGTGAGCGATGACTGCGCGGACGACCTCACGGGGTCCCTGAAGCGCTGGCACGCCGGCGACCCGGCCGCGCTCGACGCGCTGTTGCCCCGCGTGTACGAGCGGCTGCGCGACCTCGCGCGCGCGCGGCTGCGCGCCGAGCATCCCGGTCACACGCTCGATACGTCGGCGCTGGTGCATGAGACGTGGCTGCGGATGCGGACCGGAGCCACTCCGGACTGGCAGGATCGCGGGCACTTCTTTGCGGTTGCGTCGACGGCCATGCGCCGTATCCTCATCGATCACGCCAAGCAGCGGCTCGCGCAGAAGCGCGGCGGCGCGGCGGTGCACGTCACGCTCGATCCCTCGCGCTGGGCCGGCGGCGGCAGCGCCGCCACCGCCGAACCCGACGTGCTCGCGGCGCTGGACGAGGCGTTGACGCGGTTCACGGCCATCCATCCCCGTCAGGGCAAGGCGATCGAGCTGCGGTACTTCGCCGGACTCACGCTCGAGGAAGCGGCGCAGGTGCTCGGCATCTCGGCGCCCACCGTGCTGCGCGACCTGCGCTTCGCGCAGGCGTGGCTCGCGCGCGACCTGGAGTGATCGCCGGCCGCGCGTGCGCTCTCAGTTGCTTGCACCCTGGAACGCATCGAGCGCTGCGATGCGCTCCGCCAACGACGGCCGATTCCGGGCACGGCGCGTCAATGGCACGCCCCACACCCGGGCCATGGTACGCAGTGCCGAGATCATCGGACGCGTGTCGCCCAGCCATTGCGCCGCGGCGAGATCCGCGCTGAACTCGCCGCGGCGAATGCTCCACCGCTCCACGGCTTGCTGGGTAACTGAGTAGGCCAGAATCCATGCGAACCAATAGGCGAACGAAAGTGGGCCGTGCGCACGCAAGAGGACCAGCAGCGCACCGAAATACCATGCAGCCACCGACGACTCCGCCAGTGCACGTCGCAGCCGTTCATGGCGCTTGAGGTGCGCGATCTCGTGCGCCATCACGGCGTACAGCTCCGATGTCTGAAAGGCGGGAAAGAGCTCCTCGTTGATCACGATCACCGCACTGGAGCGGCTGCTGCTCGCAATGTAGACCGCCTTGTCGGGGGCGAGCACGATCGCCGGCGCGTTGAGTCCGTGCGCCTGTGCGAGTTCCGCCGTCCAGCGGCGCAGCTCGGCGAGGCGACTCAAGGTCGACTCGTGCCCGCCATTGACTCCTTCCGCAAGGGCGAGCGTGTGTGCCGACAGCCGGGCAATCGTCTCGGCGAGCTGACCGGTAGACATGCGAGGCGCCAGGGTACCACGCAGCAGTTTGGGAAGCGCCACCGCCACGGGAATGCCGCCGAGCAGTACGCCGTCGGGGCCCACCACTCGCTTCGCGACCAGCCCGACGAGCGCAACGACGGTGAGCATCACGACGGCTTCGACGACCCAGTACGACGCGGGAATCGAGCTGTCGACGGCGGAATAGGGTGATCCCTCCCGCGATCGCGTCGGCTGACCTGTCCCTATCCATCGCTGAAGTCCCCGTGCAACCGGACGGATCACGTCGCCAGCGAGTGGCACCGTCGTGAAGGCCATCAACACGACCATCGGACCACGGCCGAATGCCACGACGAGCAGCACAACCGCCAGCGCGATCGGGATGCAGACGATCGCGATGGCGCCGAGTAGGATGGCGACCGGGATGCCGCCACGGCGCTTCCCCGCCCATCGTGCGAGAACAAACAGGAACGCCGCGACGAGCACGAGAACGGCGCTCGCCACGAGGTCCGTCACGGTTGGGTGAGCCATCCAGGGCGTCTAGGGAATGTGGCGCGAGGATCCGGGCCGTACGCTTCCCTGCAGGCCGCCCGGTTCCTCCTGATGGTGCCAGAGTAGTCGACGAACGCATCTGTTGCCAGAGCGCACCGACGGCCACGCCGCTGATGGTTCCGACCGCCTGAGCGCTAGCTACTCAGCCACGCACACACGGCGTCGACATCGGGCAGCCACCACTCGGCCTGCGTGCGTCCCGGGCCGACCTTGATGGAGTGGCCACCAAGCCCGTTGACGACCGCGAACCCGTGCTCGTCCGTGGCGTCGTCGCCGATGAAGACGGGCACGCGTCCGCGAAACGGGGCGCCGGCCATGAAGGCGGCAATCGCGTCGCCCTTGTGCAGCGACGCCGGCCGCAGTTCGACCATGCGCTTGCCGACCTGCACCGAATACGGCGGGCCGAGCTCGCGGGCCAGCCCGCGCATCATCCGGTGCGCGTAGCCGCCCAGACGGGGTGCGGCGCGATAATGAAGGGCGAGGGACATCCCCTTGTCCTCCAACAGCAGGCCGGGCGTCCGCGACACGACCGCCGCGAGCCGCGCGCGCGCAGTCTCCATGCCGCCGGGAGGCAGGGCGAAGCGCATGAGCCGGCCGTCGGCCCCGCGCTGCTCCAGTCCGTGCTGACCGGCCGCCGCCAGCAACGGCGCGCCGAAGAACGCATCGAGATCGGCGAGCGAGCGTCCGCTCACGAGCGCCAGGGCACCGCCCGCGCGCGCGCGCAGTGCGCGCACCGCGGCGTGCGCCGCGTCCGTCAGCCGCGCGGCATCCGGCGTGGGCGCGAGCGCCACGAGCGTCCCGTCCACATCGAGAAAGTAGGCCCAGTCGGCCGACGGTGGCGGCGGCGTCAGGTGCCGAATCGCCCGCCTCCGTGCTCTGCGCTCGCCGCAGGGTCGAACGTGTCGGTGTGCCGGGTGCGCTTGACGCCCGTCGTGCCGCGAGTCATGAAGGGTCCCCTGCGGCGCATCGACGCCGCATCGAGCAGCATGCGCCCCGCCCAGCGGTAGACGTTGAACTCGTGCACCAGGCCGCGCATGAGCCGCATCCGTGCACGGCGCGCGCGCGGCGGCATCGTGCGCGCGACGGCGAGGGCCGTGGCGCACTGATCCGAATCGTACGGATTGACGATGAGCGCCTCGGGCAATTCCCGCGCGGCTCCGGTGAACTGGCTCAGCACCAGCACGCCGTCGTCATCGTCGCGCGCCGCCACGAACTCCTTGGCGACGAGGTTCATGCCGTCATGCAGGCTCGTGACGAAGCAGAGATCCGCGGCGCGGTAGTACTCGTACACCTCGTGCGGCTCGTGATGCCGGATGACGAGCTTGATCGCCGGCCGGCCACTGGTGGCGAACCTCGTGTTGATTCGGCCCGCGAGCGCGCGCACGCGCATCTCGTACGACTGGTACTGCTCGATGCTGGCCCGCGTCGGCGCGGCGACCTGCACGAAGGTGAAGCGACCGATCCACTCGGGACTCAGCTCGAACAGCCGTTCCACGGCCCGGAAGCGTTCCTCCAGCCCCTTCGTGTAATCGAGACGGTCGACGCCGACCCCGATGCGGTGATCCAATGGAACGCCGAGCCGCTGGCGCACGCGTGCCCGGCACACATCGGCCGGCGCAGTGGCGAGGGCGGCTGCCGGCGGCCACTCCACGGAGATGGGATACCGCTTCACCATCGTCCGTTGCCCGCGATACGAGACGCCAAAGGTCTCCCGATCGACGCGCGCCTCCACCTGCCGGTCCACCGTATCGACGAAGTTGTTGCAGTGGGATTGCGTGTGGAAGCCGAGGATGCTGCTGCCGAGCAGGCCGTCGAGCAGCTGCTCGCGCCACGGACAGATGGCAAATGCTTCCGGATTCGGCCAGGGAATGTGCCAGAAGGTGATGACGGTCGCCTCGGGCAGCCGCTCGCGAATCATCCGCGGCACGAGCGCCAGATGATAGTCCTGCACGAGCACGATCGGGTCACTCGACTTTGCTTCCTCCACCACGGCATCGGCGAAGCGGCGGTTCACCAGCTCGTACTGCTTCCAGTCCGCCGTGCGAAAGGTCGGGCGCACGTGGGCGATGTGGCACAGCGGCCACAGCCCCTCGTTGGCGAAGCCATAGTAGTAGCCGTTCTCCTCCTCCGCGGAGAGCCAGATGCGCCGGAGGAAATAGCCGGACGACTCCGCCGGTGCCGCGACGCGGTGTCCGGCATCCACGACCTCGCGGTCGGCGGAGCCACTACCGTGGGCGATCCACGTGCCGGAACACGCCCGCATGATCGGCTCGACGGCCGTGACGAGCCCACTCGCGGGACGCTGGACGGCGATGCCGTTGTCCGTCCTCTCATGTATGAACGGCTCGCGGTTGGACACCACGATGATGTCGTTCCCGCGAAGCTCTCGGGTAAGGAGGTCGCGCAGCGTTTCGGGGGACCACGAAAGTTGCTCCTCGTCCCGGTGCCGATGCTCCGACTCCAGGTCGCGGATGAGCGAGCGCAAATCGTCCGCAATGGGCTGGAGCTCGCCGGCGCCGGCGCCGCTGGAGGCGCGGAAGAGTCCTTCGCCCCGCATGAGTGACTGGATGCCATGGATCCATCCCCGCCAGCTGAGCTGCGCCACGAGCACGGTGAGTGCCGACACGACAATGCCGAGGCCGACGAAGAAGTAGAAGAGGTAGCGGCGCGTCTCTGCGCTGCGACGGTCGGCAAAGCTCATGTCGTGCACCAGCACGATCGCGCCAGCGGCGGGATCGCCAGGCACCAGGGCCCGCACGGAGACGAGCAGTCGACCACGCGCTTCCTCGACGATCCGTCCCCCGGCCGAGCCGACGGCTTCCGCCGGCTCGCTGCAGCGGATGTCGAGCGGCATGGTCGACGTCGCGATGGGTTCAGCACCCGGGCTGGCGCAGAAGCCGACGGCATACAGCCGCTCGTCCTCGATGATGCGCCCGAACAGCGTGCGCAATCCCGCCGTGTCGCCGGCCGCCATCAGCCTGGAGATGGGACGTTCGACCGCGCGCGCCACGAGGCTCGCCCGCAGGTCGAGATCCTTGGCGAACCAGCGGAAGGTGAGCTGGTCGACGAGCGGCATGGCGCCCGCAGCGAGCAACGCAAGCACTGCCACGAGTGGCAGTACGAAGCGAAGGGACAGTTTCATCGTGCGGGGGTGTTGCGCGTGATCAATGCGGCAGCGATTGCGTCATGGGTTCGCGCGGCGCGCGGCGCCTCGGCGACGCGGACGCCTCCGGGGCCGCGGTCGACAGGTGCCGTCCTGCCGGCGCCTGCGGCGCCAGGGGCGGCAGCGCTCCCGCATACGTGCCGGAAACGTTCTCGATCTCGGAGCAGAAGTCGCGCAACGCGGCGGCGAGGAGCCGCGTATCGGCGTCGACGTCGCTGGCGCCCGGCGTGCCCTGGCAGTTCACCAGTGCGTGACGCGCGTACGTGGACAGGGTGCGCCCGAGGTGCGCTGCGACGAGCGCGAGGGCGCGCAGCCGCGCCGCGCGCATCGCCTCGGCCGTCTGCAGCGTGCAGCGCATCGTGATCGCCTGCGCGACGACGAGCAGGTCGTCCTCTTCGATCGCCAGGGGTCGGGTGACAGACGCGCTATCCATGTGAGGTGACTCCATTTCCCGGTTTCAGCGCTGCATCTGGCGCGGGCGCCGCTGCCCCGCCGGGCGCGCTCCCCTGAGCGCACCCCTTTTTGTCATCCTGAGCACACCCCTTTTTGTCATCCTGAGCACACCCCTTTTTGTCATCCTGAGCGCACCCCTTTTTGTCATCCTGAGCGCAGCGAAGGATCTGTTCTCCCGCGGTGGTCATGTCCAGGCACCGCGACAGTGATCCGTAATAGAGCAGGGTTCCTCGGATCGTCGCCACGCTGTCGTTTGAACAGCGACTCCCACGCGAGCGCATCCGCCGAGCTCGGTCGCTCGCTCCGTCGCGGTGGACGCGCGGCGCGCTTGATCCTCCGGTCGCCACATATGCGGGGACTCCCCCATAATATACGGATTCTGGGGCTCACGCGCCAGTGCGTGACATCACGACAGGCATGTTATGGCGGCCCATTTCCTGCCCCGCAAGCCCGCCATGGCGCACTCCCCACTCCCCCGCCGCGTATTGCGGCAATGCACATGCCACCCGAACGACCCTGACAGCGACCATCGGGTGATGCGCTGATGCGCATCGAGGATTACGCACTCATCGGGGACTGCGAGAGCGCCGCGCTCGTGGGGCGGGATGGCTCCATCGACTGGCTCTGCTGGCCGCGCTTCGACTCTGGCGCATGCTTCGCCGCGCTGCTCGGCGCGCCCGAGCATGGCCGCTGGCGCATCGGTCCCGCGGATCCGGCGCCGCGCGTGTCGCGCCGCTACCGCGGCGACAGCCTCATCCTCGAAACGACGTTCGTCACGGACAGCGGCTCGGCCACGCTCGTGGACTTCATGCCGCCCGACGCGAAACGATCGGACCTCGTTCGCATCGTGGTCGGACAGACGGGCCGAGTGACGATGCGATTCGACCTCACGCTGCGGTTCGGGTATGGGTCGCTCGTGCCCTGGGTCACCCGGGTGGACGAGCACACCCTGCGCGCCATTGCCGGTCCCGACATGGTCGTGCTGCACACCGACGTCCCGCTCCACGGCGCTCTCGTCCACGGAGGCGTTCTGGCGCGACTGGAGCGCTCGCTGCACGTACACGGGCGAGTTCCGCGAGGCGGTGATGCGCTCGCTGATCACGCTCAAGGCACTCACGTATGCGCCCACGGGCGGCATCGTCGCCGCGCCCACCACGTCGCTGCCGGAAGAGATCGGCGGCACGCGCAACTGGGACTATCGCGTGTGCTGGCTGCGGGATGCCACCCTCACCCTCGTCGCGCTCATGGATGCGGGCTACTACGACGAGGCGCTGGCGTGGCGTGACTGGCTGCTGCGCGCGGCAGCAGGGAGCCCCGACCAGGTGCAGATCATGTACGGCATGTCGTGCGAACGGCACCTGCTCGAATGGGAAGTGCCCTGGCTGCCGGGATACGAGAACTCGTTGCCCGTCCGGATCGGCAATGCCGCGCACGAGCAACTGCAGCTCGATGTCTTCGGCGAGGTGATGGACGCGCTGCACGAGGCGCGCATCGGCGGGATGCCGGAGAGCGCCGATGCATGGCGACTCGAGCGCGCGCTCGTGACGCACCTCGAGCGGCTGTGGGTGCAGCCGGATTGCGGCATCTGGGAAGTCCGCGGAGACCCGCAGCACTTCACGCACTCGAAGGTGATGGCGTGGGTGGCGCTGGACCGCGCGATCCGCAGCGCTCAGCGGTGCCACCTCGATGCACCCATCGCGCGATGGACAGCCGTGCGGCAGCAGATGCACGAGGACATCTGCGCCCGCGCCTTCGACACCAGTCAGGGGTGCTTCGTCCAGGCGTATGGCTCCACGCAGGTGGATGCCAGCCTCCTGCTCCTCCCGCTCGTCGGCTTTCTCCCTGCGGACGACGAGCGGATCATCGGCACCGTACGCGCCATCGAACGCCGGCTGGTCGTGGACGGCTTCGTCTACCGGTACGATAGCGCCCTCACCGACGACGGCCTGCCGCCCGGCGAGGGCGCCTTCATCGCGTGCAGCTTCTGGCTCGTCGACAACTACCTGCTGCAGGGACGGCGGGAGGACGCGCGCCGCCTCTTCGCCCGGCTGCTCGCCGTGCGGAACGACGTCGGGCTGCTCGCGGAAGAATACCATCCCGGCCTCCGCCGCCAGCTCGGCAACTTTCCCCAGGCGTTCTCGCACGTCGCGCTCGTGACCAGTGCCCTGACCATGCGCGATGTCGGCGGTGCCGCCGCGCCACGCCGCAGCGGGAAGGGGGCCTAGAGGACCACGGCGGCTCGCCAGCGGACCGAAGGTGCATGTTGCGCCAGGTGCCGCGGAGCGTGACCACGGTGCTCGTTTCCGGAGCGGACCTGATGTCGATGGTGCCGCCGGCATTTGCGGCTGGCCCGACGTCGGCAGGAGCCGCACACGAAGCACCCGACGCGCGACTGATGCACGCGAGCGCCGCGCCAGGCCGTTCCCACGTGATACTGGCTCGGCGTGGGCGAACACGCTAACGTCCGTCCGGGTGTCCCGCTCTCACCGCGACGGAGAGGTCAGCATGGGGTTCGTGCGTACCAGGGTGAATCATCGCGTCACGCAGGTCGCCGCAACGTGCATGCTGCTCCTCACCACGCAGCCGCTGGCGGCACAGGACGTCCAGTACCGCACCGTATCGAAGCTCGACATGGGCATGGGCATCAACCTCGCCCTCCGGCTCGCGGGTGCCGCGGAGGTCTCACAGACCTCGTACATCAAGGGCCGGAAGATGCGCACGGATGCCGACAAGTCCTCGAGCATCTACGACCTGGATCGCAGTCGGGTCATCGTCATCAACAACGCGGACAGGACGTACATCACCGCCCCGCTCGCGCAGATGATGGCAGCCTTCAACGAAATGGCGGCCAGCACCAACGCGCGTGCCGACGCAGGCCAGATGAAGGCCACGGCGCGCGACTCGGCGGGGAACAAGGCGGACTTCACGTTCAATGTGACGATGGAGCCGACGAGCGAGCGGGACAACGTGAACGGCCAGGATGCGCAACGCGCCTTTGCCACGATCGAGACCGACGTGAAGGTCACCCCGGAGGGCGAAGCGCGCGCGACGGACGCGGGAACGCTGGTGATTCTCGTCGATTCGTGGAATGCCAACGGCGGTGCCGCATACACTGCCGTGCACAACTTTCAGCAGGCGATGTCGAAGGAGTTGCGAGACCAGACGTTCTCGAGCGCCAAGGGATTCAGCGCGGCATTCGCGCAGAATCCGCAGATGGGTGAGGCCTTGCGGAAGGCGGACGCCGAGCAGCGGAAGATGGACGGCATTGCGGTGAGGTCCACGATCTATCTCGTCGCTGTCCCGCCGTCGCTCAGATTCGACCGCGATGCGGCGATCAGGCCGCAGGACAGCAATGCGGCCACGGCCGCCAGCGCCGCAAAGCGGGCGCTGGGTGGAATGATTGGCGGCGCACTGCGTCGAGGCAGGCAGGAAGACAAGGCGGAGCCGGCGCAGCCGCGGCAGGCCACGATCATGAAGATGACAACGGAGATTCAGGACGTGCAGACGGCATCGCTGTCGGCGTCACTGTTCGATGCACCTGCGGGTTACCGGGAGATTCCGTTCCGGCCGGCCCCCCGGAAGTAGCTCGCTCACGAACTCCCGCCCTTTTGCGTCCGGCTCGCGTTGCTCAGGAGCGCGGGGCTGCTCCGCACCTCGCGGTGGCGGACGCGCGCCAACGGCGCGTTCCACGTGTCGCGAACGGGTCCATGACTGGCACGATCTTCACGATCGGTCATTCGACGCGCTCGCTCGCCGAGTTTGTCGCGCTGCTCCAGCAGGTGAACGTGGATCTGCTGGTCGACGTGCGCTCGATTCCGCGATCGCGCGCGATGCCCCAGTTCAACATCGATACCTTGCCGGGTTCCCTTGCCGCCGAGCGCATCGACTACCGGCATCTTCCCGCGCTTGGCGGGCGGCGCCACCATGCCAAGGGTGCCCCGCCGTCCACGAACACCCGTGGCGGGTGATGGCCTTCCGCAACTATGCGGACTACGCCGGGACCGAGGCGTTCCGCGCCGGCCTCGACGAGTTGATCGCGCTGGCGGGCACGCATCGCTGTGCGATCATGTGCGCAGAGGCCGTGTGGTGGCGCTGCCATCGCCGCCTCATCGCCGACAACCTCCTGGCGCGCGGCATGCCGGTGGAACATGTCATGGGCTTGGGCAAGGTAACGCCGGCGACCCTCACGCCCGGCGCGCTCTTACGGGCAGACGGCACGCTGCGCTACCCGGCGCCCGATGACGCGGCGACGTCACAATGATCGATCGCGTTCTCGCGCTGCCCTGCGGCTCGGCGATTGTACTGCGGTGACGACGCAACGACGCGTGCACGTGTCAGCAACAGTCATCCTGGCACGGCTGGCCGCGCACACCCTCCAGCCCCTCCTTCACGATGATCGGGGTCATGGCGAGCGCGGCGACAGGGTCGGCCCACCACCAGCCGAAGAGCGCGTTGCACGCGACGCCAGCGAGCGCGATCACCGAGAGATAGGCGCAGAGTGATGTCTGCGTGGCATCCGCCTCCAGCGCTCGGCTCGATAGCTGTCTCGCCACGCGATGTTTCGCGCGGGCCAGCAAGGGCATCACGACGGCGGATGCCGCGAGAAGCACGATACCGACGACGCTGCGGTCCGGACGCTCATGCTGCAGCAGCGTCTTCGCGCCGTCCACGAACACGTAGACGCCGAGGGCGAGGAATGTCGATCCGATGATTCGCTCCGTCAGGTGCTCGACCCGTGCGCGCCGCACCGGGTCGACATCCGCCCGCAGCCTCCACTGCGCGGCAACGCTCGCCGTCACCTCGATCACGCTGTCCAGCCCAAAGCCCACGAG
>JBDTYL010000285.1:0-2874 GCA_040005695.1 bacterium | reverse complement strand
CAAGCTCGAAAAGTTGATTGCCGGCCTGCAGTAACTGCCGACCGCGTACTAGAGCATCCACTCGCCACTGTGCCGTACGTGGTACTTCGCCTCCTTGAGCGACTTCGCCGCGATCGCCGCCACGCGCGTGTCCGTGCCGCGCGAGAGTGCATCGAGCAGCACCACCGCATGTACGTCGAACAGGAACTGCCGCGCGATCGTGAAACCGAAGTCGCCTTTCGGCAGCTCGACCATCAGGCAGTTGCGAAAGTCCACCACCTCGCGGAAGTACGCGAGTGCATCCTCGTCGCGCCCCTTCCCTTCCACCTCGCCCGCCAGCTTCAGGAACATCGTCGCCTGGCCGAGGAGGTCGAGTGCGACATTGGAGATCGCGATGTCTTCCTCGAGGATGGGGCCGTGCCCGCACCACTCGCTGAGGCGATGGCCGAGCACGAGGCGGTCGTCGCCGAGTCGCAGCAGGTACTCGAAGAGCGCGTTCGGCGCCTCGCGTGGCGCGGGGACCACCGACGGCGACGTCATACGCCGCGCACGCCGCGTGGCACCTTGTAGAACTGGGGATGCCGGTACGCCTTGTCCGCACCGGGGTCGAAGAACGGCCCGCTCTCGCCCGGCGACGAGGCCGTGATCGCGCCCGCCGGCACCACCCACAGCGAGATCACGCCACCGCGGCGCGCGTAGACGTCGCGCGCGTTCTGGAGCGCCTGCTCCGCATCCGTGGCGTGCAGCGAGCCCACGTGTTCGTGCGGCGCGCCTTGCGCGCTCTGCGTGAACACCTCCCACAGCGGCCACTGGCTGTCCGCGGGAATCGCGCCCGCCTGCTCCGATACCGCGTCCTGGTTCGTCGTCGTGCTCGCCACGTTACGCTGCCGCCGATGCCTGCTTCGCGCGCTGCTTCGCCGCGTGCACGCTCGCCGCCTCGCGCACCCACGCGCCCTCGTCGTGCGCGGCGTTGCGCGCCTCGAGCCGCTCGCGATTGCACGGCCCGTTGCCGCGGACCACCTGGTGGAACTCCTCCCAGTCGATCGCGCCGAACTCCCAGTTCTCCGTCGCGTCGCTGTACGTCATGTCGGCATCCGGCAGCGTGAGATTCACCGCCATCGCCTGCGGCACGGTGAGGTTCACGAACCGCTGGCGCAGCTCATCATTCGTCTTCCGCTTCACCTTCCAGCGAATGAGCTCCGCCGTATTCGGTGAATCCGTGTCACTCGGCCCGAACATCATGAGACTCGGCCACCACCAGCGATTCACGGCGTCCTGCACCATCGCCTGCTGCGCCGGCGTGCCGTTGGCGAGCGTGGCGACGATCTCGTAGCCCTGGCGCTTGTGGAAGTTCTCTTCCTTGCAGACCCGGATCATGGCGCGCGCATACGGGCCGTACGACGCCTTCGCGAGGATTGTCTGGTTCACGATCGCGGCGCCATCCACGAACCAGCCAATGACGCCGATGTCCGCCCACGACAGCGTGGGGTAGTTGAAGATGCTCGAGTACTTGGCGCGGCCGTCGAGCAGCTGCTGCACGAGCTCCGCGCGATCGACACCGAGCGTCTCGGTGCCGCAGTAGATGTAGAGGCCGTGTCCCGCCTCGTCCTGCACCTTGGCGATGAGCGAGATCTTCCGGCGCAGCGACGGCGCGCGCGTGATCCAGTTCCCCTCGGGCAGCATGCCGACGATCTCGGAGTGCGCGTGCTGCGACATCATGCGCACGAGCTGGCGCCGGTACTTTTCGGGCATCCAGTCCTTCGGCTCGATACTTTCGCCGGCGGCGATGCGCGCCTCGAAGGCGGCGACCTTCGCCGGATCGTCGGCGGGCGGAGTGGCGTGGCGGCTCTGCGTCATGGCAACCGGCTCAGAGGAATCACAAGCGGGCTCGGCTTCGCACCGCAGCGGAAAGGCGATACAGCACAACGGCTTCCGTCCATGGAATGTACACCGCTCGGCGCGAATCGGACAATCGACGATGCGGGCACCGGTCGTGTATGTTTGGGACATGCTTACCAGGCCCGCCATTCCGGGGACCGCCGTTGCCGGCGGCGATGTTTCCGTGACGATCTCCGATGGAATCGGCACCGTCAGCTTCTCGCACCCGAAGAGCAACTCTCTCCCCGGCGAGCTGCTGCAGCGGCTCGCCGACGCCATCACGTGGGTGGGCCGGGATTCCGCGGCGCGGGTCATCGTCCTGAGGAGTGAAGGTACGGGTCCGTTCTGCGCCGGCGCGTCGTTCGACGAGCTGATCGACATCGCCGACGCGGAGGCCGGCGAGGAATTCTTCAGCGGCTTCGCGCGCGTGATCCTCGCGATGATCCGCGCGCCGAAGTTCGTGGTCGTGCGGGTGCACGGACGCGTGGCGGGCGGCGGCGTGGGCATCGCCGCGGCGGGCGACTACGCCTATGCCGTGAAGGGGGCGTCCGCAAAGCTCAGCGAGTTGGCGGTCGGGATCGGTCCGTTCGTGGTGGGTCCCGTCATCCGCCGCCGCATCGGCGATGGGCCGTATGCCGCGATGTCGGTGGACGCCGACTGGCGCGACGCCGACTGGGGCGAGCGGCACAGCCTCTATGCGCGCGTCTGCCCCGATGTCGCTTCGATGGATGCGTCGATCAACGCCCTCGCCGGTACGCTGGCCGCGTCGAACTCGGAGGCCATGACACTCATGAAGGAGGTCTTCTGGGCCGGCACGGAGGAGTGGGACACGCTGCTCGCGGAGCGGGCGCGCATGTCCGGGCGGCTGGTGTTGTCGGAGTTCACGCGCCAGTCCATCGCCAAGTTCAAGGGCCGCTGACAAGCAGATCCTTCGCTGTCGCTCAGGATGACAATGCTGTGTGTGTCATCCTGAGCGCAGCCTCCGTTGTCATCCTGAGCGCAGCCTCCGTTGTCATC
>JBDTYL010000284.1:0-2391 GCA_040005695.1 bacterium | reverse complement strand
TTGTCTCCCCCCGGTCCTGGAGCGAGCTTTCCCTGGTTATGGCAGAAGACGCACTGATCGTCCGCGGCGCACGCGAGCACAACCTGCGCAACGTGGACGTAACCATTCCCCGCGACCGGCTCACGGTCATCACGGGGCTGTCGGGCTCGGGGAAATCCTCGCTGGCCTTCGACACCATCTACGCGGAAGGCCAGCGGCGCTACGTCGAGTCCCTTTCCGCGTACGCGCGCCAGTTCCTCGGCCTCATGGAGAAGCCCGACGTCGACGCCATCGAGGGCCTGTCGCCGGCGATCTCCATCGAGCAGAAGAGCGCGGGGCACAATCCGCGATCCACCGTGGGAACCGTCACGGAGATCTATGATTATCTGAGGTTGCTGTACGCCCGGGCTGGAACGCCGCACTGCCCGACCTGCGGACGCCCGGTGCAGCGGCAGAGCCCGGCGCAGATCTCCGAGTCCGTGCTCGCGTGGCCGGAAGGCACGAAGATCGAGGTGCGCGCGCCGCTCATCCAGGGCCGCAAGGGTGAGTTCCGCGAACTGTTCGAGTCCGTGCGCAAGCAGGGCTTCATCCGCGCATACGTGGACGGTGCGCTCATCGAAGTCGCCGACCCGCCGAAGCTGAACCGACGGCAGAACCACGACGTCTCGGTCGTCGTCGACCGCCTCGTCGTGCGCCCGGATGATCGCGGCCGCCTCACCGACTCCATCGAGACCGCGCTGAAGCTGGCCGAAGGACTCGTGGAGGTCGTCAACGCCGACACCAGCGCCATCGAGACGTTCTCCGAGAAGTACGGCTGCCCCACCTGCGGCATCTCGATGCCGGAGCTCGAGCCGCGTCACTTCTCGTTCAATTCGCCGTTCGGCGCGTGCAGCAAGTGCGGGGGACTCGGCACGCGCCGCCGTGTGAGCGAGGAGCTCGTGCTCGGCGATTCGCGGATCTCGATTCTCGAGGGCGTCGTGCTGCCGTGGGGCGAGCCCACCGGGTACCTCCGCAAGGTCGTGCTGCCCACGCTCGCGCGGCAGTTCAAGTTCGACCTCAACGCCCCGTGGGGTGAGCTGACCCCCGCCGTGCGCGACACGCTGCTGCACGGTGACGGATCGACGGCGAAGAAGAAGAAGGGCGACGCGGGCTGGGAGGGCATCGTCGCCAATGTCGAGCGCCGCTACGAGGAGAGCGATTCCGACATGGTGCGCATGGAGCTCGAGGCGTACATGCTCGCCGTGCCGTGTTCGGCCTGTGAAGGTCATCGCCTCAAGCCCGAGTCGCTCGCCGTTACCATCGATGGCCGCAACATCGGCCAGGTCACGGATTTCGCGATCACGGAAGCGCTGTCGTTCTTCGAGCACATCCCCATCAAGGACGAGGACCACGCGAACGGCCTCGACGTCGAGATCGCCGGCCCCATCCTCAAGGAATGCCGCGAGCGACTGCGCTTCCTCGTGGACGTCGGCCTCGACTATCTCACGCTCGGCCGCTCCGCGGAGTCGCTCTCGGGTGGCGAGGCGCAACGCATCCGGCTCGCCACGCAGATCGGCTCGCGCCTCGTCGGCGTGCTCTACATCCTCGACGAGCCATCCATCGGACTGCACCAGCGCGACAACGCGCGCCTCCTCGGCACGCTCGAGCAGCTGCGCGACCTGGGCAACACCGTCATCGTGGTCGAGCACGACGAGGAGACGATGCGCGCCGCGGACCACGTCATCGACATGGGTCCTGGCGCCGGCAAGCACGGCGGTGAGGTGATCGCCGAGGGCACGGTGGAGCAGATCATCCGCAACCCGCGCTCGATCACCGGCAAGTACCTCAGCGGCGAAGTCGAGATCCCGGTGCCCGCGGAGCGACGCCCGCCGGACGCGAAGAAGACCATCCGCATCCAGAACGCGCGCGAGCACAACCTGCGCAACGTGAGCGCGGAAATCCCGCTCGGCCTGTTCGTCGCGGTCACGGGCGTGTCGGGCTCGGGAAAGAGCACGCTCATCGAGGACATCCTGCACCGCACGCTGGCGCGGCATTTCTACCGCGCGCGCGTGATCCCGGGGCTGCACGACCGCATCACGGGGCTCGAGCACATCGACAAGGTCATCGACATCGACCAGAGCCCCATTGGCCGCACGCCGCGCTCCAACCCGGCCACGTACACCGGCCTCTTCACGCCGATTCGTGAGCTGTTCGCCGAACTGCCCGAGGCGAAGATCCGCGGCTACGGACCCGGGCGCTTCTCGTTCAACGTGAAGGGTGGCCGCTGCGAGGCCTGCCAGGGCGACGGCCTCGTGAAGATCGAGATGCATTTCCTGCCCGACGTCTACGTCCCGTGCGAGGTCTGCAAGGGCAGGCGGTACAATCGCGAGACGCTCGAAGTCCGCTTCCGCGGCCAGAGCATCGCCGACGTGC
>JBDTYL010000283.1:0-6193 GCA_040005695.1 bacterium | reverse complement strand
GAATGAGCCAGCTCCCGACGCATCCGCTTCTTGCCGCGCTGCTCCCGCGAGGGAGCAATCGGCGTATATCAGCAGGATCAACCGTCGACGCTGCCTCGGGCCCACGGCGTACCACGCCCTCTGATTCAGTGCCTATAAACTGAGTCCCTTGACACCAGCCCAGTCATATCAACGCCTCAGCTAACCTGCAGGCGAGTCCAACAAAATGCGAGCGGAGCGAGCTTCCTTAGATCGCCCGACTGGTTCAGTGCACGCTATGTGGCACGCCCATCGTGGCTCACTGAAGGTAAGGCAACGGACTGACAGGGCAGAACACTGGCGACTCGTCGAAGATATTCCGGAGTGGTGGCACGTGCCCCGACCCGACGAGCATGAGAACGCGCTTCGTTTCCGGTCGCAGGATACGGGTGAGGTTGTGAGCCATCCGGAAGTTCCGTTCGTACCACCGCGCTAGGAGCTGCGGGCCACCGTAGTTCGCACCATCACCGGCCGCGAGAAAGCTGCCGCAAAACCCGAGGGAGTTACCCCCGTGCAGCGCGGCATCGGTATTCGTTGCATGTAGCTGCTCGATTATAGTCTTGCCGTGAAGTGAGGCTCCTGCCGAGTCGGCAGTGCGCTGCAGCGCAGCTTGTAGGCTATCCATGCGTTGCTTGAATTCTGGCCGGCGCGCGAACAACGCCTCAATTGAGTCGTTGCCGACACCCATCTGATAGTCGATCGGATAGACAGTGTGACGTGACCCCCGACCTTGATCCACCAATTATGTCAGGCCAGTGGGTTGGGCCTGGGTCCCCGGATCTGAGTCCGGGCGTGGTCCCGTTTTGACAGCGTGAGGACACGAGGCCAGACTTTCGGGAGAGAGGAGGCCAGCGATGCGGAAGAGCAAGTTTACGCCGGAGCAGATTCTCCAGGCGTTGCGGCAGGCGGAGAGCGGGACGACGGTGGTCGACATCTGTCGGAAGCTCGGCGTGACGGAGACGACGTTTTACCGCTGGAAGAAGCAGTACACGGGCCTCGACGTCAGCGAGCTGCGGGAGCTCAAGCAGCTGCGGGACGAGAATCGCCGGCTGAAGGGTGTGGTGGCCGATCTGACCCTCGACAAGGCGATGCTGCGGGACGCCCTCGGAAAAAAATGGTGAGCCCCGCGCAGCGACGTGCCGCGGTGCGCGGGGCGCAGGCCGCCTTTCAGGTCAGCGAGCGGCGCGCGTGCCGTGGCCTGGTGATCCACCGGGCGATGATCCGCTACCAGTCCGTGAAGCCCGACGACGCCCCCGTACGCCGCCGCCTGCACGAGCTGGCGAAGGACCGCCCGGCCTTCGGAGTCAAGCGGCTGCACACCATGCTGCGGCGCGACGGCCTCGTCATCAATCTCAAGAAGGTGCGGCGGCTGTACCTGGAGGAGCAGTTGCAGCTCAAGCCACGCCGTCGGCGGCGACGGTCGGCGACCGTCCGACTGCCGCGGGCCGCGGTGGCAGGGCCGAACGAGCGCTGGGCGATGGACTTCATGCACGACGTGCTGGCGACGGGCCAGCACGTACGCGTCTTCACGCTCGTCGACGTGTTCTCGCGCGAGTGCGTGGCGCTCGAGGTGGCGAAGGCGTTCAGTGGGGCGGACGTGGCGCGTATGCTGAGCGACGCCGGTGACCGAGCGGGCGGCCTGCCACCGATCATCCAGTGCGATAATGGAACGGAGTTCACCTCGACGGCCCTGGACCACTGGGCATACTGGAATCGGGTGCTGCTCGACTTCAGTCGGCCCGGGAAACCGGTCGATAACTCCGTCTGTGAGGCCTTCAACGGCTCGCTCAGGCGTGAGTGCCTGACGCGTCATTGGTTTGCCTCGCTGCTCGAGGCCCAGACTGTGCTCTCGACATGGCGGGCGGACTACAACAACTTGCGACCCCATACCAGCTTGGGGCTGCAAACCCCAGCTCAATATCGAGCAAGCGGGGACTACCTGCCTCGGTCGCTACGCTGACAAACTGACGCTCCGACCCGGACCTACTTCGGGGTCCCAGGCCGTCCCAGGCCTCCGGTTGAGGACTGACATAATATCTGGATCAACTCCCGGGGGTCACGTCAGCGGGAAAAACGTGACGACCATCGAAAGCTGTCGCGGCATAACGCTCAAGTTGAGCGGCAAGCGATCAAATAGAATGCGGGCGCGGAGCGCCCGCTACCTCAGCCGCTTGTCCGCTCCAACGCACGTTAGATTTTCGGCGCGACGGACTCGCCTGCGGCGAGGCGAGACTGCAAGCCAGCAATGCCCCGTTCCACGAACGCGCGATATCCGTCATCGGGTAGCGCTGACACATGCGGATGGGCCAGGTCGAGGGTGGTGACCGCGGCCGCGTGGTCGCCGAGGGCGAAATAGGAATCAGCGAGATTGAGATAGAGTGACGCTTTGAAGGCTTGCGTGCGACCGTTCGCGACGGATTCGGCATGCTCGACCGCCAATCGATTCCAGTGCGCGCGCGCCTCGGGTGTCGGCTGATGCCGCGCCATGAAGTGCGCAGCGATACTCGCATCGTAGTCATCTTGGCGGGCCGCCCATGCCTGCTCGAACAGACGCTGCGCCGCGGCGACATCCCCGTCCACGGTCATTCCCGCCGCACATAGCGCCACTACCGGGTTGGAAGGATCGATGTTCATGCGGAGACCCTGTCCTCATGCGATCGTCGGGAAACTCTAACACCTATTATGTTGCAGCCGAGGCAGAATCATAGCGAAGCTTAGCTATTATTAAGTCGCGGCAATGGCAACGGGTCCGCCACAAACGCTGCGACCGCTCGCAACATAGCGGTTCGGCGGCGCGGTCACCGCGTGCGTAACTACTGTCAGATTCGCGTTTTAGCAAGTCGCCGAGAACTTTCCAAGCAGCGATCCCTGCGGTTAGTCCGCTACACTAGTGCGATGCGCAACCGAGCTACGAACCAGTAAGGGTCGCACCGAGGCCGCGGCCTTGCATGCGGGTTCGCTCGGAGCCACCACCGCCGCCTGCGGCACGCGTCGTCGTTGGGCAACCGTGGCTCGGACCGCCTTAGGGCACCGTCCCCTCCGCCCTTCCCTTCTCGATGACGAGAATGTTCTGCTGGATGCTCGCCATGATCCGCCCCGCCCACCACCCCGCGTAAAGATTGAACCGCGTCGACACGCGGTGCTCGCTTCGCAGCACGAGATGCGTCCCCTTCCCGCCGTCAGTCGCCGAGAGCTCATACGTCCCCGTCAACACGTCGAAGTACGGCCCGCCAATAGTGACATGCGGGTCCAGCGTCGCCGCTGGAATGGACGCGGTGTTCGGACGGATGGTGAAACTCAGCCGCTTGTCCTGCTGCCAGTCGGTGACAGTCTCCGTAAACACGAGCCCACCCTCGAACTCGGCGCGACGCACGCCACCCACCCCCGGCCTCGACAACGTCGCACTCACCGGCCGCGGAAAGCCCATCGTGGTGAACAGCGCCGGCCGCCGCTCACTCTTGCGAATGGAGTCCACGCTCGACACGAACCGCCACACCACTGCCGGCGGCGCGGCGACTTCGATCGTGGTCACGGTCTCCTCGAACTTCTCCGGCGTGGCGATGCGCTGCTCCAGCGGCGCCATGATGAACGGCAACAGCGCGAGCATGGGCTGCACGCCGCGTCGCTGCGCGCTGCGGCTTGCGCCCACGATGCCGCCAAGCGACGCGCTGAGTAGCAGCACGGGCACGCCGAGGTACACGCAGATGGAGCCCTCCCACCCCACGATCATCGCGCCGAGCACGGCGAGCAGCGTCGGCACCCAGGGCGCGAAGAGCCTGTAGCGCCAGCTCGGCGCGTCCACCGGACTCACCGTCATCACTCCCATCGCCACAGGCACCACGACGAGGAACGCGAGGGTCATGACACCGAACGCATCCCCGAAGCGCTCGTTGTCCATGAGAAAGCGCGCGAGAAAGCCATACGCGCTGCCGAGGGCGAGGCCCGACAACGAGACGCGACGAGTAAGCAATTGTCTTGGACGCGTCTCCATGGACCCACCTCCACGCCGCCATTCTAGCCGGTGTACCGCGACGCGGGGAGATTACGCGCTCGCCGTTGGTTCGACGTCGTCGCTCCCTTGCATGCCGGTCCCTTGCTACCTGGCTGTACAACGCACCTACTTGATTGACCGACCCGCCACCCCATGACCCACGCTTCCGCCGAATTCCTCGACCTCCAGGCCGCGCTCGCCGGCGAATACTCGCTCGAGCGCGAGCTTGGGCGTGGCGGCATGGGCGTGGTCTACCTCGCGCGCGACGTCTCGCTCGATCGCGACGTCGCCATCAAGGTCCTCCCCGCGCACCTCGCGCACGACACCGAGGCGCGCGAACGATTCGTGCGCGAGGCGCGCACGGCGGCGGGTCTCTCGCACCCGCACATCGTCCCCATTCACCGCGTCGGCGAATCGCGCGGCTTCGTCTTCTTCGTCATGGGCTACGTGGAAGGCGAGACGCTCGGCGAACGACTCCGCACGCGCGGGCCGCTCGCGCCGGCGGACGCAACGCGCGTGCTGCGCGAGGTGGCATGGGCGCTCGCGTACGCGCATGGACGCGGCATCGTCCATCGCGACGTGAAGCCCGACAACATCCTCCTCGAAGCGGGCACGGGCCGCGCGCTGGTGACGGACTTCGGCATCGCGCACGGCGACGGGGACGTCGGTCCCACGACCGATCCGGGCAAGATCATGGGCACCGCGCACTTCATGAGTCCCGAGCAGGCCGCAAGCGAACCGGTGGACGGACGCAGTGATATCTATTCACTCGGCGTCGTGGGCTACCTCGCACTCAGTGGACGTCTTCCCTTCGAGTCGCCGAATCTCCACGCGCTGCTCGTGCGCCAGGCGACGGAAGCGCCGCCGAGTGTCATGCGCGCCGCTCCTGGCTTGCCTCCGGCACTCGGCGCCGCGATCGACCGATGCCTCGCACGCGAGCCGCTCGAACGATTCGCCGACGGTGAGGCGCTGGCCGCGGCACTCGCGCCCGCGGTGGAGACGCGTCCTCCATTGCCGCAGACACTGCGCGCATGGCTGGCCTCGACGAATCCCGCGTCCATCGTCTACCTCGCATTTTCAGGCGCGTTCAGCGTGATGACGATCGGCAACATTGCCGAGACGTACTTCGTCGGCAGTTTTCACGACCCGAAGCGGCTCAAGGACATCGCGGTGCTCGCGGGGCTCACGTTGTCTCCGCTGCTGCCCATGCTCGGCTACTACCTGAACCAGGCCCGTCGCCTGTTCCGCGCGGGGCACACGCTCGCCGACCTGCGCACCGCGCTCGACGTCGCGGAGCGCGAGCGCGTGGAGGGTGAGGCGGTGACGGCCGAGGAGCGCGAGACGCCGGCCGCGCGGCTGCTGCGAGCGGGCTTCTACGGCGCGGGTGCCTGGGGTGCCGTCACCATCTCGCTGATCGCCACGGGGGTGATGCACGAGCGCTTCATGTCACCACTGTTCTTCATCGTGCCGCTCGTCTCGACGCTGCTGCTCGGTGCCGCGTGCAACGTGCTCGAGATCCCGATCATCCCGGATGCGCTGCGCAGCCGGATCAAGCCCGGCCTTCGCGAGCGGCTCTGGCGCAGCAAGCTCGGCGCGTGGCTCGCTCGGCGACTCGGCGCGCCAGAGCGTTCGAACCTCGCTGGCTCGTCCGCGTTCCGCGCGACGGAATCGGCACTCGGTGTCGCGGCAGCTGAACTCTACGCGGCGCTGCCGAAGGCGTACCGCGAGCAGTTCGCCGAGTTGCCGGCGATCGTCGCGGCGCTCGAGGCGCGTGCGGCGGGTGCGCGCGCGGAGGTGGACGTCGTCGATGCGCTCGCGCCGTCGGGGTCGGTGGACGCGGAGGTGGTTGCGACGCGACGACGTGCAGCCGCGGCGCACCTGGCGGAGAGTGTCGCGGCGCTCGAAGGGATCCGGATGGACCTGTTGCGCCTGCACGCCGGCGCGAACGACCTCGCGCCACTCACCACGCTGATGGACGCCGCGCGGCTGCTCGGTGAAGACGTGGGCCGCCTCGCGGAGGCGCGTCAGGAAGTGGAGGTCAAGGGTCGGCGCATCGGCGCGGCGCGCATCCCGACTCCCGTTTAGCGACGAAGCGCAGCTCTCCCTGTCATCCTGAGCGCAGCTCTCTTTGTCATCCTGAGCGCAGCTCTCTTTGTCATCCTGAGCGCAGCTCTCTTTGTCATC
>JBDTYL010000282.1:0-12619 GCA_040005695.1 bacterium | reverse complement strand
TTCAGCTTGTCGGGGCGGTTGACCGTGATCGTGGCGATCCGGTCGGCGACGTCGAAGGTGAGGAACTCGTAGGCCATGGCGGAGGCGGACGGGGAGGGCGGGATCGTCGGCTCGGCCCGCGATCACGGAAAGCTACACGGACGGACCGCAACTTGCCCCCCGAGCCCGCCATGCCAGAATGGATTCTTCGCGCGGGTGGGCGCACGCGCTTTCGGTATACGAAAAGGGACGGGACGCCGGTGCGCGACGCGCGCACCCTCGAGCGCATCCGCCTCCTCGTGATCCCGCCGGCCTGGACGGACGTCCACATCGCGGCGAGCGGCCGCGCCGAGGTGCAGGCTTGGGGGATGGATGCCAAGGGGCGCAAGCAGTACCGCTACCATCCGCGGGCCGTCGCGCAGGGGCAGCTCCGGAAGTACTACCGTGTGCGCGAGCTGGCGAAGGATCTTCCAAAAATTCGCGCGCGCGTGCGCGCGCACGCCGCGTCACGCACCCCGTCGAAGCGCGCCGCGGCCGCGGCCGTGGTGCGCCTCATCAGCGAGAGCTTCTTCCGCATCGGAAGCGAGCGATATGCGACGGAGAACAAGACGTTCGGCATCGCCACGCTGCGGAAGAAGCACGTGGAGGTGGCGGACGGGCGCGCCGTCTTCACGTACGTCGGCAAGAAATCCATCCGGCAGCGCCAGGTGGTGGCCAATCGCGAGCTCGCGTTGCTCGTGAAGCGTCAGCTGGCGACGCCGGGCGCGCGCCTGTTCCGCTACAAGGACGGCACGCGGTGGCGCAACCTCACGTCGGTGGACGTGAACGACTACCTCCACGACACGCTTGGCGTCGCCTTCAGCGCGAAGGACTTCCGCACGTGGGGTGGCACCCTGCGCGCGGCCACGGTGCTGGCGGAGCTGGGGCCTGCCGAGTCGGACGTGGAGACGAAGCGCAACGTGAACACGATGCTCCGGCTCGTGGCGTCGGAGCTCGGGAACACGCCGGCCATCTGCCGGACGTCATACGTACATCCCCTCGTGATGGCCCGCTACGTGGATGAGGGCGAGATCATCCGCCTGCCGCGCAAGTACACGCCGCAGTCGGACAAGTACGCGCATTCACCGGAGGAGCGTGCGCTCATCCGCTTTCTCGACACGCATTTCCCCGAGCGCCGCCGCCGTCCCCGATAGCAGGCGCATGGCCGTGTGCGTGGCGCGCGGATAGCTTCACCGCTCGTGACGACCCCACTCGACGCGCGCGTTGCATCGCGCCGGTCCCGGACGATGGAGGCGCTGGCGCTGCTGGCGCTCGCCGTCGTGCCGCTGCTGCCCAGCCTGCGCGCGGCGTTCGTCTACGACGACACGACCATCATCCGCGACAACGTGCTGCTCCGCGGGTGGGGCGCGCTCGTCCACGTGTGGTCGCAACCGTATTGGCCTGGGGATGGCGTCGACGCACTGGGTCTCTACCGGCCGCTGCATGTCGCGCTGCTCGCCACCGTGTGGAACATCACCGGCGGCGCGCCGATCTGGTTCCACCTCTACGCCCTGCTGCTGCACGCCGCGACGACCTGCGCGGTGTGGTGGCTGCTCCGCCGAGGTGTGGGTCGTGTGGCCGCGTTCGCGGGCGCCGCGTGGTTCGCGACGCAGCCCCTGCACGTCGAGGCGGTGGCGAGCGTCGCGAACACGTCCGAGCTGCTGGTGTCGCTCTGCATGGTGGCGCTGGTCGCCGTGCTCGCGGCGCGTGCGCCGGTTCGCCTGGGCGCCGACCTGGGGCGCGCCGCGCTCGTGGGGGCCCTCGCCGCCGCGGCGCTGGCCGCCAAGGAATCGGGCCTGCTCGCGCTGCCGCTGGCCGCGCTCACCGTGTGGGGCTGGAGCGCGCCGCCGGCGGATGACATGCCCTCGGTTCATCGCACGCTGACGAGCGTGCGCGCATGGAGCGCGGCAGTCGTCTGCATCACGGCCGTCCTCCTCGCGCGACTCGTGGTGCTGGGCGCACCGGTGTCGCACGCATCCATTGCCGCGCAGGGGCTGAGCGGCATGTCCACCGCAGCACGGGAGACCGCGATGGTGTCGCTGTGGCCTCGCATCGCGGCGATGCTCGCGTGGCCCACGGACCTGTCGCCGTACTATGGGCCCACGACATTCCCGGGCCGTGCGATGGCATTCGCGCTGCTCGGCGGCGTCGGGGCGCTCGCACTGCTCGCGCTGGCGCTGGTCGAGGCGCGCAAGGGTGATCGTCGCCCACTCGTGGCGCTCGGGTGGGTGGCGCTCACCTACCTGCCGGCGTCGAACCTGCTCACCCCCACGGGACAGATCCTCGCGGATCGCACACTGTTCGGCGCGACGGTGGGCGCGGCACTCGCCGTGTCGTGGGCGATCGACCGGCTGTCACTGCCGGGCCGGCGTGCCGCACTGGTGCTCATTGCGGTCGTCTCGGCGCGAAACGCGATCAGCGGCGCGCATTACGCGGTGGCGTGGACCAGCCATCGCGCCCTGTGGACGCGGCTGGCGGAGGTGTCGCCCGACGAGCACCTGAGCTACAAGCTGCTGGGGATGGATGCGCGCGCGCGCGGCGACACGGCGCGCGCACTGCCGCTGCTCACGCGCGCGCTGGCGATGGCGCCGACGGACCGGCAGATCCGCTTCGAGCTCGGACAGGCGCAGTATGCGGCGCGACACTACGCCGCCGCCAGCGCCACGCTCGCACCGCTGCTGCACGATACGGACGCGCGCTCGGAGCGTGGCTTCGTGGCGCTCTACCTCGACGCGGTGGGGCGAAGCGGTGGGCCCGCGGCCGTGGTGCGAGCGGCATCGCCGCTGCTGCACTCGGAGACCGCCGCGGTGGCGGCATTGTTCCTCGGCGTCGCGCAGGAGCAATTGGGCGACACGGCCGCCGCGGAGGCCAGTTATCGCGCCGGCCTTGCACACACACCCGGCGATACGACCCTGCAGCGCCTTTCACGCTCACTTCGTCGGCGCAGCAGCGGGCAGTAGGGTGAAGCGCGCGTATTGCTCGCGCCTGAGGTAGGCGCGCGCTGCGTCGCGCACCTGCTCGCGCGTGAGCGCATGCACCATCGCTGGCTTGCGCATGAAGTCGCGCTGGTCGCGCCCGTCCTCGTCGGCATCCATCATGGAGGCCAGCCAGGAGCCGTTCTGCCGCAGCGCCGTCTCGTGCGCGCGCAACGCCAGCTCGCGAACCTTCGTCAGGTTCGAGTCGCTCACCGCGCCCGCCTTCACGCTGTCGATCACGATGAAGACTTCCTTCGTGAGCTCGTCCACGCGGCCCGGTGCGCTGCCGAAGGAGATGCTCACTTCGTAATGCGGATACGGAAGGTGACTGCAGTCCGCGCCCACCTCCACGCCATACGTGCCGCTCTTGTCCTCCCGGAGTGCCTCGCGCAGCCGGATGTCCAGCAGGTCGCGCAATGCGCCAAGGATGACGCGATTCTCGTAGCTGTAGACGCAGGAGCCGGTGAACAGGAGCTCCGTCTGGGCCTTGGCCTCGACACCGCGATGCACGGTGCGCTCGACGACGCCCGTGGGCGGACGGATGCCCACGTCGCGCGGCACTTCCGCGCGGCCCAGCGACGGCAGCGATGCGAGGTACCGCTCGACGAGCGGCCGCAGCGAGTCCGGCGAGAAGCTGCCGACGAAGAAGAAGGTGAAGTCGCCGCCGTCGGCGAAGCGGTCCTTCTGGATTGCGAGCGCCCGGCGGATGTTCACCGAGTCGAGCAGTGCGGCGGACATCAGCTTCACGCGCGGGTGGTGCTGCGTCATCGTCAGGGTGATCGTGTCGCCGAATACAGCCTCGGGATCGTTGCGTCGGTTCGCGAGCATGGAACGCATCTGGTTCTTGAAGGCGACGAACGCGCTGGAATCCACGCGGGGCTGCGTCATGCGGAGCCAGATGAGCTGGAACAGCGTCTCGAGATCCCTGGCCGACGCGGAGCCGCGCAGCGTCTCGCTGAGGTCGCCGAGCGAAGCACTCAATGCCACGCGCTTGCCCGTGAGCTTCTTGCCGAGGGTGATCTCGTTGAAGGCGCCCATGCCGCTCACGGAGAGCAGCGCGCTGCTGAGGTCCGCATCGATCACGGCGCTGTCGGGCAGGAGCGACTCGCCGCCGGGACTCTGTGCGGCGAAGAGGACCTCGTCCGCCTTGAAGTCGGTGGGCTTGAGCAGCACGCGCGCCCCGTTGGACAGTTTCCACTCCGTGATGTCCGTCCCCTCGAGCGTCCGCTCGGACGCCACGCGGCCGGGCGTCGGCAGCGCGTGCACGAGGGGCGCGTCGGAGGTGGAGTCCACGTAGGCCGTGAGGGTCGAGTGGCGCGCCTTGTCGAAGACGGCGAGCATCTGCTGCTTCGTGGGGAGCACGATGTCGGGCTTCTGCGGCGCGGCGACGAGTACCACGCGATTGCGTTCCGTGAACGACGTGCGCGCGAGCGCATTCACTTCCGCCAGCGTGATGCCGGGCAGGAGCTGTTTCGCCAGTGCCTGCTGGTTCGCGATGCCCATGATCGGTCCGCCCGAGAGTGCGACGTCCACGTATTGGCCGGCGAACACAGCGGACGAGGTCTTGGCGCGCTCCGCGTACGCCTGCTCCAGGCCGCGGAGGTAGTTGGTGCGCAACCGGTCGAGCTCCGTCTGCGTGAAACCGAAGCGCGCGATGCGCTCCGCCTCTGCCAGCAGCGCCTCGGCTGCCTGCGCGAATCCGCTCTCCTTCACGCCCCCGTAGAGCTGGTATACGTCGCGCGTGCGGACGAACTCGCCGCGCCCCGAGCCGGCATACGCGAACGGCGCGTCTGGCCGCTGCGTGAGCTCGCTGAACCGCGCGTTCACCATGCCGTCGTACAGGGAGGCGACGAAGCGACGACGCAGGTCCGCCACCGTGCGCGTGCTGTCGCGCGGCTTGAGCCAGAGCAGGGCCACCGACGCGCTGGGATACTCCTTGTCCGACTCGATGGAGACGAGCGTCTCGCCGTGCTCCGGCACCGGGGCATACGTGCGCGGCTTCGGCGCGGTCGCGGCGGGAATGCGGCCGAAGCGTGTGCGGATGGCCGTCTCCATGGCGGCGACGTCGAAGTCGCCCACGGCCACGACGGTCATGAGGTCGGGGCGGTACCAGTCGTGATAGAACTGCTTCGCGAGCGCCGGGTCGAAGTGCTGGAGGTTCTCGATCGTGCCGATCGGCAGCCGCGTGGCGTACCTGGAGCCGTACAGCATCACCGGGAACTGCTTGTTCTGCACGCGCGTCTCGGCGCTGAGTCCTGTCCGCCACTCCTCGATCACCACGCCGCGCTCCTTCTGCGCCTCGGCCGGATTGAAGGTGAGGTCGTGCGCCCAGTCTTCCATGATGTCGAGCGCCGTGTTCAGCAGGCGCGCGGTGTCCGTGGGGACCTGCAGCGTGTAGACCGTCTCGTCGAACGAGGTGGACGCGTTGAGGTCCGCGCCGAAGCGCATGCCGATGCGCTCGAGGAAGTTCACGATGTCGCTCTTCGGGAAGCGGCGCGTGCCGTTGAACGCCATGTGCTCCACGAAGTGCGCAAGGCCGCGCTGGGCGTCGGTCTCGAGGATGGAGCCGGCATTCACGGCGAGGCGCAGCTCGGCGCGCTGCTCGGGCTTGCCGTTGTGCCTGACGAGGTAGCGCAGGCCGTTGGACAGCGTGCCACGATGCACGGCGGTATCGATGGGCAGCCGCTCCGTGGGATCGCTGGCCTGTGCGGCCGCGATGTGGGCGGAAACGAGGAGTGCCGCGAGCACCGGGACGAATCGCATGACTCGATGGGGGAGAGGGACGACGGCAACTTGCCTTCGTGCCCGCTAACTTTCCACCATGATCGTTGTCGAGGCAGTGCGCTGGTCCGTGGATGGAACCGCGGTGGACATCATCGACCAGCGCTGCCTGCCCGGCGAGCTCGTCCGGCGCGAGCTGCGCACGGTCGATGCGGTGTGCGATGCGATTGCGACGTTGGCCGTGCGCGGCGCGCCAGCCATCGGCATTGCTGGCGCGATGGGGCTGGTCGTGTCGCTCGCGCCCTGCAGCGCGCAGCCCCGTGCGGTCTTTCTCGAAGCGGTGCGACGGCTGGGCGCACGGATCGGCGCCGTGCGGCCCACCGCGGTGAACCTCTCGTGGGCGATGGCGCGGATGCGGGGCTGCGCCGAGCACACGCCGGGCAATGGGCAGGAGGTGCACGCGGCACTACGTGCCGACGCCACGGCCATTCTCGCGGAAGACCGGGCGATGTGCCAGCGCATCGGCGAGCACGGCCTCACGCTGTTACCGCCGGATGCGCGCGTGCTCACGCACTGCAACGCGGGTGCGCTGGCGACGGGCGGCATCGGCACGGCGCTGGCGCCGATCTACCTGGCGGCCGGGCGGGGAGATCGAGTGCACGTCTTCGCCGATGAGACGCGGCCATTGCTGCAGGGCAGTCGGCTCACTGCCTGGGAACTGGACCAGGCCGGTATCGACGTCACCGTGCTCGCCGACAGCATGGCCGCGACGCTGCTGCGGCGCGGCGAGGTGGACCTCGTGATGGTCGGCGCAGACCGGATCGCCGCCAATGGCGACGTCGCGAACAAGGTCGGCACGTACGCCCTGGCCATTGCCGCGCGGCATCACGGCGTGCCGTTCTATGTCGCGGCCCCGTGGAGCACGGTGGATCCCGCCACGCAAAATGGCGACGCGATCGAGATCGAGCATCGGGCGCCGGCAGAACTGCGCGCGTATCGCGGGGCTCAAACCGCTCCGGAAGACGCGTCCGTCTACAATCCGGCGTTCGACGTCACACCGGCGGCGCTCGTGTCGGCAATCATCACCGATCGCGGCATCATGCGTCACCCGTACAACTTCGCCGCCGACGGGCACTCGGCGGCGGGAGAGGGGTAAGGACGCCAATGTCCGTCTCCACTCCATCCTCCGCTCGCGCGCTCGCCGGGGCGCTGGACGCGCATTGCGCCGCGCTCGGGGCGTGTCGTCGCTGCGCCCATGCGCCCGGTGTGTTGCCCATCCTCTCGCGGGCCCGTGCGCCGCGCGCGATGCTCGTGGGCCAGGCGCCGGGCAAGACCGAGATGGCCGGTGGCCGCCCGTTCGCGGGACGCGCGGGTCGCACGCTGTTCCAGTGGCTCGCACGCGCCGGGCTCGACGAGGCCGCCGCGCGCGAGTGGCTGTACATCGCAGCCGTGACGCGGTGCTTTCCCGGCCCACATCCCGGCGGGCGTGGCGATCGCGTGCCGTCACCGTCGGAGCGGGCGCGCTGTGGCGAGTGGATCGCTGACGAGCTGCGCCTCATCAGGCCGCGCGTCATCGTGCCGGTTGGGCGGCTCGCGATCGACCGGTTCCTCGGTCCGCTGCCCCTCGACGAAGTAGTTGGCCAGGCGCACGACGTGGAGCATGAGGGCGGCCGGTCGGTCGTCATTCCGCTGCCGCACCCGAGTGGTGCGAGCAGCTGGATCCACGTTCCCGCACACCGCGCGCTGCTGCACGACGCGCTCGACCTCCTCGCCGGCTACGTGCCGAGGCGGCGCGCAAGGAGCGTGGCGTGATGCACGGTGTGTGGCTTGTCTTCTCGCTCTCGCAGCTCGGCGCTCCCACTGACAGGTGGTTCGCTGGCGACAAGCTGCAGCACTTCTTCACGTCGGCCTTCGTGCAGAGCATGTCCTACGGCGCCTTGCGCACGTCCGGCCTGCAGCACGCGGCCGCGTTGACCGGAGCCACGGCCGTGACGCTCACCGTGGGCGTGGGGAAGGAAGTGCACGACCGGAACGTGCAAGGCGACTTCAGCCTGCGCGACCTTACGTGGGACGTTGCGGGCGCCGGCGCCGCGACCGTGCTCCTCGTGCGGACTCGGCGATGAACGCACGACGCAGCGAACGGTTGATGTCATCCTGAGCGTGGGGCCCGCCCCGAGCGTAGCCGAAGGGAAGGATCTGCTGTGGGCCTGCGTCGACGGCTCGCTTCGAGGACGGACGGCATTGCTATATTGGCTGGACCATTCCCTCCTGATCCAAGCGACTCCGGCATGACGACGGCTCGAACACGAATCCTCATTGGCCGGGCCCTCGTGGTGGGCACCGCGTCGTACCTCGAGGCCGGAGTGCGCGCGTGATCCTCGTTGGCGAGCTGTCGCTCTGGGTAGCGTTACTCATGGCGGCCTGGGCGGCGGTGACGTCGTTCGCCGGCGGGACGCTTGGCCGCGACGACCTCATGGCGAGCGGACGTCGTGGACTGTACGCGACCACGTTCATGGTGATCCTCGCGTCCGTCGCCTTGTGGACCGCGCTGCTCACGCACGACTTCTCGCTCGAGTACGTCGCGTGGCAGACGAGCGCGAACATGCCCAGCATCTACGTTTTCGCGGCGTTCTGGAGCGGACAGGCAGGATCGATGCTGTTCTGGGCGCTCATCCTGTCCTGTTATTCCGCCGTCGCCGTGTGGTCGGCGCGGGAGAAGGCACCCGACCTCGCGCCGTATGCGAGCGGCACCCTCGCGCTCATCCTGCTGTTCTTCATCGCGACTGCCTGCTTCAAGGCCAATCCCTACGACCGGCTCGCCTTCGTGCCCGCCGACGGCAAGGGGATGAACCCGCCGCTCCAGAATCCGGGGATGGTCGTCCATCCGCCGAGCCTGTACCTCGGCTACGTGGCAACGGCGATTCCCTTCGCCTTCGCCGTGGCCGCGCTCATCACGCGCCAGCTCGACACGACGTGGCTGCGCGTCGTGCGCCGCTGGTCGCTCATCTCGTGGTTCTTCCTCACCGTCGGCATCACGCTCGGCATGTGGTGGGCGTACGTGGAGCGGGGCTGGGGCGGCTACTGGGCCTGGGACCCGGTCGAGAACGCGTCGCTCCTGCCGTGGCTCACGAGCACCGCGTTCCTGCATTCCATCTTGCTCCAGGAGAAGCGCGGGATGCTCCGGAAGTGGAACGTCGCGCTTGTCGTCACGACCTTCCTGCTGGCGATCTTCGGCACGTTCATCACGCGCAACGGCGTGATCGGGACCGTGCACTCGCTCGCCCGGTCGCCCGTGGGGGCGTGGTCCGCCACGTTCTTCTTCGCTGTCACCGGCGTGGCGATCTACCTCGTTGCCACGCGGTTGCGCGACCTCGAAGACAGCGCGGTGCCCGAGAGCATGGTGAGTCGAGAAGCCGCCCTCCTGTACAACAATCTCGTGCTTGTCGGCATCGCGTTCTCGGTACTCTGGGGTACGCTGTTCCCGATCCTGGGCGAGTGGGCGCGCGGCTCGAAGGTCACGGTGGGTGCGCCCTTCTTCAACTCGATGATCGTCCCGCTCGGGCTCCTGCTGCTCGCGCTCATGGGCATCGGGCCGCTCCTCGCCTGGCGCAAGGCATCGACGTCGAAGCTGAAGCGCCAGTTCATCGTTCCCGCGAGTGCCGGCGTCGTCGCCGGCGTGGTGCTCGTCGCGCTCGGCATGCGCAACTTTCACGCGCTCATCGCCTGCACGCTTGCCGGGTTCGTCGCCGGTACCATCGCGCAGGAGTTCTACACCGGCATCGGCGCGCGCCGCACCATTCATGGGGAATCGCTGCCGCTGGCGGCCGTGCGCCTCGTGGCGCGCAACCGGCGCCGCTACGGCGGCTACATCGTGCATGCCGGTATCGTCATCCTGTTCTCGGCATTCGCCGGACTCGCCTTCAGCAGGGATTACGATGTGTCGCTCAGGGCGGGCGAATCGAAGGAGCTCGTGGACCCGCTCGGCCACCGCTGGCGCTTCGTGAGCCAGGGCATCTCCACCGCCGAGATGCTGAACCGCTTCGCGACGACGATCGGCCTCGAGGTGTTCCGCGACGACGTGCGTCAGGGCATCATCGCCAGCGAGAAGCGGCAGTACTTCGACAGCAACAAGCAGACGCAGTTCGAGCCGAGCACGGAAGTCGGGATCCGCACGTCGGCGATGCTCGATCTCTACGTGGTGCTGGCGGACGTGCGGAACGACACGGCCGAGCTGCGCATCAGCTTCAACCCGCTCGTGGTGTGGGTGTGGATCGGCGGCATGGTGATGGCCATCGGTGGACTGATCGTGATGTGGCCGCAGGCGGAACGCCGTGGTGCGCCGAGTAGTCACGTGGTCACCCTCGCGCCGTCGCACGAACTGGTGTCGGCGCCGTGATGTGGCGTCGCGAGTTCTCCGCACGCGCCGACGTCGTTCCACCGCCAGACCCCGTGCCGGCGACCGCAGCGGAACTGGCCAGGCTTCATGCCGCGCCCAGGAGGGACGACTGATGCTTGCACTCGTGCTCGGGACCATCCTTGCGGTCGGCGCGCTCGTGTTCGTGCTGTACCCGCTGTTCGCCGGTGCGGAGCGCGTTGCACGGCGCGCACCCCTCAGTCCCGCGCAGGCGGCCTCCGCGGCAGAGCAGGAGGCGGTCGCAGCGCTACGCGAGATCGAGTTCGATCGCGTGACTGGCAAGCTCTCCGATGCGGACTACGATGAGCTGCATGCGCGCGATACCGCGCGCGCGCTGGACGCGATGCGTGGCGACGGCACTCCCGCCGGCGTGGACGATCCGGTCGAGGCGGCCGTACGCGCATATCGTGCGCGACAGAGAAGCTGCGGAACCTGTGGGCCAAGGCCGGAGGCGGACGCGCTCTACTGCTCGACGTGCGGCCACTATCTCCCTGGTGTATGCGCGGCGTGCGGCAGCGACGTCACGGAGGCGGCGGCGGCGTTCTGCACGGAGTGCGGGCAGCAGCTGGCCGCCTGAGCGCCGCGTTAAGAGGCGGCGTGCGCAGGTGCGATGTTCGCGACACCGAGCCCGCCATTGCGCACCGCGGTTCTCATGGACACTGTTAGCGCGCCCGCTAACACCAGCCAGCCAGGAACGATCCCCATGCGTGCGTCGATCACCCGCGCCGTGCTCGCGGTCACGTGGATGCTCGGTGCGTCTGCACTTGCCGCGCAAGTGCCTTCCACATCCGCGCGCACGCCGCTCACCACTGGCACGCTCGCTGGCGTCGTGCGCGACACGCTGGGCCAACCCCTCGCGGACGCGGACGTCTCGATTCCTGATCACGCGTGGTCGGCACGTACGGACGAAACGGGCGCGTTCGTCATCGCCGGAATTCCTCCCGCGACGTACGAGGTGTGGGCGCGGAAGATCGGCTTCATCAGCGTGCAGTTCCGCTGGACGTCAAGGGCCGACGAACGCCTCGAGGTCGCGCTCAGGTTGCGGCCGCTGCCGCACACCCTCGACCCCGTGGTCGTATGGGCGGGCGAGGAGCGACAGTGGCGCTCGAGCTCCCTCGTGCATGGCGTCGTGACGGATTCCATGGGGTATCCGATGCCCGGCGCGCAGGTGCAGTTGATCGGCACCGGGCGCGCCACGGTCACGGCCGACGACGGCACCTGGACCTTCCGTCACGTGCCGCCCGGCGACCTGGTGGTGCGGGCGCGCCTCATGGGGTACTCGCCGAGCGTGATGCATTTCAGGCTCACGGCGGACGACCAGCGTGAGGTACTCTTGCGCCTGGGCAACCTCGCGCAGCAGCTGGACGAGGTGCGCGTGACGGAGGCGAGCGGCTTCGGTCGCGATGCGGCGGCTTGGAAGGAGCTGGACATGCGCACGCGCTGGCACACGGAAGGCAGCTCGCAGGTGTTCGGACCGGAGAAGCTGAGCAGGCTCGGGGGCACGCCGATCGACCTCGTGACGCGTGGCGTGATGGTGGGTCGCGTCCGCGGACCCACGAGCATCCGCGGCAACCCGCCCATTCGCACGGGCATGGGGAGCCAGGCAACCGGTGACGCATGCATCCTGATCGACGGCATCACGCCGGTGTCCAGGCCGCTGCGCTCCTTCTCGGCCGACGATCTCGAGATGATCGAGTACTATCCGCCCACGCCGCCCGAGACGGACCTCACCGGAACCGTCGCCGATCGCATGACCGGCGTGCCGGGCTGCATGGGCGACCGGCAGTCGCATCCCGCGTACTACGTGCTCTGGTTCAAGGGCGCCCACTGAGGCGCGAGGCGCGCTACCGCTCCACCGCCTCGAGTCGCCGCTTGGCGATGCCGATGGGCACGATCGTCGCCGCCGTGCACAGCGCGGCCGCAAGGCCGAACCCCACGATCATCTCCGTGTTCGACGTCGGCGTGCCGTAGAACTGCGCCGACAGGTAGGTGTAGACCGGCCGCGCCTCGAGCACGATCACGCCGGCGATGAGCGTGACGGATGCCATCATGTACAGCAACCCGCCGAACGAGGTCGGGATCTGCGCCGCGTTCTCCGTCTCGAACTGCGGGAACAGCGTGCCGAAGCCCAGCGCCATGCCGCAGAGCGCGAGCGTCATCATGGCGATGGTCATCACCGACACCGCGAACATGAAGTCGCTCACCTGGAGCAGCACGTTCGTCACGATCATGATGCCCAGCGCCAGCAGCAGCAGGGGCAGCGTCCCGACCCAGAACTTCGCCCAGAGCAGGTCGGTCATGGGCATGGGGCTCGACTTGAGCAGCCACAGCGTGCGCCCCTCCAACGACACGCTCGGGAAGATGAACCGCGCGGCAATGGAGGCGAGCACGAAGCCGGCGAGCAGCACGTTGAAGAAGGGAATCACGTTGCGAAGGAAGAACGTGATACCCTCGCCGCGCAGCGGCAGGTACTTGATGTTGAACACGTACA
>JBDTYL010000281.1:0-17724 GCA_040005695.1 bacterium | reverse complement strand
AGGCCGACGGGTCGCGTTCGGGCATCTTCGTGCACGGGGTGGACGTGACGACACACGTGCGCGCGCGCGTGGAAGCGGAGGCGGCTCGGGCGGACGCGGAGGCGGCCAATCGCGCGAAGAGCGATTTCCTCGCGGCAATGAGCCATGAGCTGCGCACGCCGCTGAACGCGATCGCCGGCCACGCACAACTCATGGACCTGGGCGTGCACGGACCCATTACCGACGCGCAGCGCGACGCGCTCGCGCGCATCGTGCGGTCCGAGCAGCACCTGCTCTCCCTCATCAACGACGTCCTCAATTTCGCCAAGCTGGAAGCTGGCCGCATCGAGTACCAGGTGCGGGACCTCGCGCTCTCCGAGATCGTGAACGCCGTCGCATCGATGATCGATCCCCAGATGATGGCGAAGCACCTTGCATTCACGTCGTGGGTACCCGCCGACCTGCGCGTGCGTGCCGACGAGGAGAAGCTCCGGCAGATCCTGCTGAACCTGCTCTCGAACGCGATCAAGTTCACGGAGCCGGGCGGCCGCATCACGGTGGACACGCCATCGCGAGCCGACATGCCCGACGGCGTGATCTACCTGCGCGTGGCGGATTCCGGAATCGGGATCGTGCGCGACAAGCAGGACGTGATCTTCGATCCGTTCGTGCAGGTGCATCGCAACCTGACGCGGTCTACGGAGGGGACCGGGTTGGGGCTGGCGATCAGCAGGGACCTGGCACGCGGGATGGGTGGCGACTTGAGGGTGCGCAGCACGGAGGGCACGGGGAGCATGTTCACGCTGTCGCTGCCGGAGGCTGGGAGCTAGGCGCGTCGCGTTGGCAGCTGCCTATTCGTCGAGCGTGGCGAGCACGGAGCTCATGGCCTGCGGCCGGGCTGCGGGATCCTTTTCGAGGCACGCGCTGACGAGTCGCATCAGCGCCGCGGGTATGTCGCTGCGGACGCTGCGCAGGTCTGGCGGCGCCTCGAGGAGGTGCGCGACCAGTGCGTCGCGGGCGCCTCGTCCACTGAACGGGGGCTGGCCCGCAAGCAGTTCGTAGGCAACGACGCCGAAGCTGTAGATGTCGACGCGATGATCCACCTCGGGATCGGCGGCGATCTGCTCGGGCGCCATGTACTGTGGCGTGCCGAGTGCCATACCGGTCCTCGTGAGGTGCTCGCCGGTGAGATCGCTCCGTTCCTCGCCCGCACTGCGCAGCGCCTTGGCGATGCCGAAGTCGGTGACGACGGCGGTGTCGCCAGAGAGGAGAATATTCTCCGGCTTGATGTCCCGGTGGACGACGCCATGGTCGTGCGCGAAGGCCAGCGCCCGTGCGACATCGCGGAGGATGCTCCTCACGCGCGCGGTCGTCAGGCCACGGGATTCCGCGAGCGCCTGCCGCAGTGACTCTCCCGGAATAAATGGCATGGTGTAGTACGGCAATCCCCCGACAATCGCCGCTGTCAGGACCGGTACGATGTTCGCCTGCTGGAGCTTGGCGGCGAGGCGGACCTCGCGGGTGAATCGCTCCGCTGACACCAGGTCCGCGAGATCAGGTGGCAGCACCTTGATCACGACGTCCCGACCAAGGGCGCGTTCCTGCGCCAGGAACACGCGACTCATTCCGCCGGGGGACAGTTCTCGCTCCACGGTGTACGTGTCGCCGAACAGGCCCTGCAGCCGCGCCTGAAGGTCCTGGGCTGGTTCGGCTGGTGTGGACACTTCAAGCGGCGTGATCGCAGTAGGTGGCGTCGCCTTGGCGTGAGACGGGGGTTGATGGAGCGTCGCGAGTGTCTCCGGCGACGGCTCGATGCCCAGTTCATCGGCGAGCAAGGTGCGACATCGGTCGAACGCTCGCCTGGCTTCCGCGCTGTTGCCGGACGCCTTGTGGGAGCGAATGAGCAACCGGTAGGCCGTCTCGCGGAAGGGCTCGAGTGCGACGACTTCCCTTGCCGTCTCGACGGCCTGTGTCACCTCGCCATTCCACAGGAAGATCTCACCACGGCACTCGAGCGCGCGCACGAGGATTCCGTGCAGTCGATCGCGATGGGACTGGACCCATCGGCTGTTCTCGCCGCGGAGGAATGGGCGTCTCGCGATGTGGTGTGCCACCGCCGATGGTCCGAACGCGTCGGCAGGGTGGCCGGCGCGCAGGTATCCTTCCGCGTCGTGGATCGCCTCCGCGGCGGCCTCGAGGTCGACCCAGGCGTCGTCGCTGGCGTACAACGCGACATCTTCGGCGGCGTCGATCCGCAGGCAGTTCCCGGCTGGACTCCTCGCCAGTGTATCAGTCAACTGCTTGAAGAGGGTGGCGAGCCTATCCTCCCACCCGGAGGGCAACGCGCGGTTCCAGATGGACTCGGCGACATCCTGCGGGGACACCGCCCGATTGCGTTCGATTGCCAGGTAGGCGAGCACAAGTTGCGCGTGCGGCCAGGGGAAGATCCGGTAATCGAGGAGCCCGTCGGCGAACTCGATGCGAACACCACCGGTCAGATAGATCCGCGCGTCGGCCACACCTGGATGGGAATCACTCACGTCGGTATCCGATTTGCAGGCGTCGTTGTTTACACCCGGACATCTTCCACAGACGTATTACCAGAACGAGGAGCGGCGCAATGTCAGACAAGAAGGTCACCTGCGACTGCGGGAAGACGATGCGTGAGCACACCGATGAGCAGCTCGTCGCGACGGTGCAGAAGCACGCGAAGGATGTGCACAACATGACGCTGACGCGAGATCAGATTCTGGCGATGGCGGAGCCAGCCTGAGCATCGGCATCTCAGGGCACCGGACCTCAGCCGCGCAGGTTCCAGAACGGGTCCGTCAGGCTGATGGAGCGGAGCAACTCCTCTGTCTCTTCCAGCGTGTGCCTCCGCCAATCCGGCTTTGCCTTGTTCCTGTACCACCCGTCCGCCAATCGCCACGCTTGCGCGGGCGTGATCGTGGCTCCGCGAGGCAGATCGCGCGCCGCGCACCAGCGATCAACGTGCTCTTCGTCCCGGAAGAGCAGCATTGTGCTTCACGTGAAGCCGATGTTGTCCCACCAGTGATGCGCCGGAATGGCGAAGTGGACCACGCCCTCGGAGCGAACGAGCGCTCCGTCGCGCACTTCGAGCGTCATGCCGACGCCACAGTCGCCACACGCTGCCGAGATGACGGCATCGGCACCGAGCGCTGCCGCGATCCCAAGCGCGTCCCAGATACAGATGCCCCAGTACTGTTTCCCCGCGGCCGCAACACGGAATCCTGAGGGCACAGCACAGAACGGGTTGGCCGCCCAGATGTCGCCGTCGTTCGGCGCCAGGATCAACACCTTCGCCAGGGCGAGTTCGAGCAGTGCGGCACGAATGTCTGCTTCGGACCGTCCGAGAGCCCGACTGATGTCGGCGGTCTGCGGAACTCGTGCCGTCGTGGCGGCCTCGTGGAACACGTGAATGCGAACATCGCGGGCAAGCCGCTCGAGAGCCGTCGCGCGTTCGGTCATTGATCGATCTCCCTGCTTGCCATTGGTCGGAATGAGGCCCAGCGCAGCGGCGGGCAAATCAAAGCAGGGGTGCACGATACAAGCAAGCGCCCGATCATCTGTCTGCTCCAACGACCGTCATGCGGCGGTGCGCGGTTGCCAGCGCAGGAGCCCGTCCGCAAGGATGGCACCGAGCGCCAGCGCCGCGAAGAAGAAACCGAGCAGTGGGATTACCGCGGCGCCCTGGGCGAGCATCCGATTTCCGAAGAAGACAAGCACGATCACACTGACTTCGATCGAAAGGCCCAGGCGCAGCCGTTCCATGACCAAGCTCCCTGTGTCACCACTCACGGTCGCATGTCCCGCGCGATGATGCCCACTCCGCCCTTGCGCGCGCTGTCCGGCGACGGGAATATGAACGTTCCCGTTGCCTACTCCGCCAGCCCTCCCGGTTGCTCCCATGACCGCTCGCACTCGCCGCACCATCCTCGCATGCGGACTCGGCGCCGCCATGCTCTCGCATCCCGCGGCCGCACAACGGCGTGCTGCGCCCGCGTCGCCATCCGTCGATGCAGCGAGTATCGCGGCACTCAAGTTTCGCTACATCGGACCCGTGGGCAACCGCGTGGCCGCGGTGGCCGGGGTGCCCGGCGACTTCAACACCTACTACGCCGGCGCGGCATCCGGCGGCATCTGGAAGACCGTTGACGCCGGCATTCACTGGTCGCCCGTGTTCGACGACAAGGACGTATCGTCCATCGGTGCGCTCGCCGTGGCGCCATCCAATCCCGCCATCGTCTGGGCCGGCACGGGCGAGCCCTGGATCCGCAGCCACATCTCGCTGGGCAACGGCGTGTACAAGTCCACCGACGCCGGTCACACATGGACGAAGATGGGGCTCGACTCCTCCGGGCGAGTGGGCCGCATCGCCATCGATCCCGTCAATCCCGACATCGTCTTCATCGCGGCGCAGGGACACAGCTACGGACCGCAGCGCGAGCGTGGCATCTATCGCACCACCGACGGCGGCCGCTCGTGGACGCAGGTGCTCTTCGTCGACGAGAATACAGGCGGCATCGATGTCGTCATGGATCCGTCGAACCCACGCAAGTTGATCGCGGCCACGTGGCAGTTCGAGATTCACACATGGGGTCGCGAAAGCGGCGGCCCTGGCTCGGGCCTCTATGTGTCCACCGACGGGGGTACCACCTGGAGCCGCCTTCGCGGCAACGGGCTCCCCACGCACGACGTGGGCAAGATCAGCGTGGCATTCGCCCACTCGAATCCTGCGCGGGTCTATGCGCTCATCGAGACGGGCGACGGCGTGCCCGTGCATGGACAACCCACGGACAACGGCGAACTGTGGCGCTCGGACGACGGCGGCTCCAACTGGCGCGTCGTCAGCTTCGACAGGAATCTGGGCTGCCGGCAGCCGTATTACACCCGGACGGTCGTGTCGACGGACAACCCGGATGAGCTGTACTTCCTGTGCGCGTCGTTCAGCCGCTCGCTCACGGGTGGCCTCACGAACAGCACCGCTGCCTTCCCCGGCGATGTGCAGGCGAGTCGCGACACCACGGGCGCCAACCGACTCGGCTCTCCCGGCGGCGACAATCACGACATGTGGATCGACCCCACGAATGCCGATCGCATGGCGGTCGCCAACGACGCCGGCGTGTCCATCTCCACCACGCGCGGACGCAGCTGGCTGCGCCAGAACCTGCCCATCGCGCAGATGTACCACGTCACCACGGACACGCGCGTTCCCTACTACGTATACGGCAACAAGCAGGACGGACCGTCGTATCGGGGGCCGAGCAACAGCCGTAACGGCGCGCAGATCACGCGGAGCGAGTGGCATGGCGTGGAGGGCGGAGAAAGCGGGTGGGCGACGCCCGACCCTGTCGACCCCGACATCATCTGGTCCACCGCGTCCGGCTCAGGCTCGAGGGGCGGCATCGTGGTACGCTACGACCTGCGCACTCGGCAGGGACAGAACGTGGAAGTCTATCCGCTGAGCACGGGCGGTCACTCCGCAGCCGAGGTGAAGTATCGCTTCGTGTGGGACGCGCCGTTTGCGATCTCGCCGCACGACCATAACCGGGTCTATACCGGCAGCCAGTTCGTGCACGCGTCCACGGATGGCGGCAAGAGCTGGCGCGTGATCAGCCCCGATCTCACGCGCAACGATCGCACGAAGCAGGGGATCTCCGGCGGGCTCACGCCGGACAATATCGGCGTCGAGTACGCCGACGTCGTGTACGCCATTGCCGAATCGCCCGTCCGCGCCGGCATCATCTGGACGGGAAGCAATGACGGCCTCGTGCACGTGACGCAGAACGGCGGCGTCTCGTGGACGAACGTGTCCGCCAACCTCCCGGGGTATCCGGCATGGGGCTCCATCCGTCACGTCGAGCCGTCGCACTATGACGCGGCGAGCGCCTACCTCATCGTGGATGCACACCAGGAGAACAACCGCAATCCGTGGGTCTACAAGACCACGGACTTCGGCAAGAGCTGGACACTCATCGTCAACGGTATCCCGAAGGGTCCGCTCAGCTACGCGCACATCATCCGCGAAGATCCCGTTCGTCGCGGCCTGCTGTACCTCGGCACCGAGCACGCGCTGTATGTGTCGTTCGACGACGGCGGGCACTGGCAGCCCCTCCAGTCGAACCTGCCGCCCGCGCCGGTGTACGGGCTGACAATTCAGGAGCCGTTCAATGACCTCGTCGTCGCCACGTATGGGCGCGGATTCTACATCCTCGACGACCTCTCGCCGCTGCAGAAGCTCTCGCCCGAGATCACGGCGTCGAGTGTGCACCTGTTCGCACCGCGAGCGGCGTATCGCTTTACCAGCGTCACCGGGAACTATGCGTCGAACGACGACGCGACGGTGGGAAGCAACCCGCCGTACGGTGCGGCGATCAATTTCTGGCTGAAGACGGCCGCCCGCGTGTCCATCGAGATCCTCGATGCTGCCGGCGGGAGTGTTCGCACGATCACCGACTCCACCACGCACGCGGGCCTCAATCGCACGTACTGGGACCTGCGCAACACGACGCCCAAGCCGGCGCGTCTCCGTACGAAGCCGACTTACGACGCGGACTTCACGATGAACGCCGACAGCACGCGTGATGCGCCTGGCGTGGGTTCGATCGCTGTCCTCATGCCGCCGGGCACCTATACCGTGAAGCTCACGGCCGCCGGCCAGACATTCACGCAGCCGCTCGACGTCCGTCGCGACCCGAACCAGGCCGAGACGCTGGCGGACATTCGTGCGTCCACAAACGCCTTGCTCGCGCTCCAGAAGGATCACGCGTCGACGCTCGAGATGCTCAACCAGGTCGAGCGCATTCGCGTGCAGATCCAGGCCATTCGTGCCGCGGAAGTGCGGGCCGCTGGGGATGCGCTCGAACGCAAGTTCATGGACGTGGAGAGCCGGCTCGTGGACCTGCGCATGACCGGGCGTGGCCAGGACGAAGTCCGTTGGCCGGTGAAGACGGCGGGCCAGTTGAGCTACCTGGCGGGAGGAGTTGGTGCGTCCGACTTTCCGCCGACGGCGTCGCAGCGCGACGTGCAGGTCGTCCTGGCGAAGGACGTCCGCGACACCCGGGCCGCGCTGGACCAGGTGCTGCGTGTCGATTTACCGGCGTTCAATGCCCTGCTCCGTGCCAGGGGATTGAAGCTCATCTCGGTCGAGGGGCCGGTGTTCTGAGGCGCGCGCCGTTCGGTGTATGCGCTCTGGGCTGCGAGCAACGCCGCCCTGTTCGCTCCCCCTACGGCACCAGCCAATAGTTGACCTTCAGGATGAAGATGTTGTCGGGCCGGCTGCCGAGCAAAGCGCGACGATCCCGGTCGAACTCGAAGTCGCCGTACGGCGCGCTGTCGCTTCTCGCCTGTTGCCAGGCGAGATAGAGAGTACTGCCCTCACGCCATTCCCAACGCAGTACGCTGTTGCCGCGCAGCGAGCGAAAGTTGAAGTCCGGGTTGGGAATGCTTCCCTGGTAGGGTACGAAATCGAAGGTGCGCGCCGCCACCAACTGCTTCGGCGCGCCGTAGTCGGCACTGGAAATGAGCGGCTGCACGTACGTCTCGAGCGACAGGCGGGGCGTGAACGAGACGTTGAGGCGCGTGTCGACGGATAGTTCCACCTGCGAGAGCGGCGCGAAGACATACCGGCGCCCGAACGTCGGCGCATAGCTCGTGTCGGTCACCCCCATCACGTACTGTGCGGCGACGCGCGCGCGAAGGAGCGTCGGCGTCAGCTGCAGGTTCCACCGGTCGGAGGTCTTCACGCGTGCACCGGCGGCAACGCTCATCGACCATCCGCCCGCCTCGTCGCGCGTGCCGCCCACGGCGGCGGTGCCTGTCACGCCCTTGCGGCCATCCGTGCTGGCCGACAGCTGGCCCGCGGTGAGGGACGGGCGGATGGCGATCGGGCCGCCGCGCGTGAGCCTGTCGTCGAAGGAGCGGAACTGCTGCCGGACCTTGCCGCTGACGTTCCAGTAGGCGGGTGTCTGGCTCGTGAACCCCACGTTCGCGGTCGTGAGGATCGGCTCGCCGGCAAAGTTGTGTTCCGAGCGGATGGACGGCGCGAGCTGCCAGCGGCGGAACAACCGACCCGGTGTCTCCTCGACGTAGGTGGCGCTCAGCTGCACATCGCGCCGATCCGTGCGGTAGGAGAAGCCGAGATCGTTCACCTCGTACGCCGGGCTGGTCATCGCGCCGGCGAGCTCACCGCGCCAGTGCACGCCAGCCTGCTTGCTCACCGCGCTGCTGAATCCATATCCCACGAGCGTCGTGGCCGTCGTGTCGAGGTGCAGGTGCAGTGCATCCGGCCGCTGGAAATAGTGGTTCGACGCCCGCTGCACGGCAGTAATCGATGCCGAGGTCCCCCGAATGACGCTTCCTTCGACATCACCACGGAAGGCCCACTGCCGGTCCGTCGTTTCGTGACGGAAGTCGATACCACCGGCAGCGGCGTCGTCGCGAAAGCTCGCACGCAGCGCGTCCGTATCGAGTGCACGATGCATGAACGTCGCCGCTGCACCGATCATGGTGCGCCCACTGTTCGACTCCCGACGGCCGCGATTGACGAGATATACCGAACGCGGCTCCACGGCGAAGGTGCGATCGACGCCGCTCACGTCGACGTACCGCGCCTCTTCGCGTCCGGTCAGCGCGGCCAGCGAGCCGATGGACCACGCGCCCACCTTCCCGGTGAGCTTGGCCGCGCCGAGGATCGTCGTGACGGCGGGGATGTCCGCGAATCGGGTGGGGGCGCGAAGTGTGGGCTGCCGTCCGATTCGCCGCGAGTAGAAGAGTTGCCCGCCGCTGGTATTGCCCGTGCCGAAGTCGAAGATCTCGCTGCCCTCGAGAAAGAGGGGGCGTTTTTCCTGGAAGAACGTTTCGTAGACGCCGAGGTTCACGACGGCGGGGTCGACTTCCACCTGGCCGAAATCCGGATTCACGCTTCCCGTGAGCGTGAAGTCGGAGCTCACGCGATATCGGACGTCGAGACCCGCGGTTCGCGCGTACTCTCGGCGCCCGCGATACGGGTTCACTCCGGGATCGACAAACTCCGCCCGTGCGACGGTATAGGGGAGCAGCTCCACCCGCGCGCCGCTCTGGACGTTCTGCAGGCCGACGAGGTGTCCGTAACTGGGCACACCGCCCGCCGCGCTCTTCGGCGTGTACGTCGACACGGCAAACTCATTGGTGCGTCCGGTCCGGCGCTCGAACTGGATGCCCCACGTGAGCGCGCTGTCGCCGTGAAAGCGCAGTTGGCTGAACGGGATGCGATATTCCGCCGTCCATCCCGCGGAGTCGATGGTGGTGGCCACGCGCCAGACAGCATCCCACGAGAGGTCATCCTGGTCGATCGTCCGGACCATGTCGCGCTGCACCCCCGCCGGATTGACGCCGAAGCCTGCCGCGGTGCGGTGGTCGTGGTAGCTGTCCAGCAGGACGGCAAACCAGTCGGAGTCGCCCAGGTCCATGTCGCGGCGGCCGAGTCGCCCGGTGACTCCGCCGGCATCGAACATCCGCGCGCCGATGTACACGGCTGCCGCATCGTACAGCACGCGCACCTCGGTGCGTTGGCTCGCCGCTGCGCCGGCCGTGGGATCGACCTGCGTGAAGAGGGTGGTGGCCGGTGCATCGGCCCACGCGTCGTCGTCGAGCCGCCCATCGAGGTGGATGGGCGTTCTCGCCCGCACCGCGTGCGTCACGGGCAGGTCGGCCGCTGACTGGCTCGCAGCGGCTTGTGCGTGCAGCGCGCGCGGGTTGCCGAAGGTGAGAGCGACGACACTGGCGACAGCGAGGAGCGGAACTGGGCGCATCATGACGCTGGGGATGGGCAGGTCCAATTGCCTGTGGGCGTGGCCACGAGCGTGCCCTGCTGAGGAGGGAACCGACACACGAATGAAGATACACGAAGGGCGGCGCCGCCTTCATCGGCGACACGTCGCGTGACGTGTTGTCGCGACCGCCGTCGCCGCCACCCCTTGCGCGACTCGGGCATCTCGCCAGATACTCCCACGACCCCAATCGCACGTCCCATCGCTTATCCCACTCGACGCCAGTTCCTCGCGGCCACACTCGCGGCGCTGTTCATGCCGCGCCGCGTGCTGCGCGCTCAGCGAGGCGGCCCGCACCCCACGCCGCGCACCGGCATCACCGGCGACAAGGTGCTCACGAAAGAGCAGCTCTCCGCCAAGCCGGCGCTCATTCCGCTGTTCGACGCAATCCGCCAGATCCCCGCCGTCGTGGACGGCATCCGCTGCAACTGCGGCTGCACCAACCCGCCCGATTTCTACTCGCTCCTCTCCTGCTACGAAGGCACGGGCATGGCGCGCGACTGCGGCATCTGCCAGGGCCAGGGTCGTCTTGCCGTACGCCTCCACAAGGAAGGCAAGACCCTCGACGCCATTCGCGCGGCGATCGACGCGAAGTTCGGCTGACGTCCCGAAGTCAGCGTGTCGGTATCCGGCCTGCCTCCCACCCCGCCGACTCCCACCACCACCTCCCGATGCGCCTCGCCCTCCTCGCGCTCGTCGTCCCGCTCCCGGTCTCGGCACAGGTTCGCGCGAGCGAGTCCGGGTCCATGTCGCAGACCATCGACGGCACCACCATCTCCGTCGAGTACTCGCGCCCCCGCGCGCGCGGCCGTGACACGCTCTTCGGCAAGTACGACATGAAGACGGGGCACATCTGGACACCGGGTGCCAATTACGCCACCACGCTGGACGTCAGCAAGGACATCAAGCTCAACGGCGCACCGGTGCCGAAGGGGAAGTACTCCATGTGGTTCGTGTTCGATTCGCCGAGTGAGTGGACCCTCCTGCTCGATCCGAGGGCACATCGCTACCACGAGGATCGCCCCGACGCCGCGAAGATCCCCATCAGGATTGCGACGCACCCCGAGCCCGCGCCGTTCACCGAAGTGTTGAGCTGGTCGATGCCCGCGATCCGCATGGACGGCGGCACACTCGCCATGGACTGGGAGCGCAAGCACGTCCCGCTCGACATCCAGGTCCAGCCGTCGCTCGTGACGACGCTCTCCGCCAGCGACGCCGCACCCTACCTCGGCGAATACATGGTCACGGACGTCGATTCCACCGGTAAAGTGCAGCGCACGTACCGGATGATCGTGTCCCATGAGGACGGAACGCTGAAGGCCGTGTACGATCCCATCGACCCATACTTCAGGACGTTCGCGCTCGTCCGCATCGCACCGGACTGGTTTGCGCCCGGCGTGTATGACTCGCACGGCGTCCTCTACGAGGTCCTCAAGCCGGAGATGACCTTTGAGTTCTCCAGCACGCATGGGCGCGCGAGCGCGTTCGTCATGCGCGGTGACGACGATGCCATCTACTCGAGGGGCGTTCGCAAGCCCTGACCTGCCTCGTCGTCCTTCATCGCACCGCGTCCTGCTGGATGCCGTCGCCACGCGCGAAGAAGCCCGGTAACGACACGGGAATCCGGCCGGTGACCGGAGCGCGCCCGTTCACCGCGCGCGCGCCCGCTCGCTCGAGTACGTCCGCCACGCCATACGTGGAGAGGTACGTGCCCACATGCGGGAACTGCTTCAGCAGGTAGGGATTCCCGAGCGAGACGACGATGGTCTTCTCGCGCTGCGACAACGCATCGATCCAGTCGGCAATCGGCGACGGCATCGCGAAGCGCCCTTCACCCTCGATGCGCCGCACGTAGGTCGCGACGACGACGCGATCCGCTCCCCGCGCCACCGTCGCGATGGAGTCGAGCGTTGCCGGTGAAACCGACGGACCCACCTTGAACGCCCTGAGCAGCTCGCCCGGCCGCCGCAGCTCGGCGGCGAACACCTTGCCCGCGCGCAGCTCGGTCTCGGGCAGGTATTGCACGAGCACCGTGCGCCGAGCTGCCACGCCCATCAATCCCTGCTGGTCACGCAGCAGCGTCACCGCGCGCTGGGCGATGTCCGCCGCGATCGCGCGGTGCTCCGGCGAGCCCACGATCTCCCGCAGCGCATCCAGCCGCACCATCGGATGAAACGCCACTCCGGTGCGCGCCTTGAGCTCGAGCACCCGGCGCACGGACGAGTCCACACGCTCACGAGAGATGGCGCCACGTTCCACCGCGGCGACGATCGCGTCCACCGCCCGGGTCGGATCGGTCGGCTTGAGCAGCACGTCCGCCCCCGCCTGCACCGCCAGCACCGAGCTCTCCTCCGTCGAGTAGCCCTTGCCGATGCCGCCCATCGTCATCGCATCGGTGATCGCGAGTCCAGCGAAGTGCAGCGTATCGCGCAGGAGGCCGGTGATGATCTTTGGCGCGAGCGTCGCCGGCGTCACGCTGTCACCCTGCACCGCCGGCAGCGCGATGTGCGCCGTCATCACCATGCCCGCACCGGCGTCGATGCTCGCCGCGAACGGCACGAGCTCCACCGTGTCGAGGCGTGCGGCGCTCGCCGTCACGATCGGCAGTCGCGCGTGCGAATCCACGTCCGTGTCGCCGTGTCCGGGAAAGTGCTTGAGAGTGGCCATCACGCCGGCATCCTGTGTGCCGCGGACGAACGCCGCCGACAGCGCCGCCACGCGCCTGGCATCCTCGCCGAACGACCGCGTGTTGATCACCGGGTTCGACGGATTGTTGTTGACGTCCACCACGGGCGCGAAGTTCATCGTCATGCCCACGGCCTTCGCCTCCTCCCCGATCGCCTTGCCCACATCGTACGCATCCTGGTCGCGACCCGTCGCCGCGATGGCCATCGCGTTCGGGAACACCGTCGCACCGCCGGCATCGAGCATGTAGTGCGTGAACACCCCACCCTCGAGCCGCCCGAGATTGGGCTCGAGATCCGCCCCGATCATCAACGGCACCTTCGCCGCGCGCTGCATCGCATTGATCTTCTCGGCCACCTCGATCGGCGAACCGAGTGACATGGTCACACCACCGACGTGGTCGTTCCGGATCCAGCCCATCAACTGCACGAAGCTCGAATCGTGCGCGTTGGCGTAGTCGCCAAGTGCCCACACGTGCACCATCTGCCCGGCGCGTTCGCGCAGTGTCAACGACGCCAGCGTCGTCTCCACCCAGGCGCGCTGCGCACTCGTGAGCGGCGTGCGCGGGTCGAGGTTTGTCGTCACGTGGCCGGCGATCGACGGATCCTGCCGCACCACCGGCGCCGCGAGGGCCGTCTCCGGCACGAGCGCGACCTGGAAATGCACGGGACGATGATCCGACGCGCGCGCGTCGATCACCTCTGCCGTCACGCACCGGCTCGCGCCCGTGAGGAACAGGTAGTCGATGCGCTTGACGGGCTTGTCATCGGGAAAGGTGAAGCCCTGGCCGCCGTCACATTCCGTAAAGCCGTCGCGCAGCCCACTGCCCCTCAGCTTCACTTGCACGGCGCTTTCCGGCGTGGAGTTGAAGTCGCCACCCGCGATCACCATGGGCTCCGCGATACGCGCCTGCGCCACGAGGCTCGCGATGGCGTCCGCTTCCTGCGTGCGCCACCGGTCCGTGCCCGAGGCATCGAGGTGCGTGTTGATCACCGCGAGCCGCCCCATCGGGCTGGCGACGACGATCCGCAGTGCACCGCGCGGCTCGTGTGATCCGCCTGCACGCTCCTGCGGCGGATCCACGGGGAGGTGGATCAACGTGTCCTGGAGAATCGGCCAGCGCGACAGGATGGCCACGCCGTACTTGCCGCCGTCGTAGTCCAGCGCGCTGCCGAAGGCGACGTTCAGTCCCGTCCTGGCCGCGAGTGCCGCAGGCTGGTCCACGTTGCCCGAGCGCTTCGTCCCCTTGTCCACCTCCTGGAGCAGCACGAGGTCGGCGTGCGTCGAGCGCACCACCGCCGCGATGCCGTCAAGCGACTCGACGCCCTTCGCATCCTTGCCAGCGTGGATGTTGTAGACGAGCACGTTCACGCGCCCGGCGGCCGGAATGGGTGGACCCCCTCCCCGCATGCATGCGGCCAGCACCAGGCACGACGCGACAGCCACTCGCTGCATCATTCTCGATAGTCTCCCGCGGCGTGAACAGCTCTTTGCATCCGCTTCCCGGAGGTTCAACTCCTCCCAGGTTTCCCAAATGGGCGATAGGCGTAGTCTTGTCGCCTTCGTGCGCGAGGGCAACCTCGGTCACCGAATCCGCCGGGCGGGCAGTGCTGGTGCGGTATTCCATCTACACTGCGGCGTCCGCGCCTCAGTTGCGCGACGAATTCGGGAACCGTAGCTTAGCCGCCGCTCGCACCGCCACGTTCCTGTTTCGCGGGCTCGTCATCCGGTGACTGCCGGCGACCGTCCTCACTTTCATCGGTCGCGCGCCGGCATGTGTCCCGGCAACACGGTTCCATTCTCCCATTGAAAAGATGTAATCCCCCAGGGCTGGAGGCTCAAATGGCCGGCAAGCGATTCGTGGGTGTGGGATTGGTCGCGCTCGTTTTCGCGAGCGGCTGCGGAGACGCCTCGACCGTCGATCCAGTGCGTCCGCTCCAGGACGGACGGAGCATGTCGGCGTCGTTCGCCAAAGCCACGAGCCCCACCGTGTTCGAGGGGGAGAAGATCTTCGCCAACTCCGTGATCAACGTCCTCTACGACTGGGATGTCGGGGAGAATGGGCCGCTCGTGTTCGCGTCACGGCCAATGGGTCCGGATCGCTGGCCCGAGCACAACAACGCGAATGCGACGTCCTACATCTACGTCGTGGTGTATCCGGTCGGCACCACCGTGACGGGGTTGATGTGCTACGATACGCCGAATGAGACCTGCCCCGACCACGGACCGGTGGTCGCCGCCGGCTCCAAGGACGCCATTCCGTCCGTCTACGGCGGAGGGGTACTCGGACACGACCACATGCAACCCAAGGTCGCGAGCGCGCACGCATGGGCGGCCTTCGTCCTGTTCACGAGCGCGGCAGCCGCGAACACGCACATCACGAGCAGAGCCCAGGTGCAGGCGGCGGTCGCGGCAGGCAACGCAGTCATCGTGCCCGTGCCGGCGCTCACCTTCCACAATGCGCCCGTGAATGGGAACATCTACGACATGGCGCGGGCGTGGATCTGCCCGGCATACACGACCTGCAACCCGTGATTGAAGGCGAGAGCTCGATGTCACAACGCGCGCGCGTCACTTCGCGAGGCTCGGCACCACGGATGTAGTGGTGTCGGGCAATGCGAGGGATCGAACGCCAACGACACGCGCGGCGCCGGGTCGGCAGTGAGGGCTCGAAACTGTGGCGTGGCGTGAGCCGTACCGCCACCAGCGTCCCTCCTCCATACTCCCGCCACGGTTACGCGCGTGCCTCGCACCATTTCCCACGCTACGCTCAGCCTCGTTGCCAGCCTCGCGTGCGCGAGCCTGCTCAGGGGCCAACAGGCAACGGCGACGTCGCCCGCCGCACTTCGACATGAGATCGAACGTGCCGACTCCAGCATGTTCGCTGCCTACAATGCGCACGATGGTGACCAACTCGGTCGCTCCCTCGCGCCCGACCTCGAGTTCTACCACGACACGGGGGGGCTGCTCACGTCGGCACAGGTGGTCGCGGGGCTCAAGAGCACCTTCACCCAGAGCCCGGATATTCGACGGACACTGGTTGGTGCGATCGAGGTGTACCCCATTCCTGACTTCGGCGCGATTGAAGTCGGCGTGCACCAATTTTGTCATCGTGAGAACGGACGCCAGGAGTGCGGCACGTTCAAGTTCACGCATGTCTGGCGACGCACGGCGACTGGTTGGCAACTCGCACGCGCCGTCAGCTACGATCACTGACACGCTTGCATGGTGGGCAATCACGCGGATGACGGACACACGCTTCGGCGTCCACGAGCGCGACAATGTTGGTATCGCTCAGCGGAGTCATGACTGCGCCGGCCTCCGACCTTCGGGAACGTCAGTTCCCCGCGACGGGCGCGAACCAGCGCTCCAGTGCGTCCACCAACCCCTCGACTTCCCCCGCGTCGCCCGCCCAGGCAATGCACCCGTCAGGGCGGATCAGTATCGACTCGCCTGCCTCGGCGCGTAGACAGCGCACGCGCCTGAAGCCGACCGCGCAACGGGCCGCGCACCCGTCAGGAGACGTGTCGAGCAGCAGGCCCTCGCCGTGCGCCATCTCCGCGAACACTGATGTTCGAGATTCATCGCAACCTACCGCGCGATCGCCGATGAGGCGTCCGACGACGTCCCGCTCCGAGCCGAGGTCGTAGCGAGTGGCCAGCCCGCTCATCAGTCCGTCGACGTGGTCGTTCACCTCGTCGAGTCCCAGCAGATTCGCGAAGACAGCGCGCAGAGCGCTCGACTGCGGGTCGGGCCGCATGAGCGCGACCTGCGCGAGCGTGTTGGCCAGGACGGCCTCGGCCACGGGCCGCCGCTCGGACGTATAGCTGTCGAGCAGACTGTCCGGCCTGTCGCCGCGAACGACGGCGGCAAGCTTCCAGCCGAGGTTGGCCGCGTCGACCAGTCCAAGGCTCAGCCCCTGCCCGCCCAACGGCGAATGGACATGCGCCGCATCGCCGGCGAGCAGGACGCGATCCTGCCGGTACGTGTCGACCAGACACGCACTGTCTGTAAAGCGGTTCGCCTGCTCGATTGCTGTCACGCGCACATCAGCACCGCTGATTCGTCGCAGCACGCGTTCGATCTCCTCGCGCGTAACGGGCGCATTGCGATCGGCCGGCGGGCCGCTGAAGTCATGCAGCCCGATCCAGCGAGGACGAGGTCCGTTGATGAGGGCGCCCTCCAACGTGCGGCTCACATAGCGCGGCAGGCGCTCCGGATGGTCGAGGTCGAGCACGGCCTGATACATCGTCAGGCTCGGCGGCGTGCCGGGAAAGGCGAATCCGGCCATCCTGCGGATCGAGCTGCGCCCTCCGTCACAGCCCACGAGCCAGGCGCCGCGCGCATGATCCGGCCCGTGCGGGGACGTCCACTGGAGCTCGACGCCATCGTCGTGCTGCTCGACGCCCGTGACCTCGCACCCGCGCCGTACCTCCATGTCGAGTGCGGCCGCCCGTTCGCGTAGTATCGCCTCGAGCCCCTGCTGATCGACCCAGCGCATTCGTCGTTCGGGCTCGCGCACCGTGCCCGGTCGCAGGGGGAGAAGAGCAAAATGCCCCCTGGACCTGAGTGCCTGCGCGCGCCGCTCAACTCCCGCCGGCCCCATGGCCGCGAAAGTTCGATCTTCCGCCTCCGCGAGCGCTGCGCCCATACCCCGGCGCTGAAGCGTCTCCGCGCCGAGTGGTCCCACGGACGTCCCCTTGATGGCGACACTCGGTGCGGTAAGCCGCTCCAACACGATCACACCGGCGCCGCCCAGCGCGAGCTCGATCGCGAGGAGGAGTCCGACCGGACCGGCGCCTACAACAATGACATCGACTTGCCTGACCATGCGCCATGCCTCCATCGAGGACCATCCCCATACCAGACATATGAGGCTGCCCACCGCGGTGCTTCAGCGTTGGGCGACGACAAGAGCGATACAAATTTAATACTTAGGTATTGACCTTAGTGTTGTCGGATGGTAGAATCTCTCAGGCAGATCGGATTACCCACCAGTCGAAGGGTGTTGAAATGGTTCAATCCGCAGTCGCTGACGATGTCTTTCATGCCTTGTCCAATTCGACTCGGCGGAAAGTCCTCGAGCAATTGTCTGTCGGACCAGCCACAGTCAGCGAGCTGGCAGCACCGTTCGACATGAAACTCCCCTCGTTCGTGCAGCACCTATCGGTGCTCGAACAGAGCCGACTGGTGAAGTCGAAGAAGCGAGGGCGGGTGCGGACGTATGAGA
>JBDTYL010000280.1:0-15830 GCA_040005695.1 bacterium | reverse complement strand
GGACGACTCGGCTGGGCGCCATTGGCGCTGCGCGCTGGCGTGCCATTGTTGCCGAGGCCCACTTCGCGATCGCCCTGGAACCGGCTGCTTGCTGCCTGCCCGTTCTGCGGCGTGCTGGGGGTCGCGGGCGTCGAGGCATCGCCGTTGTTCTGCGCCTGGAGACGTGCCGCGCGATTGGCGCCGCGTGCTTCCCCCCCGCGGCGGCCGATGGCGGCCATGTGCTCGCGGTTCCGGCTCACCGTCACGCCGCCCTTGCGGCCCGCCGCGCGTGCTTCTCCGGCGTCGAACTCGTGAGCGGTGCCCTTTTCGTGCGCGGCGCGGCCGCCCTTGCTGGCGATCTCTCGCTGCTTGTTGCGGTCCATCGAGGCGAATCCGCGGTTGCTGCGGCCGCGCGGGGACGTCCCGGATTCCGGCGCGCTCTCGCCGCTGGAAGGACGAGCTGTTCGTGCGCTTTCGTTCGAGACCTCACGCTGCTGTTCCCGATCCGCGCCGAAGCTGCGCTCTTCTTCATTCGGTTTGATCGCCATTACAGCTCCTCCTGGAAGTATTGGGCGGGCCCTACACGGTCCGCGACAATTATCCTATGTGCAAACTGCGGACCCATCCGCTCCGTCCGCGCCTAACCGTCTACACCGCTATCTGTTGCATCTCGGGGCTACAAGGCAAAGGCCGGGCCGTCGCGAGCTATATTTCGCGGCCATGTCGCTCTCCATCCGCCTTCTGGGCACTTCCGCTTCCCGTCCCACCATCGAGCGCAACGTCGCGTCCATGGCCGTTGTTCGCGAGGGAGAGACGCTGCTGTTCGACTGCGGGGAGGGGACGCAGCGGCAGATGATGCGGTACGGCGTGTCCTTCGGTCTCGGCGACATCTTCTTCACGCACTTTCACGCTGACCATGTCATCGGCGTCATCGGCTTGATGCGCACCATGTCGCTTCAGGGGCGCTCGGACACTCTGCGCCTGTGGGGCCCGCGCGGGGCGCAGCGCACGCTCAAGCGCGCCGAGGAATTCGGGATGGACCGGCTGTCCTTTCCCATCGAAGTGGTGGAGCTCGAGCCCGGGCAGCGTGTGCCGCGTCAGGGATACGCGATCGAGGCGTTCGGCGTGGATCACCGGGGCGCGCGCGCCGTGGGCTATGCCGTCATCGAGGAAGACCGGAAGGGCCGCTTTCATCCTGACCAGGCGCGCGCGCTCGGCGTGCCAGAGGGTCCGCTGTGGGGAGAGATTCACCGCGGGCGGGCGGTGACGCTCCCGGACGGGCGCGTGGTGGAGCCCTCGGCGCTCGTGGGCGCGCCGCGGTCAGGGCGGACGGTGGTGCTCACCGGGGACACGCGGCCGTGTGTCGCCACAATCGCGATGGCGAAGGGCGCCGATGTGCTCGTGCACGAAGCCACCTTTGGCGACGAGGAGGCGGCGCGCGCCGTGGAGACCGGCCACTCGACCGCGCGGGAAGCGGCTATCGTGGCGCGCGACGCTGGCGTGGGCACCCTGGTGCTCACGCATTTCTCGGCGCGCTACTCGAGGGACGCGGCCGAACTGGGCAAGGAAGCGCGCCAGTGCTTCGCCCAGACACTCGTCGGGAAGGACGGCCTGGAACTCGACGTGCCGTTCCGGGACGCCGACAGCTAGGCCGTCTCGACGTCCACTTGGCCGGACAGCGCGTCGGGACGGCTCACGGGCATCGAGCGCGCGAACAGCCGCGCTATCGTGGCGTCGTCGAGCGACTGCAAAACGTCCTCGGGAACCTGGCGCGCGGTGACACTGCGGGCTTCCGGTCCATGATTGATGACCCAGTTGTAGCGATCGAGCCGCGAGGTACTGCCGTCCGGATTCCGGAACAGGATCATCGAGTTGCTCGAGCTGGGCGACTGGATGGTCACTCCCCAGACGGTTCCATCGCGCGCCGTGAAGGTCTTCTTGTGTCTGGACAAGGTCAGCCGACGAGTGTGGGGGAGAGGGGCTGGCGACCGGCGTAGCCGGTGTCGAGATCGTGCCAGAACTGGACGGACGGTTCGCCGAGCTGCCAGCACAACAGCATGGGACGACCATCCAGCTCGCTCGGAAAGTCGATCAGTCCGATGCGCCGGTCCTTGAGCTGGATGCCAAGGGCATCCAGTTCTGCCTGGAAGCCGTCGAGCTCACGCGCGACCTTCTGGATGCGGCGCTCGAGCGCAACGACGCGGGGGTCTGGCAACTCCGGCTGGCCGCCGGAACCGAGCAGCTCGAGCTCGCGCACGGCTTCCTGCCAGCGCCGGTGCTCGCGCACCACGTCCTCCGCGATCTTCCGCACAAGCGGAAGGGTGCGGTTCGCCTGGTCTACAGTGAAGAGCTGCATGGTGGGCAATCTAACGTGGATGGACATCAGACGCGCTCGGCGAGCAGCTGGTCGCGGCGGCGCCTGGCCACGTCGTTCAGGCGACGGTCTTCCTCCGTCTCGAGCACCAGCGACGGAACCGCCGCCGGACGCCCTTCCTCGTCGAGGTGGACGAAGGTGAGCCAGCACTCGTTGGTGTGCCGTCGTACGCCGGTGGCGATTTCCTCGGCGTACACGTTCGCCAGGACGGACATGGAGGTACGGCCGACGCGCACCACCCTCGATCGGACCTCCACCAGCTCGCCGACGCGGATCGGCTCACGGAACAGGATGCGGTCGATGGAGAGCGTGGTGACCTGGCCGCGTGCGTGGCGCATCGCGCTCAGCGCGGCACAACGGTCCACCATGCTCATCACGACGCCGCCAAATACCGATGGTCGACGCAGGCCGTTGGCCTGATGCGGCATCATGAGGTCCGCAACGACCGCTTCCGACGCGCGCGGCGTATGCGGTTGATCTGCGGCGAGTGTCATCGCGCGACCAGCAGGAGCGTGGACCGGCGGCCGAGGGCCACCTTCGTGTCCTCGCCGTAGGTCGCCGCCTCGTCGAAGGCGCGGGCGAGGGCGTGCCGAGTGGGGGCGTCGAGCGGCGGACGGTCGAGCCAGAAGATATGGGTGACCGGCGTCGAGACCGGCCCGACGGGAAATTCGCGCGAGGTGGTATCGCGGATGGAGAGATGCGCATCGCCGCTGGAGTCGTAGCGCACGAGGACGGAATAGGTGGACCGGCGCCAGACGTCGTTCGACCCGTCGACCGAGCTGACCGGCAGCGACACCGCGACGTTCCGCCACCAGGACGGCTGCGTGAAGGGGATGGGATCGAGCGACAGGGCCTTGCCTGCGTCGCCCGCGCCGGCTCCGGGCAGCGCGTACTCGATGGCGGGGGAACCGGCTGTGATGGTGATGGAGAAGCTGGCCGGGTCGACGCGATAGCGATCGAGGGTCGGCGAGCGCCTGAGGATGCCGAGGGCGACGTCGCGCCGTTGCTCGACCGTCGCGAGGTCCCGGCCGACCACGTCGGCAACACTGGCGCCGTGCCCCGTGCGGAGGTCGATCACCCCGCGGCGGCTCGCGTGCCACAACGGCTTGTCCGCCCGCTCGACGTCCGTGTGCAGCGCGTACGACATGAAGGGACCGTGCGCGATGCCGAGGTCGATGGTGGCGGTGGCGGTGATCTCGGGTGCCTCATCTGGCTCTTCATCGGGCCCCAGGCGACGATCGTCGGGATGCGTGCGCGCATACTCGAGGGCGATTCTCGGCACGAGGCTGTCGGTGAACACGAGCACTGAATCGCCCGTCCGCAGGTCGCGGCGGTACACGCGCTGTCCGACGAGATCGGCGTCCGTGTAGGACAGGTCGTTGTCGACGACGAACACCTCGTAGAAGCGGCCATCGACCTGCGCGAGGTCGAGCGGGGCACCCCGGACGTGGATACCCGCGGTATCGCTCGTGACCCAGAACGCGGAGTCGCCCGCAGCGAGCACGAACTCGGCAGCGGGTGCGGCACGCGAGCGGGTGGCGGAGTGGGCGGCGTCCGCGCAACCGGCCGTGACCGGCAGCATCACGAGCATGGCGCGGGCGAGAAGCAGTCGGCGCATCGCGGGGTAATATAGCGGAATGTCTTCGTCCGCCCGGCGCGAAAGGTGCCCTGCACCGGCACCGTGCTCGAGTAGATTTCCCCAGAACCCTTCTCCCGATTCCATCGTGTCCGTTCATCGTTCGCGCACGCTGTTCTGCCTCCTCGCGCTCACCGGCCTGTCGGTGTCCGCCTGTTCCGCATCCGAGCGCGGGAAGTCCTCGCCCACCGTGGAGGGCGGTTCCGCCGGTGGCCCGGATGCGCCCGCGGCTGCCCACCCCGCGTCGGCTCGTGCCGCGGACAGCGCCGCGCCAGCAGCCATCGTCCAGGGAACGCCGGCTGCCACCGCGGCGCAAACCGCGAATCGCACGGTGCCGAGCATCGACGTGGACAAGGAGTTCCCGTTCGTGCGGGCGCTCTACGTGAACCGCTTCGCTGCCCAGAGCACGAAGCGCATGCGACAGCTCATCCAGGTTGCCGACGAGACGGAGATCAACGCGCTCGTGATCGACATGAAGGACGAGTTCGGCCTGAACTACGCGCCCGCGAATCCGGAGTTCGCGAAGAATGCGGGCACGTCGGGCACGATCCGCGGGTTGCCCGCGCTGCTCGATACGCTCAAGGCGCACCACATCCTGGCCATTGCGCGGATGGTGGTGTTCAAGGATTCCGTCACGGCGCGCGTGCATCCGGAGTGGACGATCCGCCGGCAGGACGGCAGCGTGTGGCGCGACAAGAAGGGAGGCGCGTGGGTAAACCCGTACCACCACGAGCTGTGGGACTACAACATCGGCGTCGCGGAAGAGCTCACGAAGATGGGTTTTGGCGAGATCCAGTTCGATTACATCCGCTTTCCCGAGCCATATCCGTCATTGCCCACGCAGGTTTTTCCGGACAGCAAGGGCGTGGCGAAGCCGGACGTGCTCGCGGCGTTCCTCAAGGACGCCACAGCGCGCATGCACAAGCTCGGCGGGCGCACGACGGCTGACATCTTCGGCCTCGTCACCACGGTGGGCGGACCGCTCGAAGTGGGACAGTGGTGGGAAAAGATCTCGCCGAACGTGGACGTGGTGCTGCCGATGGTGTACCCGTCACACTATCCGCGCGGCGACCTTGGCCTGGCCGTGCCGAATGCGGAGCCGTACAAGGTCATCAAGATCTCCCTGACACGGGCGAAGGAACGCGACCAGAAGCTGGGCATCACGAAGCCCGATCACGTGCGTCCATGGCTCCAGGCCTTCACGCTGGGCAAGCCGGCCTACGGGCCGGCCGAGATCGAGGCGCAGAAGAAGGGGACGTACGACGCAGGCTATGATGGCTGGGTGCTGTGGAATCCCGGCTCCAAGTACGAGCCCTTCCTTCCGGCGCTCGAGAAGACGCTGGTGTCGCGCAAGAAGTAGCCGTTCCGTGGCGCCGGCGGATCATCCGCTGGCGCCAGCCGCACAGGGAAAACGGGTCAGGCGTCGACGCGCGATGGTGTGAGTTCGCGCACGGCGCGCACGAGGCGGTCGATCTCGTCCGGCGTGGTGTAGCACGCCGCACCTGCGCGCACGAACCCGTCGTCGCCGCGTCCCAGCACGTCGGCAACCGTCTTCGCGTAGAAGTCCCCATTCGAGACGTACACGCCACAGCGCGCCAGCCGCTTGGCAACGTCGGTGGTGGAGTGACCGCGCACGGTGAAGGACACGGTCGGCGTGCGGGGCGTCCCGGGAGGTGGTCCGTACAGCGTCACGCCGGGAATCGCCGACAGGCCGGACCACAGCTGCGCGCACATCGATTCGCCGCGCTCGTGCAGTGCGCCGTACGCGCGGCCGAGCCGCTCGCGCCGCGTGTCGCCGTCGCCGCCGAGCGAGGCGATGTAGTCCACGGCGGCGGCGGCGCCGACGATGCCCTCGTGATTCTGGGTGCCCGTCTCGAGCTTCTCTGGTGCGTCGGTGGGCGCGGGCTCGAGCTTCGGGATGTCGATGGCGTCGACGACATCGCGACGCCCGTACAGGATGCCGGCGTGCGGGCCGTAGAACTTGTACGAGGAGCACGCGAGGAAGTCGCAGCCGATGGCCTGCACGTCCACGAGATGGTGCGGCGCGAAGTGCACGGCGTCCACGAACGAGAGCGCGCCCGCTGAACGGGCCATGGCGCAGATGTGTGCCACGTTCGTGATGGTGCCGAGCGCGTTGGACGCGGCGCCTACGGCAACGAGGCGGGTGCGCGGTCCGATCACCTTTGCGACGTCGTCCGGGTCGATGCGAAAGGTGTCGGGGTCGAGGCGGATCGTGCGCACGGTGAACCCGTGATCGCGTGCGATCGCGCGCCAGGGCGCGACATTGGCGTGGTGATCCAGCTCGGTGACGACGATCTCGTCGCCCTTCGTCCAGCCGCGCGCGAGCCCCCGCGCCAGGTGAAAGGCGATGCTCGTCATGTTGTTGCCGAACGACACGTCTGCCGGCGTGGCATTGAAGAAGTCCGCGAACGCCGCGCGTGCGCCACCCAGCAGCACATCCGTCTCGACGCTGGTGGGGTAGGCCCAGTGCGTGTTGGCGTTGTGGTGCAACAGGTAGTCGGTCATCGCGGCGACGACGGCGTGCGGCACCTGCGTGCCGCCGGGTCCGTCGAAATAGGCCACGTCGTGCGGCCCTTCGCGGCGGTCGAGCGCGGGGAAATCGGAGCGGATCGCGTCGAGGGATCGGATCATTCCGCAATGTACCGCGATCGGCGGCGGCGAGCGATATTGCGTCATGATCACCCGACTCCGCATCGACGGCATGTGCAGCCAGCGCTGCGTGCAGGCCGTGTTCACGTCGCTCACACCGGTGCCGGGCATCGTGTCCGCGGACGTGTCGATCGGGGCGGCGGTGATCGAGCACGATGGGCGGGCGACGACGGATGCGCTGCGCACGGCGATCGATGCGTCGGGGTATGCCGTGACACTCGCGGAGGAAGAGCGGCGGCGGTTGCCGATCGTCTGACCGCGGGCCTACTTTGACGGGCTGTTCGCCTCCGCCGTCGTCGAGGTCCTGCCCATGACGCCACCGAAGAAGAATCCCGAGGAGCGTCCCGTGGGGTCGCTGCTCGCGCCCGACATCCTGGCGCTGCTCGAGGAATCGCCGGAGCTGGTCGCAGCGGAGACCGAGGAGCTGCATCCGGCCGACCTCGCGGACGTCGCCGAGGCGATGCCGTTCGACCAGATCCCCGTATTCCTCGCGGCGCTGCCGCGCGACCGCGCGGCCTCCGTGCTGGAGTACCTCGACGAGGAACTGCGCGCCGAGGTGCTCGAGGCGATGCCGTCCGAGCAGGCGGCGGTGTTCGTCAGCGCGATGACGCCGGACGAGCGCGCCGACGTGCTCGAGGAGCTGGACGAGGAGACGGCCGGCGACATCGTCGACGAGATGCCGGAGCAGGCGCGTCGCGAGACCCAGGCGCTGCGCCTGTACGATCCGGATTCGGCCGGCGGCCTGATGACGACCGAGTTCGTGTCGGAATCGTCGGCGACGTCCGTGGAGGAAGCGCTGCGCAAGGTGCGCGTCATCGCCCGCAGCGGAAAGCGCGAGGCCATGCACGCCATCTACACCACGGACGAGCAGGGGCGCCTGGAGGGCGTGCTGTCCTTGCGCGAGCTGCTCGCGGCGCAGGAAGGCACGCGGCTCGCGGACGTGGCGTGGACCGAGGTACAGAGCGTGTCGCCGCGCGCCGACCGGGAGGAGGTCGCGCGCATGATCGCGAACTACGACCTCGTCGTGGTGCCGGTGGTGAGCGAGTCGCACCACATCATCGGCGTGATCACCGTCGACGACGTGATCGACGCGATTCAGGAAGAGCAGACCGAGGACGTCCAGAAGTTCGGCGGCATGGAGGCACTGGACGAGCCGTACGACCAGATTGCCTTCTGGGCGATGATCAAGAAGCGCGCGGTGTGGCTGAGCGCCCTCTTCATCGGCGAGATGTTCACGGCAACGGCGCTGGGGGTGTACCAGAAGGAGATCGACAGCGCGACGGTGCTGGCGATCTTCCTGCCGCTCATCGTGAGCTCGGGGGGCAACTCGGGATCGCAGGGCACGTCGCTGATCATCCGCGCACTGGCCCTCCGCGAGATCTCGCTGCGCGACTGGTGGCGCGTGGCCATGCGCGAGGTGGGCACGGGCTTCACGCTCGGCATGCTGCTGGCCGTGATCGGATTCTTCCGCATCGAGCTGTGGCAGTGGATGCACGTGCACAACGTGTCCGCGTTCGGTGTCCTGCTCGGCCACGACTATGGCCAGAATGGGATCAATCCGGACCTGGTCGCACTCACGGTCGCCGTGTCGCTGGTGGGAGTGGTGACGTTCGGCACGCTGGCCGGCGCCATGCTGCCCTTCGTGATGCGCCGGCTGGGCTTCGATCCAGCGAGCGCGTCGGCGCCGTTCGTCGCCACGTTCGTGGACGTGACGGGACTCATCATCTACTTCAACGTGGCGCTCCACCTGCTGCTCAGGTGACCACCCCGGACCGCGTGGGCGATCCCGCGCGATCGACGCTGCGCGCCACGCTGCTGATCCTGTTCAGCGCGTGCTGCTTCGGGTCGATCGGGATACTGACGAGCCTCGCATTGACCGCGGGCGCTCGGCTCATCGACGTGTTGTTCTGGCGCTACGCGATCGCGGCCGTGCTGCTCGTGCTCGTGAGCGGCGGCCTCCGGGCCATGCGCGTACCGCCTCGACGCGCGATGCAGCTCCTGATCCTCGCGGGCGGTGGCCAGGCGGCGATCGCGTTCGTGACGTTGTCGGCGCTCCGGTACATCCCCGTGGCGACGCTGACCTTCCTGTTCTACACCTATCCGGCGTGGGTGGTGGTGCTGTCCGCGGTGCGGCGCGTCGAGCGACTGACGGCATCGCGCGTGGCGGCGCTCGCAATATCCCTGGCCGGCCTCGCGTTGATGATCGGCGTGCCCGGCGCGGGCGGCATCAACCTGCACGGGGCCTTCCTCGCGCTGAGCGGGGCACTCATCTACGCGGCGTACATTCCCACCATCGGCCATCTCGCCGCCGGTCTCCCACCGTCGGTGGCGTCGACGTTCGCGGCCGGCGGCGCAGCGGTGGTCCTCGCCATCGCAGCGCTACGGCAAGGACTGCCGCGGATCGACCTCGCGCCGAACGCGTGGGGTGCGGTGATTGCGTTGGCGGTCGTCTGCACCGTGATCGCCTTCATCGCGTTCCTGCGCGGGCTGGCGGTGATCGGGCCGGTGCGCACGGCGATCATCAGCACCGTCGAGCCGTTCTGGACCGCCTTGCTCGGCAGCGTCGTCCTGGGGCAGCAGCTCGCTCCGCGGACCTACGCCGGCGGCGTGTTGATCGCCGCTGCAGTGATCGCACTGCAGATGGCGCCACGCGAGTCGGCGGCGGCATGAGAACGTTGGCGATCGCGGACGAGGGATATACGGCATTCGAGCCGTAGAGCTCGCTGAAGGGGCACCGGACCTGCTTACTGGGAAGGCACCATGTTCGGCCGCTCCACGCGGCCGGAGCCCACCAGACCGGAGCATTCTCATGCATTCAACTCTTCGACACTTCGGCGCCGCGGCCATGCTGTTCAGCGCAGCGGCGTGCGCATCGCTCAACAAGAAGGAAAGCGGTGCGATCATCGGCGCGGGCGCGGGCGCCGTGGTCGGCGGCGCGATCGGCAGCGCGAACGGATCCACGGCCAAGGGCGCGATCATTGGCGCGGCCGTGGGCGGGGCCGCGGGTGCCGTGATCGGGCACCAGATGGATCAGCAGGCCAAGGAGATCCAGCAGAACATTCCGGGCGCGATCGTGGAGCGCGTCGGGGAGGGGCTGCAGGTGACGTTCGATTCCGGCCTGCTGTTCGACTTCGATTCCGACGTGCTGCGTACGGAAGCCCGGAACAACCTTGCCACCTTCGCGAAGAGCCTCGACAAGTATCCGGACACCGACGTGCTGATCGTCGGCCACACGGACAGCGTGGGAACCGATGCGTACAATGCCGCGCTCTCGGGGCGTCGCGCCGCAGCCGCGCAGTCGTATCTCGTTTCCCAGGGCGTGACGTCGTCACGGCTCCGGTCAGTGGGGCGCGGCGAGGCCGAGCCGGTCGCACCGAATGCCACCGATGCCGGTCGCCAGAAGAATCGTCGCGTGGAAGTCGCGATCTACGCCAACCAGGCGCTCAAGACACAGGCGCTTCGATCGGGCGGGATGTAGGCGCCGTCGCGGCGGGGACTTTCACTGGGCCGGCGCCGTTCGCGCCGGCCCTTTCCTCGTGCGGCAGCATCCCGACGATCCCCTGCTCCAGCCATGCATGCTCGCCGGCGAGCACACGCTTCGACACGGCGTAGATGGCCTCGTCGTTGGCACCGAAGAAGCGGTGGAAGTTCACCGCGATGCGCTGCCGGGCTTCGCGACAGAACAGGTCCGCCAGCTCGGTTGCCTCGCGGTTGCCCCCGGCCGCGAGCATCTGCGCGCGCACGCACGCCGCCGTCATCGCGAAGAGATCCGCGCCGATGTCCACCGCGCGGAAGAGCACCATCTGGCGCCGCTCGAGCTTCGGGCCGAAGCGCGCCATGGCGTGGAACAGCGTGCGGCCGAGATGGCGCGACTGGCGCTCGGCCCAGCGCATGTGCCTGGCGAGCGTCCCGAACTCCCCGTACGACGCGGGCACCGCGCCCTTGCCGAACCACCGAGCCGCGTACCAGGCGGGATAGAACTTCGCCACGCGACCGAGCGCGGCGAGCTTTTCCTTGCCGCTGGAATCCTTGTCGACGAGGGCGAATGCGGTCTTGAAGTGATGGTCCACCGCTTCGCGCGCGATGAACAGGCGCATCACCTCGGACGTGCCCTCGAAGATCAGGTTGATGCGGAAGTCGCGCATCGCGCGCTCGACAGGAATGGCCGGCTCGCCACGCGCCCGCAACGAGTCCGCGGTCTCGTACCCGCGCCCGCCCCGGATCTGGAGCGTGTCGTCGATGATGCGCCAACCCGTTTCCGTGTTCCACATCTTCGCGATCGCCGCCTCGAGGCGGATGTCGTAGTGCCCGCGCTCCGCGAGCGCGACACAGAGCTCCGCCACCGATTCCATTGCGTACGTATTGGCCGCCATGAGGGCGAGCTTCTGCGCGATCGCCTCGTGCTTGCCGATGGGCTGGCCCCACTGGACGCGTTCATTCGCCCAGGTGCGTGCCACCTGCAGGCACGCCTTGCCCCCGCCCGCGCAGCTCGCCGGGAGAGTGAGGCGGCCCGTATTGAGCGTCACCAGCGCGAGCTTGAGCCCCTTGCCCTCGCCCCAGATGATGTTTTCGCTCGGTACACGAACGTTATTGAAGGCAATGACGCCATTCTCGATCGCCTTCAGCCCCATGAAGCGCGACCGATGCTTCACGCTCACGCCAGGCATGCTCGTCTCGACGATGAAGGCGGTGATCTGCTTCTTCTTCGTCTTGCCGTCGACGATGCGGTCCGGCGTCCGCGCCATCACGACGAGCAGCTCCGCGCGCGTGCCGTTCGTGCACCAGAGCTTCTCACCGCTGAGCGTCCAGTACGTGCCGTCCTCGCTCGGCGTCGCACTCGTGCGCATGTTCGCCGGATCCGACCCCGCGTCCGTTTCCGTCAGGGCGAACGCGGAGATCGCGCCCTTCGCCAACCGTGGGAAGAATCGCTGCTTCTGTTCCGGCGTACCGAACAGCTTGAGCGGCTGCGGCAGCCCGATGGACTGGTGTGCGGAGAGCAGTGCCGTGAGTGAACCGTCCTTGCTCGTCACCATGGCCATGGCGCGCGTGTAGCTGGTGTAGGACAGGCCAAGTCCGCCGTACTCGACGGGAATCTTGATCCCGAACGCGCCCATCTCGCGCAGCTCCTGGACGTACGCCTCGGGAATGTCGCCCGTGCGATCGATCATGTCCGAGTCCACGCGCTCGAGGAACTCCCGCAGCGCCGCGAAGAACGGCTTCGCGCGGGCCTCTTCCGCGGGATCGTCCTGCGTGGGGTGCGGATGGATGAGGTCGAGCCGAAAGCGACCGAGAAAGAGCTCGCGCACGAAGCTCGGGCCCGACCATTCACTTTCACGGGCTGCTTCGGCGACGTCACGAGCTTCCTTCTCGGAAGCCAGTCCTGCGGCATGATCGGCCATTCGCGCCTCGGCGATGGGGACGACTCGAAAGTTATCGCGTGCTCTCGCGGGGTGACAGCCGACCATGGATTCCGCGCGCGTCGGCGCGCTCCCGGTACACGACGTAGGCCGCGCCCAGGACGGCGATGAGCGCGAAGGCGAACCATTGCAGGGCATAGCCGCGATGCGGACCCTCGTTGAGCACGGGCAGGTCGCGGCGCGCGGGATGCGCCATGTCCGTGGTATCGCCGAAGGCGATGAGGTAGATCGACGCCACGGGATATGGAATCTTCGACGCGATCTCGGCGCGACTGACGTGCCGGATGATGCGCGGATATCGCGAGACGGCAATTCCGGTGTCGGCGGTGACGATCTCCACGTAGCCCTTCAGCCGTGCCGAGTCGCCTTCGCGCCACCGTTGCTGGTCCACGCTGGCGCCGTCGGGCGAATACACCCAGCCGCGATTGACCAGTACGGCCGTATCACTACCCGCAATCCGGACGGGGGTGATCAAGTCCACCCCCGGCGAGCCGCGTCGCGTGCGCGCGCTCAGCACGAGCTCGTGCGCGTAGTCGTACCGCCCCTCCACACTCGCCGCACGGTAGTGCGCCTGCGCGGTGTCGTGCGGCAACTGCACGAGCGGCATCGGCGCGCCGCGTTGCTGGTGCTCGATCATCGCGTTGCGCGCCTGGCGCTCGTGCAGGCGGTCGATTTGCCACAGTCCAAGGCGGATGAACACCACTGCGGCGCAGGCAGCCAGCAGGCAGAACACGAGAATGCGTCGGGACATGCGATGCAAGCTACTGAATGCCACCGAGGCTAGAACAGCGACATCTGCTCTCCGAGCGTCTCGGGCTCCCGCGGCGACTGACCGAGCAGGCGCTGGAGCTCGCGGGCGCTCTGCGGGGAGTGTCCTGCGTAGTGGTTGTTCACGTATCCGTAGACCTTCACGCGCACCTTCGCCAGCGTGGCGAGTGCGCCGGCCCACTGCGCGAGCTCCGTCGTGCGGTCGATCTGGATGCGCGAGTAGTCCACGATATCGCGATTGCCACCCATCCAGCGGATGTAGGTGAAGTCGGCGGTGGGACGGCCGGCGAGCGCCAGCATCTGCTTGCGGGGCACCCAGCGGGCATCAGTGAGGGCGAGCGCGACACCGTGTTCCGCCAGCAGCGCGAGGATGCCGTCATTGATCCATGCACGCTGTCGGAACTCGACCGCGAAGCGGATGTCGCGCGGCAGCGTGGGAAGGAGGTTGGCAAGCGCGGGGAGCTCAGCAGGTCCGAAGTCCGGACCGAGCTGGATGAGCACCGGACCCAGCTTGTGGCCGAGCTCGCGTGCGCGATCGAAAAACAATTCGGCTACGTCCGCGGCATCGCGCAGCCGCCGCTCGTGGGTGATCTCCTGCGGCAGCTTGAGCGCGAACACGAAGTCAGCAGGCGTGCGGTCGTACCATCCGCGCACCGTTTTCACTGGCGGCACCGCATAGAACGTGGAGTCGACCTCGACCGTATCGAAGGCGCGCGCGTAGACGGTGAGGTAATCCGTCGATCGCGTCCCAACAGGATAGAACGGCGCAACCCACGCGTCATAATTCCATCCCTGGGTTCCGATGCGAATCCGCGAGAGCATGCCCAGAATCGGCGCGGGCGCATTCACGCTGTCAAGCGTGCGGCCCGTCGAGCGGGCTCGTGCAGTGTTGCCGCAGGGGTCCTGATTTTGCCCTTGCAGTGGCCATACTCACTTACCTCCGGAGGAACTCGTGGACAATCGCGACAACATGCGGGACTCGACCGACGCGCGGATCGAGCGCACCAAGGACGCAGCACTCGGCAAGCACGACAGCAACCCGAGCCACCTGGACGAGGCGGGTGAGGCGGTGGGCGGCATCGGCGGCGTACTCGCCGGCGCAGCGATCGGCTCGGTTGTCGGCCCCATCGGCACGATCATCGGCGGCATCGCCGGCGCGATGGGTGGATGGTGGAGCGGCCGTGCGGTCACGGAAGCGGCGGCCAACGTCACGACGCACGACGACGAGTTCTACCGGTCCAACTACGAGTCGTCGCCGAATCGGCTCGCCGATCGCTCCTACGACGATGTGCGCCCCGCGTACCATCTCGGCCACGTGGCGGCAGCGAACCCGGACTACTCGAGCAAGAACTGGAACGACGTGTCCAGCGACCTGCAGCGCGGCTGGACGCCCGAGCACGCGCGCAAGTACGGCGACTGGAACACCGTGAGCGGCTACGCGAGCGAAGGCTTCACGCGCGGCCGGTCCACCCTCGGCAACGCGGCGAACAAGACCGCGAATGCGGCCGAGCGCGTCGGCAACAAGGCTGCCAACGTCGTGGACGACATGAAGGATCGCGTGGACGGCAACCCGGCATCGCGCCCGGGCAAGGACGCGACGGACTCGCCGCGCCGCCTCGACACCTGAGCCTGACGGACCGCCGCTAGCGGTACGTCTCGAAGAACCCCGCTCCCCTTCCGGCGAGCGGGGTTCCTCCTATGCGGCCTGAAATCGTGGCCGTTCCCTTCATCTGCACGAAGTACGGCCGCGCGAGGCCGCGCGCCGCGAGCCCGTCGCCGCGTTCGGCACCGGTACCTCGCGTGTCCGTCGCCACCGCGTCCTCGATATCGAGCGCGATGCGCAACGTGTCATTTCCCCTGACGTCGATCAGCTCCGCGTTCGATGGCGTGCGCACGGACTGCGACCCCACGCGCGTGACGCGACCGTCCACGTAGGTGACGGCGCGCGGGCGGAAGACGGCCAGGAATCCCTTCGCGTCCACGAGGTAGACGAACAGCGGCTGCACGGCGCCCACACTGTCGGGCGGCTCGACGCGTCCGTACAGCACGGTGTACTCGCCCGCACGTGCAGCGCCCCACTCCCATGTCACGCCGCGCCACACGCCCCAGTTGTGGTCGTGATACGCCTGCACACCGGCGTACGGCTGGCACACCGCTGCGACGCAGATTCGTCCGGTCGCGTCGGCGCGGAGCGCGGGCACCACGTAGCCGCTCACGACGCCGCTCGTGAGCGCCGCGCCGGGAAAGTACGCGCCCTGCGCCGGCGCCACGTCGAAGTCCAGCGACAGCGGCATTCCGCTGCCATCCTCGCGCGCCTCGACGTGGATGCCGTAGTGGCCGTCGGGGAGCACCGCCACGCGTGAATCGCCGAGCTGAAGGTTGGCGGTGGTGGTTCCGAACGTGACGCGCGACGAGGGTACTGCCGTCGTGAACCGGCGCGCGGGCTCTCCTTGCGTGTGCAGTGTCACCAGCACCTGCCCACCCCAGCGGCCGGCGCTATCACCAACGGCTCCCGCGACGATGAACGAGATGAACGCCCACTGCCTGCGGTCCGGCGAGATGACGTTGAAGTAGTGCCATTCGGCCCAGCTCGGATCGTGACGTGCGGCTGGCGGCGGCAAGTGGAAGTGATCGATCTCGTGGCGAAGCTCCGCGGCAGAGGGTGTTCGCCACCGCCGGTCGAGCGAGTCGTCTGACCAGGAGCCTGCGGTCACGTCTGGTGCCGCACCCACGGCGGCCGTCAGCGACGGGATGTCTCCGCCGCCGCGCACGGCACGCTCGCGGCCATCCGGCGTGCGCAGGTACAGGAGCTTGCCATCGATCTGGGGCGCCACCGCTGACACGACGTCACGCAGGCGAGGCGCGGCGAGCAGCTGGCGGTGGATGAAGCGCGCGTGGTCGATGGAGAAGAACATGCCGCCGAGCCCACCGGTCTTCATCACCTCGACGTCCACGCCCTCGGGCAGGATGGTGAGGGTGCCGCCGC
>JBDTYL010000279.1:0-13966 GCA_040005695.1 bacterium | reverse complement strand
GGTGCGGCCTGGGCTACGCCCGCGGCCTCGCCGGCGCCGATATCCCTCTCCTCGCGCGCATCGCGAATCTGGCGCAGACCCTCGAAGTATTTCACGCCCGCGGCGGCCCGCGAGCGGCACTCGAGGTCGCGCGCAAGCGGCGCGGCACCTGGTTCGATCCCACGCTCGTGAGGATCGTTTGCGGCTGGAAGGACGACCGCGCCTGGTGGTCACTCCTCGAAGGCGACATCGCTGCCGCGGTGGTGGCGGCCGAGCCGAAGGATCGCGTGATCAACGTCGACGCGGACAGGCTGGACGTCGTGTGCCGCGCCTTCGCCGACATCATCGACGCCAAGAGCCCCTTCACGTACCGCCACTCCACTCGCGTCGCCGACGTCGCGCGCCAGGTCGCGCGACACTGCGGGCTCGATGAGGCCGAGCAGCGCCGGATCTACCGCGCCGGCCTCCTGCACGACGTCGGCAAGCTCGGCGTCTCCAACACCATCCTCGACAAGAACGGCCCGATGACCCCGGACGAGCGCACCGTGATGGAGCGGCATCCGCGCTTCACGCTCGACATTCTCGAGCGGGTATCGGCATTCCGCGCCTTCGCGCGCACTGCATCGCTGCACCACGAAAAGCTCGATGGCACCGGCTATCCGTTCGGCGTCGGCGCCGCGGACCTCGACCTCCCTGCGCGAATCCTCGTCGTGTCCGACATCTTCGACGCCCTCATCTCCGACCGGCCGTACCGCACCGGCATGCCGGACGCGAAGGTCACGCAGATCCTCGAGAGCGACCGCGGTACCCGGCTGTGTCCGGTGGTGCTCGACGCGTTAGCCTCGGTGCGCGCCGAAACTCTGGGCGCCGCCGACCGTATGGCGTGAGGACAGCGGGGCGTTGCAAACCATTCGTGCGGTCGCGGTGTCAGATCGGGTGAAGGCACTTTCCAGGACACCACGATGATCAACCCGAAGCTGTTCCGTCACATTTCCGTCTACGGCGTTTCGCTGCCGACGTTCGCCGTGTCGCCCGCCGTGGCCAAGGCCACGGTCTACATGCCGTCGCAGGTCGCAGCTCGCATGCTCGGCGGACGCCCATCTCGTGGCGTCGGCCAGGTGATCGACGTCCAGCCGGTTGCAGGCGCGCAGGTTTCGTCAGACACACCGCACGCTGCCTGAGTGGGGCCGGCGAGAGTGGTTGGCTCGCCGGTTCAGGCAGCGTGTGGTGTGTTGACGCGCGCATGGTGAGCGAGTTCCTTCTCTCGCCATGCGCCATGCTCTCGCCATCCGAATCGTCGCCGGGCTGCTCCTCGCCGCCCCGACGCTCCACGCCCAGTCCACCGCGGCGGGAAGCACCACGATCATCGTCGTGCGGCACGCGGAGAAAGCCGCGGAGCCCGCGGCCGACCCGCCGCTCACGGCCGCAGGCATCGCGCGCGCAGAAGCACTCGCCGATCTCGTAAAGGATGCCGGCGTGCGCGACGTGGTGAGCACACAGTTCCTCCGCACGCACGCCACCGCAGCGCCCACCGCCACGCGACTCGGCCTACCCGTCGATGTGCTCGACGCGCGCCTCACCGCGCGCGCCACCGCCGACAGCCTGCTCGCGCGCTATCGCGGCCGCACGGTGCTCCTCGTCGGCCACAGCAACACCATCCCCGCCATCATCGAGGCGCTCGGCGCCGCCAGGCCGGCCGACATCTGCGACTCCGGTTACGACAACCTGTTCGTCGTCACCGTACCCGTCGCAGGTGCCGCCACCGACGTGCACCTGCACTTCGGCGCCGCAGCGCCATGCACCAGTGCCGCCACGATGAAGGACTGAGTCGCGCGCGATGACTGCCGCTGCCACGCTCGTCATCTTTTCGCTCGGCCTGCTCGCCGGCGCGGGCCTCCTGCTCGCCGCGCTGGCGTCGTTGCGGCGCAGCGGTGCCGCCGGCGAAGGACCCGCCATGCACCGCCTTGGCGAGTTGCTCGATCCGCTGCGCGCCGAACTCGAGCGATACGATCAGCGCCTCACCAGCTTCGATCGCGAACGCGCCATGCAGTTCGGTGCGCTCGCCGAGCAGATGCACACGATCGCGGCCGCGAGCGAGGGGCTCCGCGACCAGACGCAGCAACTGTCCACCGCGCTGCGCACGCCGAACGTCCGCGGTCGCTGGGGCGAGGTACAGTTGCGTCGCGTGGTCGAGCTGGCGGGCATGGTGGAGCACTGCGATTTCGAGACGCAGGTGACGACATCGACCATGAACGACGACGGTGACATTCATCGCCTGCGGCCAGACATGGTCGTCCGGCTTCCTGGAAATCGTGCCGTTATCGTGGATGCGAAAGCGCCACTAACGGCATACCTTGACGCCAGTACAACAACAGACGATCGGGATCACGCGAGACTCCTTCGCGCACACGCAGCCCAGCTCCGTGCGCACGTTGACGCCCTCGCGCGCAAGACGTACTGGGAGCAGCTCGGACCCGGCACCACACCGGAGTTCGTCGTCCTCTTCCTTCCCGGAGAGGCCTTCTTCTCGGCCGCCCTCGAGCACGACGCCGCGCTGCTCGACGACAGCGCGGCGCGCGGCGTCATCCTCGCCACGCCCACTACGCTCATCGCACTGCTGCGCGCCGTCTCGTTCGGCTGGCGCGAAGCCCGCATCGCCGACGGTGCCCGCGAGATCGGCACACTCGGCGCCACGCTCTACGAACGGCTCGCGACACTCGGCGACCACGTGAACGAGCTGGGCACATCGCTCGACCGCGCCGTCACCAGCTACAACCGCGCGGTGGGCTCGCTCGAGTCCCGCGTGTTCGTCACGGCACGCAGGCTCCGCGATCTCGGCGCCGCGGAACGCACCACCATCCCCGCGCTCGAGCCCGTGGAGGCGCGGACCCGCAGTCTTCAGGCACCGGAACTTGCCGGTACGGCGCACGATTCCATCGACAGGGAGGTACATCCATGACCGCGAACTCGGAGCACAGCTGGTCGGTGGACGCGATCGCGGAAGGCGTCGCCCGCGTGGAGGAAGACGGTGCGCGCATGCTCAGCGTGCCGCGGTACCTGCTGCCTGACGGCGCGGCCGAAGGGCAGCTCCTCAAGGTGACGCGGGCGCCGGGCGTAGACACCGATTCCGTGGTGGTCACCATCGTCATCGACCGCGCCGCCACGGAGAAGGCGTTGCGTGCGTCGGCCGACAGGACGGCGCAGGCCATGGCCACCTCGCGCAAGCGCGATCCCGGCGGTGACGTGGCACTGTGAACCTTGCAGCGTTCTGCCACGTTCATGCGTCACCCATGAAGTACCCGGCGCGTCGCGGCACCGCCGCATTGCGCGGCCGGGCGTCACACCCTTCCGTCGTCCCAACCCCACATGATGAAGATTCGCGTTCTTCCCCTCATCGCCGCGACCGCGTTGGCGGGCTGCCAGGGCGGCCAGGCAGCGCCCGCGACGGCGCCCGCGCCACAGCAGTCTGCCTCGGCCGGCCGCGGCAATGGATTCCCGTCTGGCGCGCCAGGCGCTGCACCGCAGGACACCGCCGGACGCGCGCTTGGCGGCGCCGGTGGACCGCCGGCCAGTGCGCCGCGTCCCTACAACCGCGTCATCACCAGCGAAGCGAAGACGCGCCGCGGCCTCTTTGCCACGCATCGCGTCGGCGATCGCCTCTACTTCGAGATTCCCGCGAGCGAGCTGGGCAAGGATGAGCTCATCGTCGGTCGCTACGCCCGCGCCGCAGCGTCGGATCCGATGGGACCCGGCGGCGCCACGAGCTACGGCGGCGACCAGTTCGCCGAGTCGGCCGCCCGCTGGGAGCGCAACGGTAACCGCGTGATCCTGCGGGCGCCGGCCTACACCATCACCGCGGACACGGCGCTCACGGTGTACAAGGCCGTCATTGCCTCGAACTACGCGCCCATCATCGCGGCGTTCAACGTCGATGCGTACGGGCCGGACAGCGCCGCCGTCATCGACGTCACCCGCCTCTTCACGACCTCGGTTCCCGAGCTGAGCGCCATCCGCGGCCAGCTGGATCCCACCCGCTCTTTCGTGGAGCGCGTCGTGGCCTTCCCGGAGAATGTCGAGGTCGAGGCCACGCAAACCGGCACCGTCGCGTCTGCGGGGGGTGCCCCGCAGTTGCCGGGTGGCGCGCCGCGTCCCGCGCAGAGCGTGCTCGCCCACTGGAGCATCGTCCGCCTGCCGGAGCATCCCATGATGCCCCGCCGCTTCGACGAGCGCGTCGGCTTCTTCTCCGAGCGCTACGTGGACTTCGGCGCCGACAGCCGAGCCGCACGTCGCCAGTACATCACGAAGTACCGTCTCGAGTGCGCCGGCCCCGCCGATGCCGAGGGGCTGTGCGCGCCGAAGAAGCCCATCGTCTACTACGTGGATCCCAACACCCCCGAGCAGTGGAAGCCGTGGGTCCGCAAGGCGATCAACGACTGGAAGCCCGCCTTCGAGGCCGCCGGCTTCCGCGACGGCATCGTCGCGATGGACGCACCGGCCAACGACCCGGACTGGTCGGCCGAGGACATCCGCCACACCGTCATCCGGTGGCTGCCCAGCACCACGGAGAACGCCCAGGGCCCGCACGTGAGCGACCCGCGCACCGGCGAAATCCTCAACGGCTCCGTGCGCATGTTCCAGAACGTGATGAACCTCAATCGCGACTGGTACTTCACGCAGGCGGCCCACCTCGATCCGCGCGCTCGCACTTTCCCATTCCCGGACTCCCTCACGGGCCGGCTGCTGGAATTCGTCGTCGCGCACGAGATCGGCCACACCATTGGCCTGCAGCACGACCAGATCGGCAGCTCCACGTATCCCGCCGACTCGGTGCGCAGTGCGAGCTGGGTGCACCGCATGGGACACTCGCCGAGCATCATGGACTACTCGCGCTACAACTACGTGGCGCAGCCCGAGGATGGCATCGCGATCGACGACATCATCCCGCGCGTCGGCCCATACGACAAGTGGGCGATCGGCTGGGGCTACCGTCCCATTCCCGGCGCCACGTCGGCCGCGGCGGAGCGCGCCACGCTCGAGAAATGGACGCGCATCCAGGACACGGTGCCGTGGCTCCGCTTCTCGGCGAACAATGAATTCGGCGCATTCGGCACGCAGAGCGAGGCCGTCGGCGACGCGGATCCCGTGAAGTCCACCATGCTGGGCTACAAGAACCTGCATCGCATCATCGGCTACGTCGCGGGCACCGCGACCGAGCCGGGTGAAGACAACAGCGACCTGAAGGAAGTCTACGATCGCACGGTGGGGCAGTGGGCGACGGAAGCGGGTCACGTGGCCACGATGGTGGGCGGTGGCACCGTGTGGTACAAGTCGGGCAGCCAGAGCGGCCCGGTGTACACGGCGCTCCCCAGGGCGCGTCAGGTCGAGGCGGTGAAGTTCATCAACGAGAACGTGTTCCGGACGCCCACGTGGCTCATCCGTCCGGAGATCGCCAACCGCTTCGAGGCAGGCGGCATGATCAACCGCATCAACAACGCACAGGCGCGCGTGCTCACCGCCGTCCTCGATGACGGTCGCCTGAACCGCCTGCTCGAGGGCGAGGCACTCGCGTCCGACAAGGGCACGGTCTACACCATGGCGTCGCTTCTGGACGACCTGCGCCGCGGCCTCTGGTCGGAGATCTACGCGGGTCAGTCGATCGACGCGTTCCGCCGCGAGCTCCAGAGCGACTATCTCACGCAGGTGGAGCGCAAGCTGAATCCGCCGCCCGAGAACCCGGTGCTCGCGGCGCAGCTGCGACAGTTCGGCATCGTGCGGCTTCCGCTGAGCGACGACGCGAAGTCGCAGCTTCGCGGCTCGCTCGTCACGCTGCGCAGCGACCTGCGTGCGCACGCCGGCTCGGGTGATCGCGCGACTCAGCTGCACATCGCCGGCGCGATCAAGCGGATCGACGACATCCTCGATCCGAAGAAGTAGTCCACGTCGTACGGGAGCCGCGGCGACCGGAAAGTCCGGCGTCGCGGCTCTCTTTTTGTCATCCCGGGCGCGGTTCACTTGTCATCCTGAGCGCAGCTCGTTTGTCATCCTGAGCGCACCGAAGGATCTGCTTGTGTTGTTATCCTGAGCGCAGCGAAGGATCTGCTGGTGTTGTCATGCTGAGCGCGGCGAATAATCTGCTCGTGTTGTCATCCTGAGCGCAGCGAAGGATCTGCTTCCAATCACGCCACGCGGTCTCCCGGACGGAGTGGGGCATGGTCATTGCCTTGTTTCACGCCACTCCTTCAAGAGGGTGACGCATGGCGACGAGAAAGACGGGCAAGAAGGCGGCGAAGAGCGCTTCGAAGACACTGCGGAGCAAGAGCACCTCTCCCAAGTCGAAGTCGGCGGCCGGCAGCGCACTGGCGCAGCGCGGCACCACGAAGAAGACATCCCCAGCCGCGGCGACGAAGGCATCTGCCACGCTGCGTGACGGCCGGTCGGCCAAGGCGTCCAAGTCGGCCGCCGGCAGCGCACTCTCGCAGGCGAGGCGGAAGAAGTAGCTCGGTGGTGCAGTGCGAGGGAGGAACGCGTATGTTGACGTCCTCCCTCACCCACCCGCCATGCGCATCCAGGTCCTCCCCGCTCTCGCGCTCCTTGCCGTGATTGCGGCGCCACGCGGTCTCGCCGCGCAGGCCAGCGCCACCGATCCCTACATCTGGCTGGAAGACGCCCACGGCGAGAAGCCGATGGCCTGGGTACGTGCCGAAAACGCGAAGACGGTGAACGTGCTGGAGCGCGATCCCCGCTACGTGAGCAACTACCGGGAAGCGCTGCGCATTGGCGAGGCGAAGGATCGCATTCCGTACGTGAGCTTCATCGGCGGGGCCCTGTACAACTTCTGGCAGGACTCTGCGCACGTACGCGGTATCTGGCGCCGCACCACGCTCGACAGCTACCGCACGACGTCGCCGGCCTGGACCACCGTGCTTGACCTCGACGCACTCGCCACCAAGGAGAAAGCCAACTGGGTATGGCATGGCGCCAGCTGCGCGCAGCCGGCCGAGCGGCGCTGCATGCTCAACCTCTCCGATGGCGGTGAGGATGCGGGCACCTTCCGCGAGTTCGACCTGCGCACGGGCACGTTCGTCCCGAACGGCTTCGAGCTGCCCAAGGGCAAGCAGCGCCTGGCGTGGATGGGCGAGGACACGTTGCTCGTGTCGCGCGAGTGGAACGCGGGCGAGCTCACCACCTCCGGCTACCCGTTCATCGTCAAGCGCATCGCGCGTGGCCAGCCGCTCTCCGCCGCCGTCGAGCTGTTCCGCGGGACGGCGCAGGACGGAGGCTACGGCGTGAGCCCGTTCACCGTCGTGGACGGCGCGGGCCACCGCGCGAGCTTCATCAATCGCCCCACCAGCACCTTCGAGTACGAGCACTACATCATCCGTCCCGGCGACGTGGCGCGGCTGAGCATCCCGCTCAAGGCCAGCGTCACGGACTTCCTCGACAACCAGGTGATCGTGCAGTTGTCGGAGCCGTGGGTGTCCGGCAGCACGACGATTCGCGGGGGCGCCATCGCATCGTTCGACGCCGGCGCCGCCATGCGCGATCCGGCGCACCTCCGGGCGACAGCCATCTTCGAGCCGGGTCCGCGCGAGTCCGTGTCGGGCGTGTCCGCCACGCGCGACCGGCTGCTCGCCAGCATCTACCACAACGTCACGGGCAAGGTGTTCGTCTTCACGCACGCACCGTCCGGCGCGTGGACGCGCACGGCGCTGGCCCTTCCCGGCAACATTTCCACCAATGTGGGAAGCACCGATAACGCCAGCAATCGCGCCTTCGTGAACGTGGACGGGTTCCTCACGCCGAGCAGTGTGTGGATCGCCGACGCGAAGAGCGCGACGGCGGTGCAGGTGAAGACGCTCGCTCCCCGCTTCGACGCCACCAGGAGCGTGGTCGAGCAGTTCGAGGCGACGTCCACCGATGGCACGCGGGTGCCGTACTTCGTCGTGCACCCGAAGGGCATGGCGCTCAATGGCGCCAACCCCACGATCCTCTACGCCTACGGCGGCTTCGAGGTCTCGCTCACGCCGTCGTACTCGGCCACCGTGGGCAAGCTGTGGCTCGAGCACGGTGGGGTGTACGTGCTCGCGAACATCCGCGGCGGCGGCGAGTTCGGCCCCGCGTGGCACGAGGCCGGCCTCAAGACCAGGCGGCAGGTGATCTACGACGACTTCGCCGCCGTGGCGAAGGACCTCATTGCGCGCGGGATCACGAGTTCGCGCCGGCTGGGCATCCAGGGTGGCTCCAACGGCGGCCTCCTGATGGGCGTCGAGATGACACAGCACCCCGATCTCTGGCACGCGGTGGACATCCAGGTGCCGCTGCTCGACATGCTGCGCTACGAGCAGATCGCCGCCGGGACGTCCTGGGTGGGCGAGTATGGCAGCGTGTCGAAGCCGGACGAGCGCGCGTTCCTCGCCTCGATCTCGCCCCTGAACAACCTGAAACAGGGCGTGCAGTATCCGGAGGCGCTCATCTGGACCACCACCAAGGACGATCGCGTCGGCCCGCAGCACGCGCGCAAGTTCGCGGCGAAGCTGGCGGACCTCAAGCAGCCATACCTGTTCTACGAGGTGATCGAGGGCGGGCATGGCGCCGGCGCCAACATCGAGCAGCGCGCACACACCACGGCGCTCGAGTACACCTACTTCACGCGCAAGCTCATGGATGGCGCCTCGTCGAAGCTGGTGCCGTAGTCATCCTGCACGCAGCGAGGGATTTGCCCTTCCTTCTGGGTGCGGTCATCGGACGGCGGCCTCTGTCGCCATTTGAGCAGGGGGCTCGACCCGGTGCACACCAGACCATGGTTGACGACCGAAGTCAGGGATCCGGGCGTCGGCGCCTCGAGGGCGCCGGCGGTGCTTCGGCTCTCGACGCCCAAACCGTTGCTGGGAACGGCGAAACTCCTCTTTCAGACTTCGCTGCGCACAGGACGGCAGCTTGAAGCCGCCCAATCACCAAAGCCGACACCCCACGGCCGTCGATCGACGGTCGCTGGGTCCGGACATGTTCCGTGAACCACGCTCGACACTCACCGTGTAGTGCGCTCCGGGAAGTCCCGCCGACCGTAGCGTGATCGTCCCGTTCTGGTCGGTGCGATACCACGGGACGCCGTGTCGCTGGTACATGGCCTTCGCCTGCGAATGCATGTGGCCGTAGTCGTTTACCGCCCCCAGCGACGTCACCACCAGCGACGGCTGCAGCAGGTCGAGGTACCTGTCCGTCACCCCGTTGCAGCTGCCATGGTGGTCTGCCTTCAGCACGTCCACACGCATGCCGGGCACGCGCTGGTATCCCGCCCGCGCGAACCACGCGATCGCCTCCGTCTCGGCGTCACCCGCCATCCACATCGTGAACGAGGCGGAATCCGGCCCCACGAGCTTGATGGCGGGCGAGCGGTTGTTGGCGCCCTGACCGTCAGGATCCGGGCGCATGATGTGGATCTTCGCGCCGCCCTTGAGCGTCACGGTACAGACTGGCGTACCATTGACGCAGGGATCGTCGGTGTCGCGGTAGGTCAGCGAACTGTCGCGGACGCGGGCAGCAATGGAGTCCCGCAGCGTCTGCAGCGTGCGGTTGGTGGACGGATCCTGGTTTTCCCAGAAGAACCGCACCGTGATGTGACGTCGGCTCCGGAACAGCTCGCGCAGCCCCTGGTAGTGGTCGGCGTGCGCATGCGTGAGGATCACCGCGTCGATCGTCGTGCCGTTCAAGCCGAGCGCGTCGAGGTGGCGCCCCAGGGCGGTAGCGTTGGGACCGCCGTCCACGAGCACGGTGGACGCCCCGTTCTCGATGAGGATCGCGTCGCCCTGCCCGACGTCGAGCACGCGCACCACCAGCTCGCGAGGATCCCGCGGCGGCCGAGGCGTCACGTTTGCGGGCAACGTATCCGCCGTCGCCGCACGGCCGGCGGAGTCGGCAGGCATGGTCGCAGGCGCCACGCCGCCGCCGCGCTCCGCGCGTGTGTCGATGGGCACCCCACGCGGCGCCCGGCTCCACGCCATGGAGTCTGCCGTCACGCCGGACGGGTCGCGCAACGCCAGCCAGTCGGCGCCGTTGCCAAGCACGATGCCCGTGTACGCGAGGTCCACGTGCACGCCGCCATTCATGGCCGCGTCGTTTGAACGGCCGAGGATCACCGCGCCGCCGGCCGGCACCAGGAGCGAGCCCGGCACGGTGAACCCCGGATCGTGCGCGGACTCCAACCGCCATCCGCGCAGGTCCTCCGTACGACTGCCGGTGTTCGCGATCTCCACCCACTCGCCCTTGTCGTCGCTGACGGAAACGGGATCTGCCATCACGCGAGCGATGATCAGGTGCGCCGCGCCGCCCGAAGACATCCGCGAGAAGCCCTGCTGCAGGGCGCCCCGGGCGTCGCGGCAGCCCGCGGCGAGCAAACCGCAGAAAAGGACGGCCAGTCCGTGTCGTGTGCGCACGCGCGAAGGGTGACCCACGCGGACCACGGGGACAAGTCCTTTTCAGCGCTCCGGGAAGCGTTACGCCGCGACTCTGGACAGCGCCGTCCCGGTGCGGGATGATTCGTCCCATCCCCAACGCCACTTCCCATGCAATCACGCCGCACGTTCGTGCACTCCGTCCTCGGCGCCGGCATCGCCGCCCCGATGATGCGTGGTGACGCCTTCCGCCATCTCTTCCGTGCGGCCGCTGTCGGCGGCACCGCGGCCCCCGTCGCCCTGGCCGACGACGAAAGCTATTGGTCAGAGATCCAGCGGGCGTTCGACCTCGATCGCACCATGATCAACCTGAACAACGGCGGTTGCAGCCCCACGCCCACGCACGTGCTCGAGCAGATGATCCGCGACCTGCGGTTCACCAACGAGCTGCCGGTGGAGCACATGTGGCGCGTGCTCGAGCCGCGCATCGAGTCGGTGCGGCGCGACCTGGCGAAGGACTTCGGCTGCGATCCGGAAGAGATGGCCATCACGCGCAATGCGTCGGAGGCCAATGAGACAATGATCTTCGGCATCGACCTCAAGGCCGGCGACGAAGTCGTCATGACGACGCAGAACTATCCGCGCATGCAGAACGCGTGGCGGCAGCGAGAGCGCCGCGAGGGCATCGTGCTCAAGCGCGTGAAGCTGGAGACGCCCGTGCTGAGCACCGCGTCGTACGTGCAGCACATCGCGGACGCCATCACGCCGCGCACGAAGGTGATCGAGGTGATGCACATCAGCTTCCAGACCGGCTACATCGCGCCGGTGCGCGAAATCGTGGACCTCGCGAAGCCGAAGGGCATTCAGGTGTTCGTCGACGGCGCACACGCCTTCGCGCACTTTCCCTTCACGCGCGACGACCTCGGTGCCGACTACTACGGCACCAGCCTCCACAAATGGATGCACGCGCCCATCGGCACGGGCTTCCTCTACGTTCGGAAGGATCGGATCAAGTCACTGTGGCCGCTCATGGCGGGCGGCGTGGAGCAGGAGGGCGACATCCGGAAGTACGAGGAGATCGGCACGCACCCCGCGGCGAACCACAATGCCATCTCCGTCGCGGTCGCGTTCAACCGCGGCATGGGCCCGGAGCGGAAGATCGCGCGCCTCCGCTACCTGCGCGACCGCTGGGCGAAGCAACTCCTCGCCGCCAGCGACCGCGTGAAGATGATCACCGAGATCGGCCCTGACCGCTCGGGCGCCATCGGCGTGGTGGCAATCGACGGGATGGACCTCGGCAAGCTCGGCGGATGGCTCCTCGGCCAGCATCGCATCGTCACCACCCCGATGGTCACCGACGAGTTCAAGGGCCTCCGCGTGACGCCGAGCGTCTACACGACGGTGGATGAGGTGGACCTGTTCGCGGATCGCGTCATCAGGGCCATCCGGCAGGGCCTGGCGTGAAGGTAGTGCCGCGTTCGGTATAGTACCGGTAGTCCGCCACCACGTGCGTGGCGCCGGCAGTCCGGCACGGTACACCAACTGATGTGACTCCACCTCCGGTACACGACCTGCCTAGGGATGACTGTTCCACTGATCACGGGCAGTCGCGCATGTCATCAACACGCACCCACGTAGAGTCCGTCGCCGAGAGCTTCACGGAATGACGTCGCAGAGCTCGCCGCCTGAGGCGCCTTCTGCGGACGAGCTCGAGCGGGCGCGAACCGATCCCATCCGCGTAGCCGCCCTGCATGCCACGGGCCTGCTCGACAGCGACGTCGAGGCCGCGTTCGATCGACTGACGCGCCTCGCGGTGCGAATCCTGGGCGTCGCCGCGTCCTTCATCTCGCTCGTGGACGAGAATCGCGACTTCTACAAGTCGTCGTGCGGGTTTGGGCAGCCGATGCGCGAGCTGGGCGGCCCCACGTTCTGTCACTTCACGGTCCTCGCGCGCGCGCCCATCGTGATCCCCGACACGCGCGCCGACCCGCGATACCGCGACCAGGCCACCGTCGCGTCACTCGAGGTCGCCGCGTACGTCGGTATCCCGCTGCTCATCGACGGCCAGGCCATCGGTGCGTTCTGCGCGATCGAGAAGCAGCCACGCGCGTGGACGGAACACGATGTTCAGGTGCTGTCCGACCTCGCGCTCATGGCGCTCAGCGAGATCGAGCTTCGCGCCACGAGCCGCCGCCACGAGAACGCACTCGCGCGCCTTGCGGAAGCCTACAGTGACCTCGAGCAGCAGGGCATGCAGCTCGAGTTGGCCAACCAGCGGCTGGAAGAGCAGCAACTGCAGACGGAGTTCGTCAACCAGCAGCTCCAGGAGGCCGCGACCGAGATGGAAGTCCAGGCCGAGACGCTCGCTGAGCAGGCGCAGGTCACGACTACCGACCATGCCCGGCTGGACGCGATCCTCTCTTCCATCTCGGATGCGTTCTTCGCCCTCGACCACGACTGGCGCTTCACTTACGTGAACGATCGCGCGGAGCACGTGCTGGCGCGCCGGCGCGAAGAGCTCCTGGGACGCAGCATCTGGGAGGAATTCGCTCCCGCGGTCGGCTCGCGGTTCGACGAGCAGTATCACCGCGCCGCGGAGACCGGACAGGCCGTGGTGTTCGAGGAGCTCTACGCACCGCTCGACACCTGGTTCGAGGTCCGCGCCTATCCGGGGCCGGAAGGTCTCACCGTCTACTTTCAGGACGTCAACGAGCGGCACGCGGCGGAAGCGGAGCGCAGTGCGAGCCTCCGGCGCGCGGAGTCTGCCGAGGCGAGCGCCACCGCGGCCAATGCGGCGAAGAGCGAGTTTCTTGCGACCATGAGCCACGAGCTGCGGACGCCGCTCAACGCCATCATCGGCTACACCAACCTGCTGGAACTGGAGATCAGCGGCGCTGTCAACGTGGAGCAGCGGAGCCATCTCGCGCGGCTGCACACGAGCGCGGAGCACCTGCTCGCGCTGGTGAACGACGTGCTGGATCTCTCGAAGATCGAGGCGGGCGAGATGGTCCTCGATGCGGAAGTCGCGAACGTCGATGATGCGGTGCTGGGGACGCTGGCACTGGCCCAGCCGCAGGCGGCGGCGCGGGGCATCCGCCTCGCCAGCAGCGTGGTCCCTGGCGCCGCCTCCGGATACGTCGGCGACGAGATGCACGTGCGCCAGATTCTCGTGAACCTCGTGTCGAACGCCGTGAAGTTCACGGCACCTGGCGGGAGCGTGCAGATCGACAGCGCGGAACACCGGCTGCCCCCCGACGGTGTGAACCTCACGGGTGACGGACCGTGGACGGCGATTACCTTTCGAGCGTGGACCTGGAGCTGATGCAGACTCTGGCCGGGTACGTCGCGATCGCCGTGGAAAACGCCACGCTCTACCGCTCCTTGCAGCGCAAGGTTGTGGAATACGAACGGCTGAAGGAATTCAGCGAGAATATCGTGGAATCGATCAATGTCGGCATTCTGGCTGCGGACCTGGACGACCGCGTCGAGAGCTGGAACACGCAGATCGAGCAGTTGAGCGGCATCGAGCGCGATCGGGCCGTGGGCCGGAAACTTTCCGAGCTGTTCCCGGCGGAGCTTTCCGCGCAGTTCGATCG
>JBDTYL010000278.1:0-6702 GCA_040005695.1 bacterium | reverse complement strand
AGTCGACCGAGGCCACCTGCTCGCGAAGCCTGATGTCGCGTCGTTCCATCCAGTGCGCGACCGGACTGAACGCCAGCGTCGCCTTGCCATGGAGGTCGGTCGTGAGGTAGGCAGCGAGGCGGTGCAGCACGAGCGTGTCGACCACGACGCCGGCACCGGCGTCGCGTGCGTCGAGCATCACCATGCCCGCATAGGCGCTGAGCCATGGGCTCGTCCAGTCGGTGGCGGACCAGTAGCCGATGCCGCCGTCCGCGCGCTGGCGGCTCGCGAGAACCTCGACGGCGCGCGTGATGTCGCGACGTGGATTGCCCGTCAGCAGCGACTCGCCGCGCTGTGCACCGGCCCGGAACAGCGCGATGAGCGGCACCGCGGCGCTGATCACCTGCTCGGAGCAGTAGTACGGGTAGATGCGCAGTGCCTCCTGCATGCCGTGCACCATCGCGAGCGGCGAGGTACCTACGGAGAGCGACAAGCGGGAGCGGTCGAGGTCCATGCCGGCGGGAAGCGCGAGATCGACCGACGCGGTGTCGTGCAGGGCACCAGCGAGGGTGTGTACCACCGGGTGATGATCGGGCTTCACCGGGATCGCGACGCGCACCGCGTCGGCGTTCGTGCCGTCCGTGACGTCGAACCGGAACGACACACTGTCCACCTTCGTGGCCGTGAAAGGAAACCTGACCTCGGCGCCACGTTGCGCGGCGAGCGTCGCCGCCTGCTGCGCGGCGCCTCGCAGCGTCGCACCAGTCGCGGCTGCGGTGACCGTCACCGGCACCGGCGCACCATCGCGACGGTTGATCACTGCGCCAGCGGTGAACGCGTCGCCGGGTCGTACGAAGCGCGGCAACGCCTGTCGCGCGATGAGGGATCGGGTGACCAGCATGGACGACTGCCCCCTGCCGAAGCGATCGCCCATCGTGACCGCCACCGCCATCAGCCGGAACGTCGTGAGGTTGTCGGGCAGCTTCGCGCTGATCGTCGCGTTTCCCTGCGCGTCGGTGACGACGGAACCGATGAAGAACGCCGTGGTCTGGAAGCGCGAGCGGAGGATGTCCGCACCGGCGACGCCGCCACCACCGCCCGGCGCGCGCCATCCCTTCTCGCCCTCCGGCACCTGCGGCGCGACGGACGTCATGTTGCTCGCGAGCCGCATGCCGAGCCCACGCTCACGATAGATGAGGTCGAGCGGGTCGGGGGTCTTGTAGCCGGTGAGCGCGAGCACGCCCTCGTCCACCGCCCACACGGTTGCCTCGCTCTTCGCGCCGCGGCCCTGCCGGTCACGCACCTCGACATGCACCCGCGCACTGTCGCCCGGCCGATACTCGGCGCGCTCCCCACGCACCGCGACGGTGAGTCGCTTCACCTCGGGCGTGACGCGCAGCTCCGCGTAGCCCACGCGAATGGTCGGCCGGCCGAGATCGTCGAGATAGCCGGGTTTCGCGCTGCGCCCGCGCGCGACGAGGATCGAGACGTACGCATTCGGCGCCCATGCCTCGGTGATCGGGAACCTGAGCGTGGTCGAACCCGACGTGATGCGCAGCCGCCGTTGCTCGATGAGCCCCTCGCGCTCGACCGTGATCCACGCCTCGGCGCCCGTGAACGGCGACGCGAACATGATCGTCGCGGTGTCGCCGACGGCGTAGCGCGTGCGGTCCGGGATGACGTCCATCTTGAATTGCGACTCGTCGCTCCACGGCACCCAGCCTTCCCCGGACGCCCAGCGCTGGAACGACGTGCTCGCGACACGGCCTCGGCGATCGGTGGCCGAGAGGGACACGATGTACACGCCGCCAGCCTTCGGCGTGAAGGTGCACGTCACGGGCGCCGCGGCCGTCACCACCGCACAGGTCGCCGCGGTGTCCGACACCCATTCACCGACGAGCTCCGACACGCCGTCGCGCTCGCGCCGCACGCGATGCCACTCGCGTCGCACGACAGTGCCCCGTACGCGAACGCCCGTCGTCTTCTGCCCGTCGGGGCGCACCGTGATCACCTGCACCGCCGTCGGCGTGCCCGCCTTCCAGAAGTACGAGTCGCTCCTGACCTGCGCAGCAATGTAGAACTCCGCGGGATGCACGAGCGTCGTCGTGCTCGCGCCGACGACCTGTCGATTGATGTCCGTGACGCTCGCCTCCACCGTCACGCGCGCCGCGCGGCCCTTTGGAGTCGGCGGCAGCGCCACGGTGAAGCTCCGTGCGCCCGTCGCGTCGAGCGTGTCGGTGCGCGTCGCGAAGACGTTCGCCGGCTGGCGCTGCTCGTCCTCCCACCACGAGCCGGAGTCACCGATGTACCAGCCCTCCGTGCCGGGGATGTCGAGCGCCCACGCCGACACCGGCGTCTGGCGCGCCATCCACGAGATCTCCGCGCGGCCCATCGGTGCGCCGAACAGGTATCGCGCGGTCGCGGTCGCGGTGAAGTTGTCGCCCGGCATCCGCGTGATCGTCGGCGCGCTCAGGTCCACGAGGAATTCCGGCGGTCGATATTCCGCGACGCGGTAGCTCGTCTCCGCAACGCGCCGCCACGTACCGCCCCGCCGCGCCCGGACCTCGAGCTGGTATTCCCCCACCGCCGCAACCGAGCCGATGGCGATCGAATCGTCTGCCGTGCCGAATGCGGACAGTCGCACGGTGGTCTCGCGCAGCACCGCCCCGTCGCGGTCGTGGAAGGTCCATCGCACGGAGTCGCCAGGCGACGTCGCGCGCAGGGCGCCCAGCGATCCGTTGCGCACGATCGCCTTGGCGTAGACGCGCTCGCCGGGCCGATAGATGCCGCGCTCCGTGAACACCGCGCCGGCGAGCGGCAGCCGCTCGTCGCCCCAGGCGCCAGACACGTTGAAGTGGTAGGGCGAGAGATCCGGATCCCACTCGCTGATGGCAGTGATCGCGCGATCGGTGCCGAGCGTTGCGCTCACGTAACCCTCGAACCCGGAGTTGGGCGATTCGTCCTCGTCACCTTCGCCCGATGTCGCGCCGGCTGGCTTCGCCGCCACGGGATCCGACGTCCACGTCAGGTGCGCGAGTCCCTGCGCATCGGTGCGCGCCGTGGCGACTGCCTTGCCGGCGGCATCGTGCAGCACCACCGCGGCGCCGCTCTTCACGCTGCCGTCGCTCACGCCCGTCACCCACACTTCCGCCTCGCGCAACCCGACCTTGGCATGGACGCCGAGGTCCGTCACCTGGATGAGCGAGACCGGTCCGTCGGGGAGGGAATCCTTCGGCAGGCCGCCGCGCACCTTCACGGCGAACAGCGTCGGCGTACCGGGCCGCATCGCATTGAGCGTCGGCAGGCGGACGCCGGTGATCATCGACCGATCCGCCGGATTGCGCACCGCGATGCGCTGGACACTGGCGCCGCGCAATACGGCCGACCACGCCGCGGTGTCCGCGCCGCGCGCCTGGAGGCCCAGCGCCTTCGCCTCGAGTGCGGGAGGAACGGGCGCCATCGTGACGACGAGCGTGTCGACGTTCACGTGCTGCACCGCCAGCGAGCGATAGCCCACACGCTCCACCAGCTGGCGGCCGAAGGCATAGGTGATCGCGGGCGGATACCCAGTGGTCCGGAACCCCATCGCCGGATTCCCGAGCAGCGCCTGGCCGAACACGTCGCGAAGCGCGGTGTCCACGACAACCGCATACGCCGTGTGCAGCTGGAACTTGCCGTCCAGTGTCCACCGCACGGATTCCGCCGTGGTATCGCCGACGCTGAACTTCGTCGCGGGAAGGATGGAGACATAGCGCCGCACGTCTGCGCCACGGACGGGGTTGCTGAACGTCAGCGTGAGCGGGCCGGTGGCGCAGTACTTCCCGCCGCACGCCAGCGAATCGATACGGAAGTCGCCGTAGGTGGTGAACGCCAGGCGGGCGGGCGGGCGCGCGGGCCGGTCACCGGCATCGAGCGGCACGACGAGGTCCGCCGTGCATCCGCGCGGCAGCGGCGTACGCGGCACGAGCTGCACGATGCGGCGCAGCGAGTCGGCGGCGTGGTCGCGCGCCCACCCACCGGCCTGCGCAAACGGCGACTGCGCATTGTCCGGGATGCGCCGCTGCGCCGTGGCCACGAGGCGGATGATCGGCTGGCCGCCACACGTTCCACCCGGCTGGATGAATGCGTTAACGGACAGCCGGTCGAGATCGACGGGCGATGAATACACGAGGTCGAAGCGCTGCGTCGGCGTGACGTGCATCGGGTGCTGTCGCTCCGGCCCCACGGGCGAGCCGGCCAGCAGTACAGGCCCCTGCACGTGGAAGGTGAAGACGTACGGCGCCGCCAGCGTGCTGCCGTCCATCGCGCGGAAGGTGTTCTGCACCGTCACCGTGTAATCCGCGCCGGGCGACAGCGTGGTGGCGGGGGTGAGACGGATCGTCACCGGGTCCCGCCACTCCAGCCGCCCCGCCACCGCCGGCACCACGCTGAGGATCGTCGCCGGATCGACAGTGCGATCGAGCGATCCGGCCACGGGCCGATCGAACGTGACGGTGAGCTTCGACGTCACGGTGGCGTCCTTCGACGGCGTGACCCGGATGACGCGAAGGGGAGCCGCTTGTGCGCCGATCGACGACGGCAGCGCAACCAGCGTGGCGAGGAGAAGCGAGCGTCGCGTCGGACTGCCCATGATCACCACGGCGAAGGCTAGAGGAGCGGCCGACCGATCACACGCGCCGCTTCGCGCGCGAAGTACGTGATGATGATGTCTGCGCCCGCCCGGCGGATGCCGGTGAGGCTCTCCATCATCGCCCGCTCGAGGTCCATCCACCCACGCTGGGCGGCCGCATGAATCATCGCGAACTCGCCGCTCACCTGATAGGCCGCCAGTGGATATCCGGTCTCGGACTTCACGCGCGCGACGACGTCGAGGAACGGGCCCGCCGGCTTCACCATCACCATGTCCGCGCCTTCCTCGATGTCCAGCCACGTTTCGCGCAGCGCCTCGTCCACGTTGGCGGCATCCATCTGGTAGCCGCGCCGGTCGCCCGACTGCGGGGTGCTCTCCGCCGCCTCGCGAAACGGTCCGTAGAACGCGCTCGCGACCTTGGCCGCATAGCTGAGGATCGCCGTGTCCTGAAATCCCGCCGCGTCCAGCCCGCCGCGAATCGCGCCCACGCGGCCGTCCATCATGTCGCTCGGCGCCACGATGTCGGCACCCGCACGCGCGTGCGCAAGTGATTCGCGCACCAGCAGCGCCAGCGTTGCGTCGTTGTCCACGACGCCGTCGCGCAGGATGCCGCAGTGGCCGTGATCCGTGTATTCGCACATGCACACGTCGGTAATCACCACGAGGCCGGGAAGCTCGGCCTTGAGGGCGCGCACCACCTGTGGCACGGGACCGTAGTCGTCCCACGCACCCGAGCCCTCGGCATCCTTCGCCGCAGGAATGCCGAACAGCAGCACCCCGCCGACACCGAGCGCCGCGGCCTCGCGCGCGTCCACGAGCAGCTCGTCCACGGAGGTCTGGAAGACCCCTGGCATCGAGCGCACCGGCAGCCGCACACCGGTGCCCGGCCGTGCGAACAGCGGCAGCACGAACTGCGACGGCGCCAGCAGCGTCTCGCGGACCAGGCTCCGCAGCGCGGCGGTGCGGCGGAGGCGCCGCGGGCGGTATTCGGGAAAGGAAGGCATTGTCAGGTGAGGAACGGGCTCATTCGGGCTGTGGTGACGGCAGGTGGCTCGCACGTCGCAGCCCTTCGAGGATGTCGCTGGCCCCCTCGCCGCGGAGCTGGTTCGCGAGACGGATGCCGCTGAGTTCCGGATCGCTCGGATCGAGCGCGATCGAACCCCGCACGACCCGCGTGCCATCGATGTCGGCAATCATGCCGTGCAGCATCGCGGTCTCGCCGTCCTGCATGGCCAGCGCGCCGATGGGCACCTGGCACCCGCCTTCGAGCGCGGCCAGGAACGCACGCTCGGCGCGCACGGCGCGCATGGTGGGCGCATCGTTCATCGCTTCCGCGAGGGTGCGAATCCGGTCGTCGTCCGTGCGCACCTGCACGGCGATTGCGCCCTGTCCCGCTGCCGGCAACCAGGACGGCGCATCGAGGTAGGAGCTGATGTGCTGCTGCGCGCCAAGTCGGTGGAGGCCGGCGGCGGCGAGGATCGCCGCGTGCACGCGGCCCTCATCCACTTTCATCAGGCGCGTCGGCACGTTGCCGCGCAGCTCGGCCACCTCGAGATCCGGGCGCGCCGCGAGCAGTTGCGCGCGGCGCCGGAGGCTCGACGTGCCCACGCGCGACCCGCGTGGCAGCTCGTCCAGCGTTGCGGCGAGTACGCGGCCGTTCACCACCAGGGCGTCGCGCGGATCCTCGCGCGGGAGCACCGCCGATACATCCAGCCCGTTGGGCGACTGCGTGGGCAGGTCCTTCAGCGAGTGCACCGCGAGGTCGATCTTCCCCTTGAGCAGCCCGGTCTCGAGTTCCTTCGTGAACAGCCCCTTCGCGCCGATGGACGCGAGCGGCTCGTCGAGCCGCTTGTCCCCCACGGTCTTGTACGTGACAAGCGCGCTCTCCAGTCCCTGCTCGGCGAGCGCTGCCTGCACCATGCGCGCCTGCCGCAGCGCGAGCTCGGAGGTCCGGGTGCCGATGCGGATGGGGGAAGTCGTCATGACGGGAGGAAGCTAGCCATCATCGCCCGGTGGGGCACGTCCGGCACGAGGCGCGCGTGCGCACCGAGTCGCCGTTGAGCGGTCATGATCCCCAACCGAGGGCTACTCGC
>JBDTYL010000277.1:0-1761 GCA_040005695.1 bacterium | reverse complement strand
CCATCTTGCCGCACCACGACCGTTGTGCGATCGCCCGAGCGGCGCACGTCCTGGATGGAGCCGTCCACACTCTCGGTGGTGAAGAGCCAGTAGTACCAGAACCAGCCGAGGTCGCGGCCGAGCGCGTGGTTCATGAAGAACATGTAGTCCCAGGGCGACGGGTGCCGGAACATCCACGCCTGCGCCCATTCGCGATGCGCACGCTGAACGGCGCTGTCGCCCACGATGCCCCCAAGCATCGAGAGCATGAGCGGCGTCTTGCTGTACGTCGTGAAACCGTAGAACTGCGGACCCGCGTAATTCGCGTCCCACATCATCGGCGGCTCGGCCTCATTGCCGCTGATGGTGCCGTACGACCGGCCCAGTCCGTCGAGGCGCGGCGCGACATGCGCGCGGTCCGCCGCCGAGAGGATGTTCATGTACTGGTTGAATCCCTCGTCCATCCAGCCGTACCACGTCTCGTTGTTGCCCACGGTCATCGGCCACCACTGGTGACCCGTTTCGTGGTCGGCTGCGCCCTGGTTGGAGTTGATCACCATCGGGTACTCCATGCCCGCGCTCGGACCATCCTGCAGCGTGAGTTGCGGGAACTGGTACGGGAACCAGAGCGACGAGTAGAACTCGAGCGCGTGGCGTGCCGTGGGTCCGGCATTCGCGTAGAGTGTGGAGTCCCCCGGCAGGAAGTACATGTGCACCGGCACCCGCGACCGCCCGGGGATCGTTGCGCGCGTCGCGGTCCAGACGAACTTGCGCGCGGTGGCCCACGCGAAGTCGTTCACCGTGTCGGCGACGAAGTGCCAGACGAGCCGGTCACCCGCGACCGTGGCCTGTCCCGGTCCCACCTCCGCCGCACCCACGATCGTGCGCACGTCGTCCGACTCGAGCACGTGCGACAGCCGCTCGCGCGCCGTGGGCGTGAGTACGTCCTGCGGATTCTGGAGCACGCCCGTTCCACTCACGATCCAGCCGGCGGGCACATCGATGCGGACGTCGAATCGTCCGAAGTTGTTGTAGAACTCGGAGGGACCGAGGTACAGCTCGGGATCCCAGCCGCGGAGATCGTCGTAGACCGCGACGCGCGGATACCACTGCGTGGGCTGATAGAGGGTATCGGCCCATCGCTGCGTCATGCGATGAGCGATGCCGGGCCCGCCGGGCACCTTGTGGTTCCAGTCGATGTCCACGGTGGCGCGTCCGTGCGGCGCGATGGCTCGTGCGAGGGCAATCGTGCCGCGCGTGGAGTTCAGTCCCGATGCGCGGTTCTCCGCGGGCCCGGCGGTCGTCACCGCGCCGCGACCGCCGCGAACCGGCGCCGCCGGCGTGAGGTCCACGGGCTGCCCGTCCACCGTCATGCGCGTGATGACGAAGCCGTCCGTCGGCTCCGCCGGCACCCAGGGCGCGAGATGCGGGTTCTGGAACACGAACAGGTTCTGGTCCAGCCGGAGCACGATGCTCGTGAGCGAATCGCGCGTGCCGTTCTGTACCACGATGCTCTCGTGTCCCGTGATGCGCGACGTCGTCGGGTCCAGTCGCGCGTCGATGGAGTAGTCGGTTCGCAGCTGGCCGTAGTTGCGGCCGGGCCGTCCCGTGGAGTCGCGCGTGCCGGCGGCGAAGGCGCGCCGAATGGCGTTCGTGATGGGGATGTCTCGGCGCACGGCGCGCTCGGGCAGCTTCGGTGCGGATTGCGCGGGCAGTGTCGATGCGCCCAGCAGGAGCATCGCCAGCAGGTGGGACGAACGAGCGGTCACGTATGCTCCAGGA
>JBDTYL010000276.1:0-3337 GCA_040005695.1 bacterium | reverse complement strand
CTAGTGAACCAGTTGTCGGCGGCCGGCGGATGTGGATCATCGTGATCATATGGCTTGACAGGCACAATCCGCCGCGCACGACAACGGGTGGCTGGTTCACCGCCCCGAAATTCGGGTCAGCCGGCGGCGGCGGCGCGGAACTCGCCCCCGGGGCCCGAGCGCGACCAGGCGCTGACGATGCAGCGTCGTGCGCAGGTCATCGCGCATGGCGCTTTCCAGGCGAGTGACGTCAGCGGATCGCGTTTGACGCCTTCGACACGTTCCCACCCGCGATTGCCGGCGATGGCCTGGCCGCGGTGAGCCCGTGTACTGCCGCGCGCCGACCTGAGGGACGCGTCGCGTTCCTGTCGGGAGAGTCCGGACACAGAAGCAGCGGAACGGCCGACGCAGGCTGCGCGCCGCCGCTTCTATCCTCCCGTTGGCGATCGGCGCTCGGCCGCCTCGTCGCTCGGCCAGACACAGGAGACCCGAATGCGACCGCGATGGATCGCCGCCCTGCACGCCTGGCGATGGCAGCTGCTGGTACCGGCCGCCGTGGGCGCGTTCCTCGCCGCCGGCGCTGCGGCACGAGTCCTCGGCCATGCGGACGCCGCCGCCGCGACGTGGACGGTGGGACTGGTGATCACCGGACTGCCACTCGTCTGGCGCACTCTCCGGCACCTCCTCCACGGCAACTTCGCCACGGACGTCGTGGCGATGCTCGCCATCGTCGTGGCCGTGCTCATCGGCCAGCATGTCGCCGGACTCGTCATCGTCCTCATGCAGACCGGTGGCGAGGCGCTGGAGAAATATGCCGAGGGACGGGCGTCCGCCGCCGTGCGCGCGCTGGAGCAGGACGCACCGCGCATCGCCCACCGCATTCTGGCGGGCGCGCAGTCGGAGGACGTGGAGGTCGAAGCGATCGCCGTGGGAGACATGCTGCTCGTACGGCCCGGCGAGATGCTGCCGTGTGACGGTCACGTCGCCGAGGGCTCCTCCCACGTGGACACGGCGCGCATCACGGGCGAGCCGCTGCCAGTTGCTGCCATCGTGGGCACCAGCCTGTCCAGTGGAAGCATCAACCTGGACGGGCCGCTCACGCTTCGTGCGACGGCAACCGCGGGGGAAAGCCAGTATGCCCGCATCGTCGAGCTGGTGCGCTCGGCGCAGGGAAGCAAGGCGCCACTCCAGCGCCTCGCCGACCGGTACGCCATGTGGTTCACGCCCATCACGATCGTCGTTTGTGTCATTGCGTACGCCGTGAGCGGAGACTGGGATCGCGTCCTCGCGGTGCTCGTCGTGGCCACGCCATGTCCGCTCATCCTGGCAACCCCGGTGGCGATCATCGGCGGCGTGAACAAGGCGGCGCGTGCGCACGTCATCGTGCGCAATGGCGGAGCCATGGAGCAACTCGCCGATGTGACCACGGCCGTCTTCGACAAGACCGGGACGCTCACGGTCGGCACGCCGGAGGTGAGCCGGGTCGTCGTCACGAACGGGATGCCGGAAGGCGAGCTGCTGCGGCTGGTCGCCTCGCTCGAGCATCGCTCGGGACACTTGCTGGCGCGATCCATCGTGCGCGCGGCGACGGAGGCTGGCGTGGTGGTGGGAGAGGCACGCGACGTGACCGAGGATCCGGGACGCGGCGTAAAGGGCACCGTGGAGGACCATGCGATCTGCGTCGGTGCGCGGACCTACGCCGCCGACTGCATCGCCGGTACCGGCCGAGGGGAGGCGTCGCCTGCTGTCGACGGCGACGGGGGACTGCGGGCCCACGTCGTGATCGACGGTGTGGCGCGCGGCACCATCGAGTTCGCCGATCGGGTGCGGCCCGGCCTTCCCGCCTTCTTCGCTGATCTCGAGCGCCTCGGCATTCGGCGCACGCTGCTCCTCTCCGGCGACAGTGCGGCCCATACGCTGGCCATTGCGAAGGCGGTCGGGATCACCGACGCGCGCGGGGACCTGCTGCCGGGCGACAAGGTGACGGTGGTGAACAGCCTCGTGGACGCGGGCGAGCACGTCCTCATGGTCGGCGACGGGACCAACGATGCCCCGGCGCTGAGCGCGGCGCACGTCGGCATCGCGCTCGCCGGACATGGAGGCGGCATCACGGCCGAGGCCGCCGATATCGTCGTGCTCTCGGACGACCTTCGGAACGTGGCGGACGTGATCCGCATCAGCCGGCGCACGCTCCGCATCGCGCGACAGAGCATCAGGGTGGGACTGGGCCTGAGTGCCGCCGCCATGCTCGTTGCCGCGGCAGGGCACATCGTCCCCATCGCCGGCGCGGTGCTGCAGGAAGCCATCGATGTTGCCGTGATCCTGAACGCACTGCGCACGAGCCGCTGACCTCGTGCCGACTTGCGTCATCACTCGCACTCTATATATTCATATACAGACATATAGTTAGATACTGGTACTTTCGATCCGCTGTGACCATGACGCGAATTCACCGTGCCCTCCTCCTGCTCGTCACGTGCACCACCGTGAGCCAGCAGGCACGTGCCCAGCTCACCCTTGGCGCGGCCATGCGGCAGGCGGATCGATCGGCCTTCGCCAACCGGATCGCCGGCGGTGCGTCGGCTGAACGACGCGCGCAGGCGCTCGTCCCGTTCAAGGGCATCCTGCCGAGCATCCATCTCGAGGCGGGCTACGTGCGCACCACGGATCCCACCGGCGCGTTCGGCTCCACGCTGCGCCAGCGCACCATCACGCCGGCCGACTTCGACCCGAGCCGCCTCAACTACCCCAACGCGATCGGCAATTACCAGGGCGGCATCGTCGTCGAGCAGCCGCTGGTGAACGCGGATGCATGGTTGGGCCGCCGCGCCGCGCTGCAAGCCGTCGGCGCGATGCGCGCCTCGGAAAGCTGGACCCGGCTGTCGATCCGCGTCGACGTCGTGCGCGCCTATTACGGCAGCGTGCTGGCCACCGAGCGTGCCTCCATGCTCCGGACGGCGGCGCACGCCGCACACGCCCACCAGACGCAGGCCGAGGCGATGGTGCGTCAGGGCATGGTGACGAGGTCGGATGCGTTGCTGGCCGCCGTGCGTGCCGGCGAGATCGACGCGCAGCTTGCCGAGGCGGATGGTACGGTGCTCACCGCGCGTCGGCAGCTCGGCGTGCTGCTTGGCCGTGATGGCGCCGCCGATGTGAGCGAAGTCGTCGCGCCGGGCGCGTTGCCGTCGGCCGCCCGCATTCGCGCTGTCGTCGAGGCGGACACCGCCGTCGGCCAGGGCCACGCGCGCGCGGATGTCGATGCGTCCGAGCGTGGACTGGATGCCGCGCGCGCCGACGCCGTCCGCGCACGATCCACGTATCTCCCGCGCATCAACTCGTTCGCGCGCTACGACTGGAA
>JBDTYL010000275.1:0-2043 GCA_040005695.1 bacterium | reverse complement strand
TCTCGATGGGCTCCAGCGGCTACCTCGCCGCGCAGAGCGAGCGCGAGGTGTACGCCCACGAGATCGCCATGGAGCGCGACGAGATCGCACTCATGCCCGAGATCGAGCGCGACGAACTCGCGCTCATTTACGAGGCGAAGGGCATCGACCGCGAGCACGCCTACGCGCTCGCCACGCAGGTAATGGCCGATCCGGAACAGATGCTCGCCGAACAGGTACAGGAGGAACTGGGCATCTCGGAGTCGGCGACGTCGCCGCTGCGCGAGGCCTGGATCACCGGTACGGCCACGGCGATCGGCGCGCTCATTCCTGTTCTCCCCTTCTTCTTCCTCGACGGACGCACGGCGGCGATCGTGGCATTTGCAGTGGCGATGCTGTCGCACTGGATCGTGGGTGCCGCACGGTCGATCTTCACCGGACGTGGAGTCTTCCGCTCCGGCATCGACATGTTCGTCGTCGGGCTCGGCGTCGCGGCGGTCGGCTACTTCGTCGGCGAGTGGATTGCCCGCCTGCTGTAGTTCCTTGTCATCCTGAGCGCCGCGAAGGCTCTGTTCGTGTCATCCTGAGCGCCGCGAAGGCTCTGTTCGTGTCATCCTGAGCGCCGAGAGGCTCTGTTCGTGTCATCCTGAGCGCAGCGAAGGATCTGCTTTTCCAACAACGCCCCATTTCTCCAATCACACGCACCCATGCGCCTGAAGACATCTGTTGCCTGCTCATTCGCACTCGTCGCCACGCTGGCGGGCACCGCCGCGGCGCAGGCCTCGGGCCCGCCCGCGGGCAACCCGCCCGCCCCTGCACCGCGCACGCAGTCGGACTTCTACGTGCCACTCTACGGCGTCGTGGCGGGCATCAGCATTCCGATCGGCCGCCTGGCCGACGACCACGCAGCGGGCTACGCCGTGGGCGGCGTGATCGAGTACGCCGTGAGCGGCCAGCCGTACTCACTGCGCGGCGAGGCGGACCTGCAGCACTTCGCGCTCAAGTCCGGCCGCACGGGTGACAATTCCAACGTGCTCTCCCTGGGCACCACCATCGTCTATCGCCTGCAGCAGGCCACGGCGCAGCCGTTCGTCACGGGCGGCATCGCGATCTACAGTGCCACGCACGAAGGGGTGCGGCCCGGCTTCAATGGCGGCACGGGCGTGGAGATTCCGCTCACCGGCTTTTCAGCCGTGGCCGAGGTGCGGCTGCATGTGATGCTGGCGGATTCGCGGCCTATCCTGACCCTGCCGATCACGGTGGGCGTGCGTTTCTAGAGTACGATGTTCAGCATCCGGCCCGGCACGAAGATCACCTTCCGCGGCGGGCCGGTCACGAACTTCGCGATCGACGGGTTCGCCATCGCAGCGGCCCTGGCGTCCTCCTGCGAGGCGTCCTTCGCGAGCGTGATGGTGCCGCGCGTCTTGCCGTTTACCTGTACCGCCATCGTGACGGTGTCCTCCACCAGCAGCGACGCATCGTAGGACGGCCAGCCGGCGTCGAACACGCTCGTGGTGCCACCGAGCTGCGACCAGAGTTCCTCGGCGATGTGCGGCGCGAAGGGACTCACCAGCTGCACGAGCGGGCGCACCTCGTCCACGTGTGGTGTCCGCTCGCCTGTGCGCATGGTGTTCATGTACTCCATCATCGCCGCGATGGCCGTATTGTAGCTCAGGCGCGGGATGTCCTCCCCCACCTTGCGGATGGTGTGGTGCAGCTTGCGGCGCACGTCGGGATCCACCGCGCCGTCTGTACGCGCGTCCTGCGCGCTGCGCCACAGGCGGTCGAGGAACCGCTTGACGCCCGAGATGCCCTTGTCGCGAAAATCGCCGCCTTCCTCATAGGGGCCCAGGAACATCAGGTACGTGCGGAACGCGTCCGCGCCCCACTCGGTGATGTACTCGTCCGGGTTGACGACGTTGCCCTTGCTCTTGGACATCTTCGCCCCCTCGCGCACGATCATGCCGTGCGCGCGGAATCGCGTGAACGGCTCCTCGAAGCCGATGAATCCCGCGTCGTGCAGCACCATCGTCACGAACCGCGCGTACAGCAGGTGCAGCACCG
>JBDTYL010000274.1:0-3385 GCA_040005695.1 bacterium | reverse complement strand
TCACGCCAACGGAACATGGGGCTCCTCGGCACGCGCCACGAAGTGCTGGTCGAACGCGAAGCGAAGCGCGGCGAGGCGATGCTCATGACGCGCACGCGGGACTTCAAGACGGTGCTCGTGCCGGGTGACGCCAGCATGCTGGGAACATACCTGACGGTCGAACTGACAGGCACCACGGGCTCGACGTTCACGGGAACCCCCGTGCACGAGCGGCAGGCGCTGCCGATGGCAGGCTAGCTTGTCGTCCGGAGCGCCGCGAGCTTGTCATCCGGAGCGCCGCGAGATTGTCATCCTGAGCGCAGCGAAGGATCTGCACCGTCATCCTGAGCGCAGCGAAGGATCTGCTTGTTGTCCAGCGAAATAACGCCGCGCCTGCAGTAGAACGATGCCGGCGATCCATGACGGCGCGTTGATCATGGGATGTGCCCCTCATCGCGTGGTCCGTCCTCGTCTACGCTGCCGCGCTCATCGTCGCGCTGGGCGCTGGTACGGCCGGACAGCTCCTGCTCGCGGCGGCTGCCCTGACGTTGGCAGCGGCCTTCGCCCTCTCGGGCCGCCGCGGGCCAGCCGCCGTTGCGGCGGTTGGCGCCACTGCCGGCCTCGTCGCCATCTCGGCGACCCGCGCCGATGCCCGCTGCGCGGGCGCGCTGGCCAGTGCGCACCAGTGGACCATCGACGTCGAGTCGCCACTCGCCGCCGGCGACGTCGCACACGTGACCGTGCAACGGGGCGCATGTGCGTTGCGCGCCACGCTGCTCGTCACGCGTGGCGTCGCCGCCGCTGGCGATCGGGCGACCGTGACGGGGCGCGCGTCCACGGGAGAGCGCGGGCTGTTCATCCAGGATGCCGAGCTCTCCGTGCAGGCACGCGCCGGATTGCTGGCGCGTGCGCGGGCCAACGCCGGCGGCCGGATCGACCGCCTCTTCACGAGCGATGCGCCCATGGTGCGCGCCCTCGTCATCGCCGACATGAGCGGCCTCCCGGCCGACCAGCGCGACCGGTATGCGCGCGCAGGGCTCGTGCACATGCTGAGCGTGTCCGGCCTGCACGTCGGCATCATCGCGCTGGCGCTGGACCTCGTCGCATCGATCCTGCGCCTGCCGCGCCGACCGGCGCGCATCGCGACGCTCATGCTCCTCGCGATGTACGTTGCGGCCATCGGCGCGCCACCGTCGGCGGTGCGCGCCGCGGTCATGCTCGGCCTGCTGCTCGTCTCGCGGCTGCTGCAGCGACCCACCTCGCCCTGGGCCATCCTCGCGGCCGGTGCCCTCGTGCCGCTCGCGGATCCACGCATCGCGCTCCACCTCGGCTGGCAGCTCAGCGTGGCCGGCACCGCGGCGCTCATCGCCGGTGCGGCGCTGGCGCGCCGGCTCGTGCCCACCGCATGGAAGGGCTGGCGACGCACCCTTGCGACGGCCGCCACGATCAGCGTCGTCGCGACGGCAGTCACCGCGCCGCTCGTGGCGTGGACCTTCGGCCGGCTTTCGCTCGCCGGCCCGGTCACGAACCTGCTCGCCGATCCGGTAATGGGACTGCTCCAGCCGTTGCTGTTCGTCGCCATTGCCGTGCCGGTGTCGGGCGTCGAGCGGCTGGCCGCCGATGCCTCGCACGGCCTGTTGTGGTTGTTCGACGCCATTGCGCGCGCGGCGGCTTCCGTGCCGGGGGCCGCACCGGCAGTGTTGCCGAGTACCGTGGTGTCCGTTGCGGGGACGGTGGCGTCGGTCGCGCTGATCGTCGCGTGCCTGTCGCGCCGTCCGATGCGCGCCGTGCTGCTGTGGGCGACGGCGCTTGCGGTGATCGTCGCCGAACCGCTCGTACCCCATGGCAGTGGCGTGGCGGAATTGCACATGATCGACGTGGGGCAGGGCGATGCGTTCGCGCTGCGCACCGCGCGAGGGCGGTGGATCGTGATCGACGCGGGTCGCAGCTGGCCGGGTGGCGATGCCGGCCGTTCGGTGGTCGCGCCCTACATCGCGCGACGCAGCGGCGCGGTTGCCCTCTTCGTCCTCTCGCACCCGCACGCCGATCACGTGGGCGGCGCGGCATCGCTCTTCGCGCTGCAGCGGCCGGACCGGTTCCTGGATCCCGGCTATGTGGGCACGTCGGCGCCATATCGGGCGGCGCTGGATGAAGCGCGGCGCGATCGCATTCCGTGGCAGCGCGTGCGACCCGGCGACTCGCTCGTGGTGGACGACGTCGTGCTCACGGCGCTCGCGCCCGACTCCGCGTGGGCGGTGCGGCTCGCTGACGCCAACCTGGCCAGCACCGTGCTCCTCGTGCGGATCGGCGCCACTCGAGTCCTCTTCACTGGCGATGCCGAGGTGCCGGAGGAGGACTGGCTGCTCGCGCATGATCGGGACGCGTTGCGGGCGGACGTCCTCAAGGTGGGCCACCACGGCAGCTCCACGAGCACAAGTCCGGCGTTTCTGGCGGCCGTGCAGCCGCGCGTGGCGCTCGTGAGTGTCGGCGCGCACAATGCGTATGGACATCCCAGTGCGGATGTGATGGCGGCACTGCATGACGAAGGCGCCGCGACGCTGCGCACGGACCAGCTGGGAACCGTGGTGCTGCGGTTCCCCCCCCATGCCATCGAGGTGATGGCGCGCGGAGAACGCTGGCTGATCCCGATCCCGGTGATACGATGACGCTCCGTGTGTCAAGACGGTCGTGCGACTCCTGATGTGGCTGTTCGGCGCGCGCATCGAGCTTCCCGGCGTGTTGCTCGCGCACTTTCCGGAGCTTGCCGACGCCACCTGGCGGCGCGGTGGGCTGGCGCTGCGCATCGGCGGATGGTGCCTCGGGCGCGCGACAGTCTCCGGCATCACACTCGGGCACACGATCGCGTTGGCGCCTTCTGCGCCGCTCGACGCGGAATTGCTCTTGCACGAACTCCGGCACGTCCATCAGTTTGAGGCAGACCCGTACTTTCCGCTGCGCTACGCGTGGCGCAGCGTGCGGCACGGCTACACCGCCAATCCCTACGAGGTCGACGCACGCGCATTCGCGGCTCGACGACTCGCCGAGTCCCATCTTACCGCGTAGAGGCAGCCTGTGGTTCAGCACACTGCGACGTCGGTCGTCACGATCGAGCGATTCATCATCGAGCAGGAGCGCATGCACCCGGAAGCGACGGGTGAGCTGTCGGGCATCCTGTACGACATGGCGCTGGCGGCGAAGATGATCGCCAACAAGGTGCGGTGCGCCGGGCTGGCCGACATCCTGGGCTCCACCGAGAACTCCAACGTGCAGGGCGAGATCCAGCAGAAGCTGGACGTCTTCGCCAACGACACCATCGTGAAGGCGATGGATCACGGCGGCCGCCTGTGCGCGATGGCGTCCGAGGAGGAGCCGGGCATCATCCAGATCCCCGACGGGTTCCGCTGCG
>JBDTYL010000273.1:0-4886 GCA_040005695.1 bacterium | reverse complement strand
GGATGACAGGGATCGCTGCGCTCAGGATGACAGGGATCGCTGCGCTCAGGATGACCGGACCGCTGCGCGCAGGATGACAGGGGATTGCTAGCGCGCGGCCAGCCGGACCACGCCCTGCGAGCCGGTGAGCATCGCCACGAGGACCTCGCGACGCTGGTCGAAGGCACCGCGCTCGCTGCGGGCGAGCGGCTCGCCACCGATGGACTTGAGCGCGACGCGGGAGTCGCGTTGCACACCGCCCACGAGGAGCTCGAAGTGCAGGTGCGGTCCGGTGCTGAGGCCCGTCGTGCCGACGTAGGCCACGGTCTCGCCCATGTCCACCCGTGCGCCGGGCCGCACGCCCTTCGCGAACGCGCGCAGGTGGCCGTAGCGCGTGACGTACCCGTTGCGATGCCGCAGCTCGAGCATGTTGCCGTACCCGCCCGACCAGCCCGCGCGGATCACCGTGGCATCGCCGATGGCGCGCACCGGAGTGCCGGCCGACGCCGCGTAGTCCGTGCCCTTGTGGTTCTTCCAGCGGCCAAGAATGGGATGGAAGCGGTTGCCGAAGGAGCTGGAGATGCGGCGGAACTCGAGTGGCGCGCGCAGGAACTGCGCACGAAGGCTCTTCCCCGCCGCGTCGTAGTACTGCGCGCTGCTACCACCGTCCTCGAAGCGGATGGCCTCGACGTCGCTGCCGGACAGCGAGAACGTTGCCGCGAGAACCTTGCCTACCTTCGTGATGCCTTCCGGGCCGACCGCGCGCTCGACGAGAGCGTGGAACTGGTCGCCCTCCTGGAGGTCGCGGCTCATGTCCACCTTGTACTCGAAGATGTCCGCGAGCGCCCAGGCCAGCTCGTCCTTCGCATGGCCGGGAAAGAAGGTCGCGGCACTCGAGTCCATCGCCTGATAGAGATTCGCGTGGATCGTCCCGCCCACGACGACGGTGTCCGTCTTCCACGGCAGCCGCTCCTCCACGCCAGCCCACCCGGACGCCGACTTCGTCATGCGCAGCAACCGGTCGATGCCGAGATGAAACACCAGCTCGCGCGGTGACTGGCCGGCGCTGTCTGCGGTAAGCTCCACGGGCATGCCGGCGCGGAGGAAGCGCGCATCCATGGCCGAGGCGGAAGCGGCGCGGATCACGTCCTGCGCGGCGTCGTCGCTCACACCGGCGCGCCTGAGCAGGCCAATGAGCGTCTCCCCGCGATTGAGCGTCTCGACGCGCGACCACGGCCGCGCCACGATGGGCCGCGTGCCTGCAGCATCACCCTGCTGCAGCACCTCGGCAGCCGGATGCTCCGGAACCACGGGGGTGTAGCGAAGCGCTACCATGAGCAGGAGCATCACGACGCCACAGGCGGTGACGCGAGCGAGGCGCGGCTTCAATCCATCTGCCTGCGAATGAAGGTCGGGATCTCCATGTCGCTGAGATCCTGCGACCCGCTGCTCGGCGGCGCGGGAGGCGCGACGGGCCGGGCAACTCGGGGAATGTCATTCGCGGGGCGCGCCGGCATGGTGCTGCCCACGCGGCCCGGACGATTCGGGAACGGAATGACCGGCGCGCCCTTGTGGGGGCCGCTCACGGCGGAGGTATCGTGCGCCGGCGTCACCACGCCCGGTTGCACGGCCTTGTCGAAGCCGGTGGCAATGACCGTGACGCGGATCTCGCCCTGCATCGCCGGCTCATGCACCGCACCGAAGATGATCTCCGCATCGTCGCCGACGGCGTCGTGGATGATCTCGTTGATCTGGTGCACTTCGCCGAGCGTGAGGTCGGCACCGCCCGTGATGTTCACAAGCACGCCCATCGCGCCGGAAATGCTGATGTTGTCGAGCAGCGGGCTCGAGATGGCCTGCTGCGCCGCCTCCATCGCGCGGTTTTCGCCGCGGCCGACACCCGTACCCATGAGCGCCGAGCCACCGCTCTGCATCACGGTGCGGACGTCGGCGAAGTCGACGTTCACGAGGCCGGTGACGCTGATGAGCGACGAGATGCCCTGCGTCGCGTGCAGCAGCACCTCGTCGGCCTTCTTCAGCGCGTCCTGGAACGGGATCCCCTTGCCGACGACGGCGAGCAGCCGCTCGTTCGGCACGACGATCATCGTGTCGACGTGCTTGCGCATCTCGGCGATGCCCTGATCCGCCTGGCGCATGCGCTTCCGGCCCTCGAAGAGGAACGGCCGCGTCACGATGCCCACGGTGAGTGCACCCTGCTCGCGCGCGAGCGCGCAGATTTCGGGCGCCGCACCGGTGCCGGTGCCGCCACCCATGCCGCACGTGATGAACACAAGGTCCGCGCCGGCGACGGCCTTGGCCATCTCGTCGCGACTCTCCTCGATGGCCTGCTTGCCCACTTCGGGGCGGGCGCCGGCCCCGAGGCCGCGCGTGAGCTTCTTGCCGATCTGGATCTTGAGATCCGACTTCGAGCTCAGCAACGCCTGGGCATCGGTGTTCACCGAGATGAACTCGACTCCCTCCAGCCGCTCGTCGATCATGCGGTTGACGGCATTGCCGCCACCCCCGCCGACGCCGACGACCTTCATGCGAGCGTTCTGCGCCGCGCTCTCTTCGAATTCGAAGATCATTGCGAACGACACTCCCTTGCTACGTAGTGTCTGATTGGACGATCAGGAAGGCGCACCGGCCTGGACGCTGGCGCGTCACACGTGGCCCGGAAGCGATGCGGCAATATAACGGTCGGAGGGTTTCGAGCCAGCCCTTTTCACCGCTCGTAAGCAGGACGACCGAGCCGCGAAAAGAGTACACGCCCTGTTGTCCACAGCAGCCGCGGCGCGCATCACGTTTGTGCTGCCTGCAATGCCGCCGCCCCGAACACCGTTCCCGCGACGCCGGACGGACCGCTAAAAGAAGTCCTGGAGCCAGAACTTGATGCGCTCCACGAGCTTGTCCATGCCCCCGCCCGCGCCCCCGCCCGGCAACTTGATGCGCTTGGCCGAGGCGCTCGCGCCGCCCAGCGCCATGCGATGGGCGCCGTACTGCATCAGGCCCACGACCGTGGCGAACTGGGGGGCATCCACCGAGTCACTGAGCCCGCCGATCTGCTCCGACGGCGTCCCCACCCGCACCCCCGTCCCGAACACGTCACTCGCCAGCTCGGCGCTGCCCTCCATCGAGGCTGCGCCGCCCGTGAGCACCACACCCGCGGCCAGCTTCCCGGCAAACCCCGCAGCCGCCACGTCGCGCTGCACGAGGTCGAAGATCTCGTCCATGCGCTGGTGGATGATGTGCGCCAGCAGCTCGCGCGGAATCTGCCGGTCGCCCTGCGCCACGGTGCTCGGCAGCTGGATGATGTCGGTGGGATCGACGAGCGACTCGTAGGCACACCCGTGCTTCTCCTTCAGGCGCTCGGCGTCGGCCTGCGTCACGCCCAGCCCGTGCACGATGTCCGACGTCACGTTGTTGCCGCCGAAGGCGATGGTGCCCAGGTGCCGGATCTTTCCCTCGTGGAACACGGCGAGGTCGGTGGTGCCCGCGCCCATCTCCACCAGCGCCACGCCCAGCTCCTTCTCGTCCTCGGTGAGCACGGCCAGCGCGCTGGCCAGCGGCTCCAGCACCAGCTCGCGCACCTTGTAGCCGGCGCGCTCGACGCTCTTGCGGAGGTTCGTCGCCGGCGCGGAGCCGATCGTGACCAGGTACATCTCCGTCTCGAGCCGCGTGCCGCTCATGCCGATGGGATCGCGGATGCCGGAGTCCTTGTCGACCGTGTACTCCTGCGGAATGGCGTGCAGCAGCTCACGGTCCGTGGGGATGGCCTGGGCGCGCGCCACTTCATTGGCCCGGTCCACGTCCGACTTCCCGATCTCGTCGTTGCTCACGGCGACGATGCCCTTCGACGTCATCGCGCGAACATGCTCGCCGGCGATGCCGAGGTACACCTCGGTGATCTGGGCGCCGGCCATCCGCTCCGCATCCTGGAGCGCCTTGCGGATGGAGCGCGTGGTTTCCTCGATGTCGGAGACGACGCCGCGGCGCATGCCCGTCGTGCGCGCCTGCCCGACGCCGAGCACCTTGATGGTGGGGTGTTTCGGCAGGTCGCCGACGACTTCGGCGATGATGGCGGTGGTCTTCGCCGAGCCGATGTCCAAGCCGGCGATGAGGCGGTCCGAGTTCATGGCAATCTGGCGATCACTTGGTCGCGGTAGCGGAGGTCGAGCTCGGCGGCGTGCAACTGGCGCCTCGCGAGGTCGCGCTCGACGGGTTCGATGTCGGAGAGACGCGCGAGCGTCACGGACGTCATTGCGCGCACGGAGAGGTTTGCGAGGTGCAGCACCACCTCGTCGCGGCCGACCCGGCTGATGCTGCTCAGCCGGGCGTACAGACGAGGCACGTCGCGCTGCATTCCACCCAGCAAATGATACACTGCGGTGTCGCGTGGCGTCGCGCTCACCACGGGCGCGTCCACGGGAGTGCGGCTGGGGTCGAGGGGCAGCCGAACGCCGCGCTCGTCGACGGCGCGGAAGCCCTCGGGCGTGGAGACGAGCCCCACCGGCCGGCGCTCGGTGATCTCGACCACCAGCGTGCCGGGCAGCCGCCGCGTGATGACGGCGTGCTCCACCTGCGGGTGCGCCTGCACGCGCGCCTCCAATGGCGCGACCGGGTCCCAGATGCTCCGCGTGGTATCCACGCGCAGCCGCTGCAGTACCTCCCCTGCCGGCGTGTAGCGTGCACCGAGCACCTCGATCCGGCGCACGCGGAAGAAGTCGAGATGGCGCAGTACGAGCGGGCCCCACAACGGCGACGCGAAAAGCACCACCAGCAGCAGCGCGCCCAGTGCGAGTCGCCAGCGCGGGCGCGGTGGCGGCGCGTCGCTGGCAACGTCGTCCCCGTCGCTCACGCCGCGTCCGTGCGCAGGGACGCGAGCAGCTCGTGGCCGCTGCGCGTCA
>JBDTYL010000272.1:0-7208 GCA_040005695.1 bacterium | reverse complement strand
GCGCCGGGCGACATCCGCGCCTACGACGTGAACACGGGCGCGCTGCGCTGGAGCTTCCACACCATTCCGCATCCCGGTGAAGACGGCTACGAGACGTGGCCGCCCGACGCGTGGAAGATCTCCGGCGGCGTCAACGCATGGTCCGGCGTCACGCTCGATGCGAAGCGCGGCCGCGTGTTCGTCGCCACCGGTTCGGCCTCGTATGACTTCTACGGCGGCAACCGGCTCGGCGACAACCTCTTCGCCAACAGTGTCATCGCGCTCGACGCGCGCACGGGACGGCGCGTGTGGCACTATCAGGTGATTCGCCACGACCTCTGGGACCGCGACCTGCCCGCGGCGCCGGCGCTCGTGACCATCACGCGGAGCGGCAAGCCGGTGGACGCCGTCGCGCAGATCACCAAGACGGGCCACGTGTTCGTGCTCGACCGCGACACCGGTGCACCGCTCTTTCCAGTGGCCGAACGCACCATGCCGCCCGCCGTGCTGCCGGGCGACCGCACCGCGCCCACCCAGCACTTCCCCGTGCTGCCCCCGCCCTTCACGCGGCAGCAGATCACGCGGAAGGACCTCACGACACGCACCCCCGCGGCACATGCCGCTGCCCTCAAGCTGTTCAGGGAATTCGGCACGAAGAACCCGTTCGATCCGCCGAACGCGACGGGCACGATTGTCTTTCCCGGCGTGGACGGCGGCGGCGAGTGGGGTGGGCCGGCGTTCGATCCCACGAGCGGCCTGCTGTACGTGAACGCCAACGAGATGGCGTGGCTGCTCAAGCTCGTGCCGCGGAGCGACAAGTCGCTCTATGCGGCGAACTGCGCCAGCTGCCATGGCGACAACCGGCGCGGCACCGCGATGGCGCCGTCGCTGGTGGACGTGGGCGCGCGTCGCACGCGCGAGCAGGTGGCGCAGATCATCCGGGAAGGCACGGGCCGCATGCCCGCGTTCGCGAGCGCGCTCGAGGGACGCGCCGTGACGGACCTCGTCAACTTTCTCCTCACGGGCCAGGATGCATCCGTGGCGGCAGGGCCCGACAAGTTCGGCGTGCCGTATCGCAACGCGTACTTCGACATCTTCCTGGACCACGAGGGCTACCCCGCAATCAAGCCACCGTGGGGCACGCTCAACGCGATCGACCTCAACGCCGGCACCATCCGCTGGTCGGTGCCCTTCGGCGTATATCCAAAGCTGGCCGCAAAGGGCCTCACGCACACGGGCACGGACAACTACGGCGGCGCGATCGTGACCGCGAACGGACTGCTGCTCATCGGGGCAACGACGTACGACAACACCTTCCGCGCGTTCGACAAGCGCACCGGGCGCGTGCTCTGGTCGGCGGCGCTGCCGGCGGCCGGCAACGCGACGCCCTCGACGTACATGGTGAACGGCACGCAATACATCGTCATCGCCTGCGGCGGAGGCAAGAACGGCGCACCGAGCGGCGGGACGTACGTGGCCTTTGCGCTCGACGGCAATGCAGGACGCGCGCGCCTGGGCGCCACGCCTTGACGTGACCAACGGAGCGGCGAGCCGGCGGACTGCTTCCGCCGACTCGTTGCTCGCGTCGAGCTGTCACATCCCGCCGCTCACCGCCGTGATGTCGCGCCGGAGCTCGGCCCAGCTGCTCGAGACGATCGACGACACGCGCACGTTCTGCATCGCCGCGTCCACGCGCGACATGGCCCCCGCGAGGGCCTGGCCCGACAGCACCGTGGCGTCGCCGGAGCCGTTTCTGCGCACCACCTGCTCGTACAGTGCCGAGTTGTCGTCGAGGGCCGAGACGGCGAACCAGAGCTCGAGATCGGCGGGCGAATAGCTCCGCGAGGTGCTCACGCGCCCGTTCTCCGCTACCCCGAGGTCGGCGCGCAGGCGGGAGGCGAAGGTCCTGGCATTCCGGTGCAGCGTGGCCGCCTCGGTAATCGTGGGTGCACGTCCATTGATCGCGCCGTCAGCCTTGACGCCCAGGGCCGCGAGGGTGCGACCGTCCAGGTTACCCGTGGCACTCAGGTTGTGATCGGCCTGGAACTGGAACAGCGCGCGGCGTGTGGCGTCGTCGAGGCGGCCATCGCTGGCACCGCGGTAGTAGTTCTGCTGCGACAGGGCCCGCTGCGCGGCGCGCACCCGGTCGGTCGCCGTGTAGATCGCGGAGACGTCGTCGTCCGCGAGGCGCCGTCCGCCGCGCAGGGACACCGCGCGCTCGATCTCGACGGCCAGGGGCGTCCCGGCGGGAACGCTCACGTCACGCCCTTCGGAGAGCAGGCTGCCGAGCGCGCTGAGCAGGTTGTTGGACCCGCCCGGCGCCGCACCGGCGATCGTTGCGCCAATGCCACCGCGCGCGCCCACGAGTGCCACGCGGGCATTGGGGTTCTCCTTGATCTGGCGACGCTCGGCTGAATCGGTGCTGGTGAGTGCGCCGCTGATGCTGACGGTGCCGCCATTGGCCAGCACCATTCGGTCGAAGGTCACCTGGATCACGCCGGACTGCTGGCGCGTGGCAGGCTGCGCCAGCGTCACACGACCACGGATGCGGCTGCCGCTCGGAATCACGGTGTAGCCATCGACGCCGAAGTTGTCCACCACGGTGGTCTCGAAGGTGTCGCCCACGCGTGCCGATGCGGACTCAAGCGCGGTGGTGGTGTGGACAAGGATCACGGTGCCGGCCGGCATCACGACACGGCCCTGCGCTGCGGCGGCGGCGGGAAGGGTTGTCGCGGCGAGCGTCAAGGCCGCTGCGGCAACTCGGTGCGCTTTTATCAACGAGAATGGAGGCATGTGGATTCTCTCGGGTGGGGTAAGAGGGTGGGTAGCCACCAAGGTCAAGACTTGTACCGCCAGCCCCCCGCGCGAGGTGGTGACGGGACGCGCGCGGATGGGCGCCACGCGCTAACCTTTCCTCCGTCCGCGCGATTTTCCTCGAGCCGTGGACCCAGGCGAGCACCGACGGCGCCGCCCCCTCATCGAGCCGGAGTCGTTCCATGCTCGTCGCGTCCCTTCGCGCCTTCCTGCTGCGTGCTGGCCAGGCGCCCGCCATGCCGCATGCCGTCCACACGGACGCCTTCCTGCCGCACGGTTACTGCTATCTCTGGGATCCGGCCCTGCTGTGGACGCACCTCACGTCGGACATGCTCATCGGCACGTCATACGTCGTGATCTCCGTCGCCCTCGCGGCACTCGTGCACCGCGCCCGCCGGGACATTCCCTTCAGCGCGGCGTTCATCGCCTTCGGGCTCTTCATCATCACGTGCGGGATGACGCACTTCATGGAGGTGTGGACGCTCTGGCACCCGGCGTACTGGCTGGCCGCGTACGTGAAGGCGGTGACCGCGGTCGCGTCGGTCTCCACGGCGGCCGTCATGCCCTTCATGCTGCCGCGCGTCCACGCAACCATCCGCGATGCACGGCTCTCGCGCGCACGCGAGGTGGACGCCGCTCGGCTCGCGGCCCTCGAGGAATCCCACGATGCGCTCCGCGTGCAGGCGCTGGCGATCGAGCGGCAGCGCGAGGAGGCGCAGGCGCTCGCGCAGCGGCTCGAGCAGAGCAACGACGACCTCCGCCGCGCCATCGCGGTGGCCGACGAGGCGCGCCTGGTGGCCGAGCAGGCCAATCGGTCGAAGAGTGACTTCCTGGCGACCATGAGTCATGAGCTGCGCACGCCGCTCAATGCCATCGGCGGGTACGCGCAGCTGCTCGAGCTTGGCACGCGCGGCCCCGTGACGGACGAGCAGCGGCTGGACCTCGGCCGCATCCGGAAGAGCCAGCTGCACCTGCAGGTGGTCATCAACGACATCCTCGATTTCGCGCACCTCGCAAACGGGACGGTCACGGTGCAACTGGAGGCCGTCGCTCCCATCGACGTCGTGGCCGCGGCGGCGGACCTGCTCACGCCGCTCTTCCGCCGCAGCAACGTCACCTTCGTGGCCACCCCCTGCGCGCCCGACGTGAAGGCGCTCGCCGACGCCGACAAGCTGCGGCAAGTCGTATTTCACCTCCTGTCGAATGCGGGAAATTTCACGCCCGCCGGCGGCCGCATCACCGCATCATGCGAGGCGACGGCGCACGAGGTCCGCCTCCTCGTCAGCGACACGGGTATCGGGATCGCGGCGGAAAAGCAGGAGACCATCTTCGAGCCGTTCGTGCAGCTCGATCGCACGCTGTCGCGTCAGGTGGACGGTACAGGCCTTGGTCTCTCGATCAGCCGCGACCTGGCGCGCGCAATGGGCGGCGACATCAGCGTCGAGAGCGCACTCGGCCAGGGCGCGACATTCATCGTGCGGCTGCCGCGGGCGACGTCGGCAGCGTAAGGGGCGTACGACTATCGAACGGCAGGGGTGAGCGCACGGCAGGTGTGAGCGGGAAGCGCGGAGCGGGAAGCACTGAGGGATGAGGGGTGAGGGGTAGCCGTGTCCGCCACACCGAAACGTGCGGCATCCTGAGCGCAGCGCCCGCCCTGAGCGCAGCCGAAGGGAATGACCTGCGTCCCCGACGGACGAGCTACGCACGTCACGACAACAGCCCGACCTCGCCATACTGCCGGCCGCGCCACCGCGTGGGGCGGCGAACCGTGGAGAGCAGGATGCGCAGCGCGGCGAGGGGATCGGCCAGCGGCGAGAGCCAGAACGCCACGCCAGTGCGCTCGTACGACGGCGCGAGGGCGCGCTGCAGCAGTACGCGTATCGCGAGCAGGGCGCCGCTGGTGATCATCACCGGGATCGCCGACGACAGGTGTGAGGATGCGCCGAACAGCGCGGCGATCGCGCCGGCCAGCAGCACGGGCACCGGCGTCCCCTGCACCACCGCGAGAAAGAGGACGTCCCCCCATTGCCGGAGCGCGGAGGTCGCGTCCTTGAGGTCGAGTGAACGCCCCCACTCGCGCCACGCCTCGCGCGCCGAGGTGTAGGAGCGCACGTCGTACAGGCGCGAGCCGTCGAGGAAGCCGACACGCTGTCCCGCGCGCGCGAGATGCCGCGCGAGCGTGACGTCGTCACAGAAGGACGCGCGCGCGCTCGCGTAGCCACCCGCGTCCATCAGCGTCGTGCGGCGCGCGAGGAAGCACTGTCCGTTGGCCATCACGCGCTCGCCGTCGGCATTCGTCCCCGCCGCGCCGAACCGGTAGACGAGTGTCACGAGGAGCGCCGGCTGGAGCCATCGCTCTGCCGCCGTCGCGATCCGGAAGCGCGGCGCGAAGGAGACGGCGTCGTAGCGATACTTGCGCGCCGCGTACAGCGCGCCGCCGGCCAACCCGGAATGCGGAATCGTATCGGCGTCGATGCCGAGCACCCACTCGGCCGTGGCGTGGCGGAGGCCGTGCTGGAGCGCCCAGACCTTGCCCACCCAGCCGACGGGAAGTGGTTCGTCGCGCAGGAGGCGAATTCGCGGGTCGATGCGCATGGCCGCCTCCACCAGGGCCGGCGTGCCGTCAGTGCTGCCGCTGTCCACCACGAGGATCTCGCGTACACACGGCCCCTGCGCAATGAGCCCCTCGAGACAGGGCCCGATGCGACGCGCCTCGTCCAGCGTGGCGACGACGATCGTGACGGCGCCGGGCGCGCCGGCATCGCGCAGGGGCGGCACGGGCGGAAGGCGGGTCCGGCCCGGCCACAGCCGCACGAGCAGCAGCGCGAGAGCGGACGCCTGCAGGACGGCGAGGGAAAGGAGCACCGCACAAGGTGAGGGGTCCGTGCTCAACGACGCAACGGCGCAGGAAGATCCTGCGCGAGTCGCTGCAAGGCGCTATTCGCGCAGGTCGAACTGGCGCAGCTCCTGTGTCACTCGACGCGCCGGCGTTGCAGCGGCACAATAGTGCTCGAGCTCGGCATCCGGGCAGCGCAACCAGTCATCCGGGATGGGACTGAGGCGTCGTTTCTCGTCCGCCGTCTCGAAGCAAAGCCAGCCGCTCGTGAGGCCGGAGTTCAGCACGGAACGGTGTCCGGGCAGGATGCGACGATCGGAGTGCGAGCGTCGGTCGCTGTGCGGAGGCTGGGTCGCCCGTGTCCTTCTATCTGTCACGCGCCGCTCCTCGAGCCTGGGAACCACGTCCCATGCCTGCCAGGCGGCGCCCTGCGAGTCCGTAAAAATCCGATAAGCCATGTGCAGTGCTCCCAATGGTGAATTCGGCATATTGCCGAGGTCGCTCCGAAGGGCCTTGCCACCCCATTCTCTCGCAGGGGCGGTGCCACGCAGGTTGTTTAGTACCCCTCGAACGTCACAATTATTCCAGCAGACGCGACTGGAGGCGCACCGGATCTGGGCGCGGCACAAGCAGTGCATCTGCACCCGGGCTCGAGCCCTTGACCCCGGGAGTAATTTCGTGCGTCGTTCCATCAAGTTCGTCCTGACGTTCCTGCTTGCCGCGCAGCCTGCGCTGGCGCAGGTCGCCGACACGAGTGGCGTGAGCAAGACGTTCCTCAATCGTCGCGACCTCGCCTACACGGGTATTGCCCTCGCGGCGACCGGCGTGCTCTCGTACTTCGATCCGCAGATCGCGCGCGCGGCGCAACGGTCGCGGCGGTTCGATCCCGGCACGGGCGCGCAGCTCGACGGGCTCTCGCGCTGGAGCACGAAAATCAGCAAGGTGAACGAGACGACGCTCACGCTCGGCGGCATCGTCGTCTACGGCGCGGGGCGGTTGTTCCACGCGCCCACCGTCACGGACGTCGCACTGCACGCGACGGAGTCGGTCGTCCTCGCCAGCCTCGCCAGCCAGCTGATTCGCGGACCACTCGGCCGCACGCGCCCGTATGTCTCGCATGACAGCGACCAGTACAAGTTCAAGCCGGGTCGCGGTTTCTTCGGCGATTCGTCGTTCGACTACCGTGCGTTTCCGTCGATCCACACGTCGTCCAGCATGGCCGTTGCGACCGTGCTCACGATGGAGATCAACCGCCGGCATCCCGATGCGACGCCGTACGCGGCGCCGCTGCTGTATGCGGCCGGCATGCTGCCCGGCCTCGCGCGCATCAAGCTGGACCAGCACTGGGCCAGCGACGTGCTGGGCGGCGCGTTCATGGGCGTGCTGTCGGGGTACAAGGTGGTGAGCTACAGCCACGCCCATCCGAACAACTGGTTCGACCGGACGCTCCTCACGGCGTCGGTGGTGCCGGAATCGGACGGACGGATGGTGGTGATGCTGAGCCCGACGTTCTGAACACCTTGTCATCCTGGGCGCAGCGCACCTTGTCATCCTGAGCGCAGCGCACCTTGTCATCCTG
>JBDTYL010000271.1:0-4365 GCA_040005695.1 bacterium | reverse complement strand
GCGTCTTCGTCATGGCTTCATCGACGCGACGCACCTCGATGGACGCCTCGCCGTGGCGCACGAGCATGGCGCCGGCGGGGTCGGCAGCGGGAGGGAACGGATCGCCCAGCTGGACCGCGGCCGCCTCATCGGAACCGGTGGACATCCGCGGCGCGGGCGCCTCGGCGGGCAAGTCCGGCGAGACGCCCGACGGCGCCATGCCGCGGGCGGCCGTCGCCGCACCCATGACGTTCCTGGCGGCGTCCGTGGCAGGAGTGTGTGTATCGCGGCAGCCAAGGGAGAGCAGGGCGAGCGCGACGACAGCGGAACGGGAGAAATGGGTGACAGGAACAATGTGCTTTCGCATGGCGCCTCCTTGGCGTAAATCATCACGAGGTGTGGGGACGGCGACGCGCTGTCCCGACAGGAGACGCCGTTCCCCTTCCGACTCGCACATGCCGGCACAGAACGCCCCGTCCGCCACGCCCGCACCGCATGCCGTCCGCACGCGGCGGCAACGCGCCGCACGCTCTCTCGCCAGCGCCGCGCTCGGCGCGCTCGGCAGCATGGCCGCCCTGCCGGCGCACGCCCAGGAGGCGCCCGTTTCGGCGCCCATCACGGCCGTGCGCTACGACGTGACGGCGGACAGGGCCGCACTCACGGCGCGCGCGCTTGGCGTCACCACCAGCTTCGACGTCGCGGACGGCGGGGTCGTGCTGCTGTCGCTGCCGGCGTGGACGCCCGGCGCGTACGAGATCAGCAACTTTGCGCGGTGGATCAGCGAGTTTCGCGCGACCGAGGGCGGCATGGAGCTTCGCTGGGACAAGCTCGACTTCGACACCTGGCGCGTGCGGCCCACCGGCGCCGGCCGCGTGGTAGTGAGTTTTCACTACACGGCGGATTCGCTCGACAACGCGATGTCCTGGACGCGGCCCGACTTCGCGCTGTTCAACGGCACCAACCTCTTCATGTATCCCGAAGGACGTCCGCTGGAGTTCGCGTCCACCGTCGTCGTCAGGACAGACTCCGCCTTCCGCATCGCCACTGGGCTGCGCGCCGCGGCGCCGGCGCGCAGCTTCGCGGCCACGTCGTACCACGAGCTGGTGGACAACCCGTTCTTCGTCGGCCGCTTCGACATCGACAGCCAGACCATTGCCGGCAAGACGGCGCGTCTGGCCACCTATCCCGTCGGCAGCGTGACTGCCGCCACGCGCGCAGCGGACTGGCAGGCGCTCGGCCGCGTGATTCCGGTGGAGGCCCATGTCTTCGGCGAGGTGCCGTGGGACAGCTACACGGTGATGCAGATCGCCGACTCGTCGTACCAGGGCTACTCGGGTCTGGAGCACGCCAGCTCGCACGTGGATATCGTGGGCGATCCGGACGACGTGAGCCAGCTGCAATCGCTGTACGCGCACGAGATCTTCCACTCGTGGAACGTGAAGCGGCTGCGGCCGGCCGACATGGTACCCTATCGCTACGACCGTCCGCAGCCCACCACGTGGCTCTGGATGAGCGAGGGCATCACGGACTACTACGCCGACCTCGCGATGGTGCGCGGCGGCGTCGTGGACCAGGCAGGTTTCCTCGCGCTCACGGCATCGAAGATCGGCGAGGTGGCGTCCACGGTGCCCTTCGCGCTCGAGGACGCGTCACTCGACACGTGGGTGCATCCCACTGACGGCACCGGGTACAGCTACTACCCGAAGGGCTCCCTCGCAGGCCTGATGCTCGACATCACCATCCGCGACGCGAGCGGCAATCGGCGTTCGCTCGACACGGTGATGGGCGAGCTGTACGCGAGCACGTACAAGCAGGGCCGCGGCTTCACGCACGACGACTTCTGGGGCGCGGCAAGCCGTGCGGCAGGCGGTCGGTCGATGGATGATTTCGATCGCCGCTACGTGGACGGCCGCGACCCGTATCCCTGGGGCGCCGTGTTGAAGCTCGCTGGCCTGCGGCTCGTGCCGGACAGCACCCCGCGTATCGGCGTGACCACGGCGGCCGACGCCGAGGGTGCCGTGCGCGTGGTGAGCGTGGAGCCGAAGACGACTGCGGCACAGGCGGGGGTCGTCATCGGCGACGCGATGGTGAGTGTGGGCGACGTATCCGTGGTGGACCCCGACTTCGGGGCCAAATTCCGCCTGCGGTATGCGGGCCGGCCCACCGGTTCTCCCATCGTCATCGTTGTGCGCCGTGGCACGGAGACCGTGTCCCTCCGTGGCGGGCTCGCCTATGCCAGGGTGGTGCCGCGCATCGCCGAGGATCCGTCGGCGTCCGCCGCTGCGGTTCGCGTTCGTACCGGGTTGTTGCGCGGCACCCTCGACCGGTAACGCCGGCTCGGCGAGAACAAGCAGATCCTCGCTTCGCTCTGGATGACAAGGGGACACGTGCGTCGACGACCTGCGGGCTCACCGCATGCGCGAACCGTGGCTAACTTCTGTGCTGGGCCTTCCAGCCCGACACACGCTCATCCCCGATCTCCAATGCGCATCGCCAAGCTCGGCGTCGTAGGCGCCGGTACCATGGGCAGCGGCATCGCCGCACTCGCCGCGTCGGCCGGCATTCCCGTCGTCCTCCTCGACATCGCCGCGAAGGACGGCGACCGGAACTTTCCCGCCGTGTCCGGCCTGGAGCGCGCGAAGAAGGCGCGCCCCGCCGCGTTCATGGACGTGTCGCGCGCCTCGCTCATCACGCTCGGCAACATCGACGACGACCTCGGGCTGCTCGCCGACTGCGACCTCATTCTCGAGGCGATCATCGAACTGCCGGCGCCCAAGCAGGCGCTCTACGCGCGGCTCGAGCCGCTGCGGAAGCCGAACGCCATCATCGCGTCGAACACCTCCGGCATTCCGATGAAGGTGCTCACCGAGGGACGCAGCGCCGAGTTCAAGGCGCACTTCCTCGGCATGCACTTCTTCAATCCGCCGCGCTACCTCCACCTGCTGGAAATCATTCCCACGCCGGACACGGCGCCGGAAACCATCGACGCCACGCGCCGGTTCAGCGAAGTGGTGCTCGGCAAGGGGATCGTCATCGCGAAGGACGTCCCCGGATTTGTCGCGAACCGCCTCGGCGTGTACGGCATGGTCGCGGCGATGAAGGGGATGATGGAGTCCGACCTCACCATCGACGAGGTGGACGCGCTCACCGGCCCGCTGCTCGGCCGCGCGAAGAGCGCCACGTTCCGCACCGCGGACATCACGGGACTCGACGTGTTGCTGCACGTGTCGAAGGGGCTGAGCGCGAGCACGGGCGAGGACTTCGGCATGCCCGAGTGGGTGCACAAGCTCGCCGAGAGCAACCGCCTGGGCGACAAGACGGGCGGTGGCTTCTACAAGAAGGTGGGCAAGGACATCACGACGCTCGACTGGAAGACGCTGGAGTACGGGCCGCAGCAGAAGGTGGAAGATCCCGCGCTCGGCGCACTGATGAAGCAGCCGCTGGAGAAGCGGCTCACGATGGCGACGAAGCTGCCGGGCAAGTACGGCGAGTTCGTGCGGAACTACCTCGCGCGCATGTCGCACTACGTGCTCGCGACCACGCCGAAGATCGCGTACGACCTCGTGTCGGTGGATCGCGCGATCGAGTGGGGGTACGCATGGGATGCCGGCCCGTTCCGGCAGATGGACGCACTCGGCGGCGAGTTTCTCGCCGAGAGCTTCGCGCGGCTGAAGCTCGACACGCCGGACATGCTGGCAAAGGCGAAGGGCAACACCTTTTTCGCGTCAAGCGACGCAGGCAACACCTACCTGACGGACACGGGCGCGATGGCGCCCGTGCCGGCGATTCCGGGGCGGATTGCGCTGAGTGCGGTGCACGCGCGCACGGGCGGCGCGGTGGAGACGTCGAAGGACGCGAACCTGCTCGATCTCGGCGACGGCGTGCTGCTGCTCGAGGCGACGAGCAAGATGAACACGATGGGCGCGGGCGTGCTGACGATGCTCCGCAAGGGTCTCGACACCGTCGCGACGGGCAAGTACGTCGGCCTGGTGATCGGCATCGACGACGCGCGCGCGTACAGCGCCGGCGCGGATCTCGGTGCCGTGGTGGCGCAGGTGCAGGGCGGCGACTGGAAGGGGCTCGACGAGATGGTGCGTTACTTCCAGGAGGGCGCGCAGCTGGTGCGACGCGCGCCGTTCCCCGTGGTGGCGGCGCCGTTCGGGCTCACGCTGGGCGGTGGCTGCGAGTACGCGCTCCATTGCGACCGCATCCAGGCGCACGCCGAGCTGTACATGGGGCTCGTCGAGGCGGGCGTGGGGCTGATCCCCGCGGGCGGCGGCACGAAGGAGCTGTTGTTCCGCTTCGCGGGTGCGCTGGAGCCGTACGAGGAGGCCGATCCGTTCGAGGCGGTGAAGCGCGCGTTCAAGCTCATCGCCATGGCGACGA
>JBDTYL010000270.1:0-17469 GCA_040005695.1 bacterium | reverse complement strand
GCGGCATTGAGGAACTTGCCGGCGTTGTACTTCGTGTAGCGCACGATGCCACTCACGGGATATCGGTTCACGTGCACGTTGAACACGTTCATGAAGATGGAGAGGCGGTGCGCGCGGCCGCCCATGAAGGCCGGCTCGTCCACGTCCTCGATGAGTACCACCTTGCCGTCGGCGGGGGCGATGACGACCTGCGCGCCCCGCGCGCCGGCACGCTCGGGGTCGCGGAAGAAGTATGCGACCCAGAGGGCGATGATGGTGAGCAGGAACGCCAGCAGCCACAGCGGCCACGAGCGCCGGTTGAGGGCGAGCGCATAGGTGCCGGCCGCGATGAGCGCGGCAACGGCGATGAACACGAGGCCTTCTCTAGCGAAGCTCACGGAGTCCGGGTGGGAGGGCGGAGAGATCGAGTGGCGCGCCGGTGATGCGCTGGAAGGCGTCGAGGTACCGCGCGCTCGTGGCCGCGATCACATCCTCGGGCAGGCGCGGCGGAGGCGCCTCGCCATTCCAGCGTCCCGCACGCCGCTCGGCATCCAGATAGTCGCGCAGCGGCTGCTTGTCGAAGCTCGGCTGCGCGCCACCAGGCGCGTAGCGGTCGGCAGGCCAGAAGCGCGAGCTGTCCGGGGTAAGGACTTCGTCGATGAGCCGGATCGCGCCATCGCGGTCGCGGCCGAACTCGAACTTGGTGTCGGCGATGATGATGCCGCGTGCCGCCGCGAGGTCGCGGCCGCGCTCGTAGACCTGGCGGCTCATGTGCTCGAGGGCCTGCGCGGTCTCGCCGCCGAGCTGGCGACGCACGTCGGCCACGGTGATGTTCTCGTCGTGGCCGCTCTCCGCCTTCGTCGCGGGCGAAAAGCGCGGCGGGTCGAAGCGCGCACTTTCGGTGAGGCCCGCCGGCAGCGGCTCGCCGGCCAGCGTGCCCGACGCGCGATACTCCTTCCACGCCGAGCCGCTCAGGTAGCCGCGCACGACGCACTCCACCGGAAATACCTCGGTGCGGCGACACAGCATGCTGCGCCCCGCGATGGCATCCTCGTGGGGAGCCAGCGCCGGCACGAGCGCGACGATCGCGGCGGCATCCGCGGAGAGCAGGTGATGCGGCACGAGCGCGCCGAGCTGCGCGAGCCACCAGGCGGTCATCTGCGAGAGCACGGCGCCCTTGTGGGGAACGCGCTCGTTCATCACCACGTCGAACGCGCTCACGCGGTCGCTCGCCACCAGCAGCAGGCGGTCGGCATCCACCTCGTACACCTCGCGCACCTTGCCGCGCCGCAGCAGGGGCAGGGGCAGGGGCGCGTGGCCGGCGGTCGCGGAGGTCATACGCGGACGTCCTCGTGCACCGGCTCGTCGGCCGACCGTTCCGCGAGCAGCGGCTCGATGACTTCGGCGAGGAACTCGTCCACCTGCTGCGGCGCGCGCCCGACGAACCGATCGGGATCCATTGCGCGCTCCAGTTCATCGCGGTCGATCCCGAACGACGGGTCGGCCGCGATGCGATCGAGCAGGTCGTTGTGCTCCGCGCCGTCCTTGAGCGCGCGCGCCGCGTCGATGCTGTAGCCGCGAATACTTTCGTGCGCGTGCTGCCGGTTGCCGCCCGCCCGCACCGCCCGCACGATGAGCTCCTCCGTGGCCATGAACGGCAGCTCGTCCATCAGGCGGCGACGGATGCGCGCCCGGTGCACCTCGAGGCCCGACGCGACGTTCTCCATCAGGCTGAGGATCGCGTCCGTGGCGAGGAACGACTCCGGGATCGCGAGCCGCCTGTTGGCGCTGTCGTCCAGCGTGCGCTCGAAGAACTGCACGGCGTGCGTCTGGTTCGCGTTCGGCTCCAGCGTGCCGACGAACCGCGCGAGGGACGCGATGCGCTCGGAGCGCATGGGATTGCGCTTGTACGCCATCGCCGACGACCCGATCTGCTCGCTCTCGAACGGCTCCTCGATCTCGCCGAACGCCTGCAGCATGCGGATGTCGGCGCTGAACTTCGCGGCGCTCGCCGCCACGCCGCTCACGGCGCCCAGGACGTGCGCGTCGAGCTTGCGGGAATACGTCTGGCCGCTCACGGGAATGGCGCTCGAGAACCCGATCGCGGTGGTCACGAGGCGATCGAGCTCGCGCACCTTCGCATGGTCGCCCTCGAACAGGTCGAGGAAGCTGGCCTGCGTGCCGGTGGTGCCCTTCACGCCGCGGCAGGGCAGCGTCGCGATGCGGTAGTCCAGGTCGGCCAGGTCGAGGACGAGGTCCTGCATCCAGAGCGTGGCGCGCTTCCCCACGGTGGTGGGCTGCGCCGGCTGGAGGTGCGTGTAGCCGAGCGTGGCCACGTCGCGCCACTCGCGCGCGAACGCCGCGAGTACGCGCAGCACGCGCAGCACGCGTCCGCGCAGCAGGCGCAGGCCGCGACGCATCAGGATCAGGTCCGCATTGTCCGTGACGAACGCGCTGGTGGCGCCCAGGTGGATGAACTGGTGCGCCGCGGGGGCCGCGTCGCCAAAGGCGTGCACGTGCGCCATCACGTCGTGCCGGAAGCGGCGCTCGTACACCGACACCGCCTCGAAGTCGATGGCGTCGAGGTTGGCCCGCATCTGGTGCAGGGCCTCATCCGGGATGGGCACGCCGAGCTGCTGCTCCGCCTCCGCCAGCGCCAGCCAGAGCCGCCGCCAGAGGCCGTGACGCATCTGCGGCGACCACAGCTCCAGCATCGCGCGTGAGGCGTACCGCTCGGACAGCGGGGAGGAGTAGCGGTCGTGCACCGTCATCGAATCACGAAATCAATGGGAAAGGTCTGGCCCTCGCGCTCGCAGATCAGTCGGATCGGTCCCCGTCCCGCATAATAGTCGAGCGCGCGCGATGCGTCCTCGGCCGACCCTATCAACGTGCGGTTGACGGCCACGATCACGTCGCCGGCCTGGATCTGGAGCTCCTGCGAGATGCGGTCGCTCGCCTTGAACACCAGCGCGCCGCGCGCCGACCGGATGCCGCGCTCCGCACGCATCGCCGGGGTGAGCGTCACGAGCTCGAGCTCCCGCAACACCTGCACCTTCTGCGCGGCGACCTCCGGCAAGTCGGCGATGGTCACGTTCAGGGTCACGTCGCTGCGCCCGCGGCGCACCACGATCGGGACCTGCTCCCCCACACGCAGGTCGAGCAGCACGGCATCCCAGTCGAACCGATTGCGGATGGGACGGGTCTTCGCGCGCACGAGCAGGTCGCCTTCGCGCACCCCCGCGCGCTCGGCGGGCGAGCCCGGCGTGACGGCCGCCACCTGCGCGCCGCGCGCGATGTAGTCGCGCGGGTTCTCGCTCTTCGGCTGCTCGAGGCGCACGCCGATCCACGGGCGCCGTACGCGACCGTGCGTGATGAGGTCGTCCGCGACCCGCTTCGCCCGGTTGATCGGGATGGCGAAGCCCAGACCGATCGAGCCGCCATTCTCGGAGTAGATGGAGGAATTCACCCCCACCACTTCACCATCCGCGCTCACGAGCGGACCGCCCGAGTTGCCGGGGTTGATCGCGGCGTCGGTCTGGATCATGTCGAAGTACGCCGTGGTGCCCTCGCTCCGCGCCACCAGGTTGCGGCCCACGCCGGAGATGACGCCCGCCGTGACGCTCGGCTCCGAATTGCCGAGCATGAAGCCGTACGGGTTGCCGATCGCGATCGCCCACTCTCCCACGAGCAGGTTGTCGGAATCGCCCAGCGGCGCCACGGGCAGGTTCTTCGCATTCACCTGCAGCACGGCGAGGTCGTTGGTCTCGTCGGTGCCGATCTGCTGCGCCGGATACGTGGTGCCGTCGCGCAGCATCACGGTGAGGGACGTCGCCCCGGCCACCACGTGCGCATTGGTGACGATGATGCCGTCCGCCTTGATGATGAACCCCGTGCCCAGGCCGGCGGACGATCGCGTGCTCGGTGCGCCCCCGCCGAAGAACGCCTGGAATGGATCCGGTGCGACGCGTTGCACCACCGTCGTCTGCACCGTGACCACGGCGGGCGCCACGCGGGCGACGGCATCCGTGATGGCCGTGCGGCGCGACGCGGGGACGTTCACCGCGCGAGGTGCATCCGGCGCGCGCGCGGCCTGCGCGTTGGACGTGGCGGGCGAACTCCCGCACGCGAGGACGCCCGCAAGGGCGAGGGTACAGGCGCCGAGACGCATCAGTTGGTGGGCCATGACGGGCGCAGGCGTGCGACGTCGCTGAGGAACCGGTCGACGCCGCGGTCGGTGAGAGGATGGATGAGGAGGGCACGACAGAGGTCGGCGGAAACGGCTGCGGCATCGGCGCCGGCCACGGCGCATGCACCGAACTGCGCGGGCGACGACGGGTTCACCGCCACGATGTCGCACTCGGCATCGGAGGCATCGAAGGCCCTGCGGATTTCGCGGACGACCGCGATGCCGTCGTGGCCCGCTGCGTCCAGCTGGTCGAGCGACGTGACCACGCTCGACACGCCGGCCCGCACGGCGATGAGCGCCTGCGCGGTGTTGAAGACGTGCGTACCGGCCACGCGTACGCCGTCCGCGTGCAGGAGGCGGACGGCGCCCAGCGTTTCCTCCAGGATCGGGAGCTGCACGATGATCTGGTCGGACAGCTTGGCGAGTTCCTTTCCATCGCGAGACCCGCCAGCGGCGTCGATGGAATGCACGGACGCGAAGATGGGACCGTGCACGAGGCGGCAGAGTTCGAGCAGGTGCGCGCGCGCGTCCTCCACGGACTCCGCGGCGAGGAGCGCCGGCGACGTGAGGACGCCGTCGAGCATGCCGTGGCCCGCTCCCCAGGCGACGTCGCTGGCGGAGGCGGTGGACAGGAAGATCTTCATGCGTCCGTTGGGGCGTAGAGGTCGGCCGGATAGCGCACCACGTCGAGGAACAGAGCGTGGGCGGGCGCCGGCGGCGAGACGGCGTCGTTCGCGTCCGCCTCGAGGAGGATGTCGAGGTCGCTCAAGGGACGCCGTCCACTTGCCGCGTCCGTCATCGTGCCAACGAGAAAGCGCACCATGTGGTGCAGGAACCGGTTCGCCTCGATCTCGAATACGAGGCCGCCCGGCCGGTCGCTCCACCCGGCGTGCAGGATGCGGCAGCGGTGATTGTCATCGGCCGGCGCCGTGCCGCGCACGGCGAACGCGCGAAAGCAGTGCTCGCCGGCGATGCGCGCCGCGGCGGCATCGAGTGTCCCGCGCTCGAGGCGGCGGGGCAGCGCCCACTCGGTACCCCGACGGAACGGCGACGCTGCGGCCTCGTCGGTGCCGACGTAGTAGCTGTACCGCCGGGATGTCGCGCTGTAACGCGCGTGGAAGTCTTCTCGCATCGGATGCGCAGCAGCGACCCACATGTCGTGTGGCAGGATGGCATTCAGGGCGCGACGGAGCCTCATGGCGGTCCACCGCGTCGGGACGCGAACGCCCACGGCCTGGCCGCGCGCATGCACGCCCGCATCGGTCCGCCCCGACCCGAGGGCCGCCACCGGCCCGGCACAGAGCCGCGCCAGCGCGTCCTCGAGCACAGCCTGCACGGTGCGCCGGTCCGGCTGCCGCTGCCATCCACTGAAGCCCGTGCCGTCATAGTGCAACACGAGCTGGAGCGTGCGAGTCGGCATCGAGGTAAAACCTATCCCGGCGAGTCGGAGAGTCAAGCAAATCGCACGCGTGACTCACGGGCGGCTCGCGCACGAGCGTATCTTCCCGCGTCCGCTCGCGGCGCGATTGACTTTGCCGTCGTGACGGGGTCAACTTTCGCCGCTGCCGCGCTCCCGCGGACGGTGCTCCCCTTCCCGCCGGATGCCTCCTCGCACGCTCGCCACGCTCGCCCACGCGCTCAGCGTCTCGCCGGACATCGACGCGTCGCTGCTCGCCCTCGCGGACGCGCTCACCGAAGTCGACCGTTTCGCGCAGCTGGCGCTCGTCCGCTTCGACGCGCGCCGCTCGATGCTGGTCGACCGGCTCACGCCGAGCGGCGACGTCGTCACGCGCGAGCGCCTCGAAACCACCTTTGACCACCTGCCCACGCGCGAGCGCATCGCTGTCACCGCGGCGGGCAGCTTCGTGGACTTCGGCGACCATTCGGACGAGTTTGCGCCCATCTTTGCCCTGCCGCGCCTACCCGACGTCGGCTGGCTCTCCCTCCGCGGCATCCGCTTCGAGGGGCAGCTCTCGGCCATCCTCGTGCTCTACGAGACGCGCAAGTTCTTCGGCACGCGCTCGTCGGAGCGGCTCGCACCCGCCGCCGCGCTGTTCGACCTCGCATACGCACGCGTGGCCGAGCGGGAAGCGCGCGAGGAGGCGGTCCGCACACTCGAGGACGTCACGCAGCGCGTGCATTCCGAGTACGAACGCAAGCTCGCACTGCTCGAGCAGCAGCTGTTCCAGGCCGCCGACACGCCGGCCGCACCGGATCCCGAGCGGCTCGTCGCGCTCGAGCGCGAGGTGGCCAAGTCCATGGAGGAGGCGCGTCGTGCCAGTCGCCGCGCCGACGCTGTCGAGGCCACCGTGGGGGCCGCCGTGGAACAGCTCGAGATGGCGCACGTGGAGCTGCACCGGCGGAGCGAGACCGTGCGCCAGAAGACACGCACGATCTACCTCATCGATCGCGTCCTCAACCTCGACGCGGTGGCGGACAACCCGCGAGACCTCGTGAACGGGTTGCTCACGCTCGTGGGTGACGACATGGGCGCGCAGCGGTGTTCGCTCCTGCTGTACGTGCCCGAGGAGCAGGCGCTCTACCTCGCCGCGGCCAAGGGCATCCCGCCCAACGTGGCCATGGGCTATCGCGTGCCGCTGGGGCAGGGCGTGGCAGGAAAGGTGGCCGTCACGCGCGAGCCGCTCCTCGTGCAGGACGTCGCGGAAGCGAAGCATCATCCGCTCATCCGCGACGAGTTCTTCACCACGGGCTCGTTCATCAGCTTCCCGCTCGTCTACCACGGCACGCTCGTGGGCGTGGTGAACCTCGCCAACCGCGCCATGCACGGCATCTTCGTGGACGAGGACATCGAGCGCGTGCGTCTCCTCGCGCTCGTGATCTCCCTCGTCGCCACGCAGGCACGCCTCGCGGAGCGCATGCTCGGGATGCTCAGTGTCGGCTAGCGCGGCGCCCCCGATCCAGCACGCCATCCGCCAGCTCGCCATGGGTGAATCACTCACCGAGGCGGAGTCGCGCGCGGCATTCGGGGCGGTGATGCAGGGCGAGGCGACGCACGCGCAGGTGGCGGCGCTCCTCGTGGGCCTGCGCGTGAAGGGAGAGACCGCCGAGGAAGTGGCCGGCGCGGCGGATGCCATGCGCGGCGCGATGGTCTGGCTGCCTTCGGACGCGCCCGCGGACCTCGTGGATACCTGCGGCACGGGTGGCGGCGCCGTCGGGACCTTCAACATTTCCACCGCCGCCGCGCTCCTGGCCGCAGGGCTCGGCGTCCGCATCGCGAAGCACGGCAACCGGTCGTTCACCTCCCAATGCGGCAGCGCGGACGTGCTCGAGGCGCTTGGCGTGCCGGTCGAGGTGAGCGTGGGCGTGATGGAGCGCGCGTTGCGCGAGGCGGGCATCGTCTTCATGTTCGCGCCGCTCATGCACCCCGCCATGCGGCATGTGGGTCCCGTGCGCCGCGAGCTCGCGATTCCCACGGTGATGAACATCGTGGGGCCGCTGGCCAACCCAGCGGGCGCGGGCCGCCAGGTGGTGGGTGTCGCCGACGCACGCCGTGTCTCGCTCATTGCCGGCGCGCTCCGCGCGCTCGGGACAGTGCACGCGCTCGTGGTGCACGGCGAGCCGGGGATGGATGAGGTCTCACCCCTCGGCCCCACGCGTGTGCTGGAGATCCGGAACGGTGAGACGCGCGAATGGACGATCGAGCCGTCGCGCTACGGATTCGGCGCCGGTGATGCCGCGGAACTCACGGGAGGGCCACCGGCGCAGAATGCCGCCGCGGTGCGCGCGGTGCTCGACGGAAACGCACCGCCGACGGCAATCGCGGCGGTGGTGCTGAACGCGGCGGCGGCCTTGTACGTCGCGCCCGGTGGACCGACCGACTTCGGCGACGCGATCGAGGCAGCGCGGCGCGGCCTCATCGACGGCGCCGGAATCCGCGCGCTCGAGCGGCTGCGCGCTGCCTTTGCCGAGCCGACGGCGGGGCCGCGCTAGTAGCGGCGCATCACGCCGACGACGATCCCCTGAATGGTGATGTCGTTCTCGTGCACGTACATCGGCGCCATGGTCTCGTTGGCCGGCTGGAGGCGGATGCGGCCATCCTTTTCCCGGTAGAACTTCTTCACCGTGGCCGAAGTACCGTGCAGCATGGCGATGACCATCTCGCCGTTGTCTGCGCGCTGCCGCTCGTTCACCACGACGAAGTCGCCGTCGCGGATCTGTTCCTCGATCATGGAATTGCCGCGCACCCGCAGGACGTAGTGGTTGCCGCCGCGCTGCACGAACGAATCAGGCACCGCGATGGACTCCTGGTGCGCAATGGCCTCGATTGGCACGCCCGCGGCCACGGCGCCCAGCAGCGGCAGCTCGATGGCCTTCGGCATGATGTCGCTCGGAAGGATCTCGATGGCGCGGCTCTCGTTGTATGACCGCTTGATGAAGCCCTTCCGCTCCAGGTTGCTCAGGTGCTCGTGCACCGTGGCGAGCGAGCTGTAGCTGAAATTCTCGGCGATCTCCTCGAAGCTCGGCGCGTAGCCGTTTTGTTCCGAGTAGAGCGTCAGGTAGTTTAGAATTTCGCGCTGGCGCTTCGTCAACGGCATGGCTGCTCCTGCTCAGTGTGGTGCGGCCGCGTGCACGGCCACTGCGTGTTGCCCGAACAACCCCCGAATAGCTTAGCCGAATAGGTCCCGAAGTGCAAGCATTTTCTCGCTGGACCCCGCCGACGGGCGTGCTCGGACAGATCGTCAAGGAGGCGGAAGCTCGGGCCGAGGCCCTGCACGCCCGCGCCGCAATGCTCGAGGAGGCGGCCGCCCTGGCGCCCGCCGCGCCCTCCCTGCGCGCGGCGCTCCGTCGCGAGTCGGTGGGCCTGCTGGCGGAGGTGAAACGACGCTCGCCATCCAAGGGGAGCATCGCCGAGGGGCTCGACGCAACCGACCAGGCGCGTGCCTACCAGCAGGGCGGCGCGGCCGGGCTCAGCATCCTGACGGAGCCCGCACATTTCGGCGGCTCCGTGGACGACCTGCGCAATGTGCGTGCGGTACTCGGGCTCCCGCTGCTGAAGAAGGATTTCCATGTCGCTCCCATCCAGCTGCTGGAAGCTCGCGTACTCGGCGCATCGGCGGCGCTGCTCATCGCGCGAGCGCTTCCACCCGACCAGCTCGCGGTGATGATGCGGGTTGGCGCGTCGCTTGGGCTGGAACTGCTGGTGGAGGTGCGCGACGAGGCGGAGCTGGCATTCGCGCTGGGGGAAGGCGCCAGCATGGTGGGCGTGAACAACCGCGATCTCGAGACGCTTCGCATCGACCCCGCCACCGGCGACCGGCTCATCCCGATGATTCCCGCGGACGTCGTGGCCATTGCGGAGAGTGGCGTGAATACGAGGGCGGACGTCGAGCGCTACGCGGCCGTGGGGGCCGACGCGGTGTTGGTGGGCTCGAGCCTGTCGGCCGCGCATGATCCCGTGTCGGCGACGCGCGTCCTCACGGGTGTTCCACGGAGGACGCGTGCCGGCTGACGTGAAGATCTGCGGGCTCACCCGCGCGGTGGACGCCGAATTCGCCGACGCCGCGGGCGCCGCGTACCTCGGGGTGATCTTCGCGGGCGGCCCGCGCGAGCGCTCGCCCGAGGACGCACGCGATACGCTCGCCGGACGACGCGCGCGCAAGGTGGGTGTCTTCGCGGCACAGCCGGTTGCGGACATCGCGCGTATCGCGGCGCTCGTCGGTCTTCACGTGGTGCAGCTCCATGGAGCAAGCGATGCCGCGCGCGTGGCCGAGGTGCGCGCGGCCACGGGGCTGGAGGTGTGGGCGGTGGTGCGCACCGATACCGGCGTGCTGACGGATGCCGACGAGGCACTCGCGGATTCTGCTGACGCGCTGCTCATCGACGCGAAGGCACCCGGCGCGCTGGGCGGCACGGGTGTCACGGTGCCGTGGCTGCAGCTCGGTGAATCGCTCGATGCGATGGCGTCCGGGCACCGGATCGTGCTTGCGGGCGGACTCACGCCCGACAACGTGGCCGAGGCCATCGACTACGTTTCGCCGATGGTCGTGGACGTGTCGTCGGGGGTGGAGTCGTCGCCCGGCGTGAAGGATCAGACGCTCGTGCGCGCATTCATCGCGGCGGCGCGAGCCAACGGAGTGTCGGAATGAGCGCAGCGCTGCATCCGTCGGACCGGTTCGGGCAGTTCGGGGGCAAGTACGTGCCGGAGACGCTCATTCCCGCCCTCGAGGAGCTCGAGGTCGCGTATGCGACGGCGCAGGACGATCCGTCGTTTCGCGCGGAGTTGTCGTTCATGCTCGCCACGTATGTGGGCCGCCCGTCGCCGCTCAGCGAGGCGCCGCGCCTGTCGGAGCTGGTGGGCGCCCGCGTGCTGCTGAAGCGCGAGGACCTGAACCACACCGGGGCGCACAAGATCAACAACACGGTGGGGCAGGTGCTCCTGGCGCGCCGGATGGGCAAGCCGCGCATCATCGCCGAGACCGGCGCGGGACAGCACGGCGTGGCGACGGCCACGGTGTGTGCGCGGTACGGCCTCGAGTGCGTGGTCTACATGGGCGAGGAGGACATGCGGCGCCAGGCGCTGAATGTGTTCCGGATGCGGCTGATGGGCGCCACGGTGATCCCGGTGACGGGCGGTACGCGCACCCTCAAGGACGCCACCAGCGAGGCGATCCGCGACTGGGTGACCAACGTCAACGACACGCACTACATCATCGGCTCCGTCGTGGGTCCTGCGCCATACCCACGCATGGTGCGCGACTTCCAGGCGGTGATCGGCGTGGAGTCTCGCGCACAGGTGCTCGAGCGGACCGGCGTGCTTCCGCGAACGGTGGTGGCGTGCGTGGGCGGCGGGTCGAACGCGATGGGTGTGTTCCACGCCTTTGTCCCGGACGCGGACGTGGAGCTGGTGGGTGTCGAAGCGGCCGGGGAAGGCCTCGAGAGCGAGCGTCATTCCGCCTCGCTCACGCGCGGCACGCCCGGCGTGCTGCATGGCGCGCTGAGCTACCTGCTGCAGGACGATGCCGGCCAGGTGCATCCCGCGCATTCCATCTCGGCGGGCCTCGACTACCCGGGCGTGGGACCGGAGCACTCCTTCCTCAAGGACAGTGGGCGCGCGCTTTACGTGTCGGTGCGCGACGACGAGGCCCTGGGTGGCTTCAAGACGCTCAGCCGGCTCGAGGGAATCATCCCGGCGCTGGAATCCGCCCACGCAGTGGCGTGGGTCACACGGGAGCGGGCGCGCTGGCAGGCGGACGACCTCGTGCTGTTGTGCGTGAGCGGCCGCGGCGACAAGGATGTGGCGCAGGTGATGGAAATGGGTATCTTGGACGCGTGACGAACTCGCCGACCCAGCTCACCACGTCCGAGATGGAAGCGGCGCCGTTCGAAAGCGGTCGCGTGGAGGAACTCCTGCGCCTGTTCGGCAAGGCGGCCCGCGCGCACCAGCTCTACCTGCCCAACAATCCGGTTTACAAGTCGGCGCACGAAGCCCTGCGCACGGGCTTCGCCACGATCTGGGGCCTCACCGAGGAGCTGACGCTCAACTTCACCGAGAACGAGGTGAAGTGGCATGGCCGGACGGTGCTCGAGGAATCGACGCGCTCGAGCGACTCCCTGCCATGGCTCTTCTACAAGGACGGCGTGCGCGAGCTGCGCATGATCCGCGGTTTCGAGGTCGAGGAGCTCGACCGGTTGCTCGGCATCCTGCAGCGCGTCCGGAAGGCGTCGCCCGATGAGGACGACCTGCTCACCATGCTGTGGCACGGCGACTTCGTGCACCTCCGCTATCGATACGTGGACCTCTCGCAGGAGGCCACCGTGCCGGTCGCGGACGGCGGCGAGGCCTTGACCGCCTCGATGGAGGATCCGCGGGAATCGGTGGCGGAGGACGAGGAGGATTCGTCGCCCTCGAAGACGGGCGTCGTCAGCATGTCCGACTTCGACGGGACGCTCTACTTCCTCGATGAGAAGGAGATCGAGTACCTCCAGACGGAGGTGCACCGCGAGTACCAGACGGACCTCCGCAAGAACATCGTGAGCGTCCTGCTCGACATCTACGAGCAGCAGCCGGATCCCAACGTGCGCGACGAGGTGGCCGAGGTGCTGGACAACCTCATGCTGCACATGTTGTCGGCAAACCAGTTCACGAACGTCGCCTACCTCGTGCGTGAGGCGCTCGTCGCCGGCCAGCGCGCCACCGATATCCTGCCGGAGCAGAGCGACCGGCTTGCCCAGCTGCCGTCGCGCCTGAGTGCGCCGGAGCCGCTCGCGCAATTGCTCCAGTCGCTCGACGAGTCGCCGGAGTTGCCGCCCGCATCGGACGTGCTGGAACTCTTCGACCAGCTGCGCGGCGCCGCGCTCGGCACGGTGCTCGATTGGCTCGGCCGGCTGCAGAACCCCCGCCTGCGGCCGATGCTCGAGCGGGCGGCGTCGCGCCTCGCGGCGCAGAACACGGCGGAGCTGGTGAAGCTCATCCTGTCGCCCACGCCACACGTCTCGCTGGAAGCGGTGCGCCGCGCGGGCTCGCTGCAGTCCCCGGCGGCCGTGGCGCCGCTGGCGAAGGTGCTGGCCGACGGCTCAGCGGGGCTGCGGCTCGCGTCCGTGCAGGCGCTCAACGAGATCGGCTCGCCGGGCGCCTTGCAGGCGCTCGAACGTGCGGTGGAGGATACGGAACGCGACGTGCGCGTCGCGACCATCCGCGTGCTGCAGGCGCGCGGGCATCGTCCCATGCTGCCGCGGCTGGAGGCCATCGTGAAGGGCAAGTCCGTGCGTGATACCGACCTCACCGAGAAGATGGCGGTGTTCGAGGCGTATGGAAGCCTCTGCGGAGAGGCCGGTGTCGCCTTCCTCGACGGGCTGCTCAACGGCAAGAGCATGTTCGGCCGGCGCGAGGAGCCCGAGTTTCGTGCCTGCGCCGCCGTTGCCCTCGGCCGCGTGAAGACGACCAGCGCCCAGGCGTCGCTGCAGAAGGCCGCAGCGGAAAAGGACGTCGTCGTGCGCAATGCCGTGAGCCGCGCCCTCAAGGGCGGCTCCGTATGACGGGCCCCGCCAACCCGCGCCACTCCGGTTCATTCCTGCAGCAGGCGCAGGCGCCGGGTGCGGGACGCCAGACGCCCGTGGGCGGTCAGGCAGTGGAGGTGGGTGGCGATTCCTACGTCCGGCGCGCCGGCAAGGGACTCATCCTCGCGCTCTATGCGGCGCTCCGGGCCATCCGCCTCTATCCCATCGAGAACGCCGCGGTGCAGAACGCGGCGGAGGAACTGACGGCACTCACGCGCGACCTGCTCGAGCGCGAGCACGAGCTGGAGATGCGAGTCTCCGGTGAGTTCGTGTTCATCAACTCGGTCCGCCTGCGCCTGGACCTCGACAACTACGCGAGCTTCAGCCACCTGCTCTCGGTATTCCGCGCGGCGGGCATCGGCTCCCTCCACCTGCACGCAGCGCCCTCGCTGCGCGATTGGCAGCAGTTCCTCGCCCTGCTCAATGTGCCTTCGGCAGAACCGCCGGCGGCGCGGTTCACGCAGCTCGTGGCCCGGCTGGAGCAACAGGGCATCGGCGTGTTCGGGGTCGGCGAGCCGATGGCGCAGCAGGCGGACGAGGAGGACCGGGAGAAGTCGAAGGAAGTCGCGAAGAAGACGTACGCGCAGTCGGTCGCCGTGACGAAGGACCTCATGTCGTCGGTGCGGCTCGGTCGCAGCCCCAACATCAAGAAGATCAAGCGCGTCGTGCAGGGCATCGTCGACCAGATCCTCAACGAGGAAACGTCGCTCATCGGCCTCACCACCATCCGCGACTACGACGAGTACACCTTCACGCACAGCGTCAACGTCTGCATCTTCTCCGTCGCGCTGGGCAAGCGCCTCGGGCTGGGCAAGATCCAGCTGTACGACCTCGGCATGGCGGCGCTGTTCCACGACATCGGCAAGTCGCGCGTGCCAGCGGACGTGCTCAACAAGGTGGGCGGCCTCACGGACGACGAATGGCGCCTCATCGCCGCGCACCCGTGGCTCGGCGCGCTCACGCTGTTCCAGCTCCGCGGCCAGCAGGAGCTGCCCTACCGCGCGATGATCGTCGCGCACGAGCACCACATGAAGGTGGACCTCACGGGCTATCCGCGACCCATCCGCGAGCGCTCACTCAGCATGTTCAGCAAGATCGTCGCGGTGGCGGACGGCTTCGACGCCGCCACTTCGCGCCGCTCGTACCAGACGGTGCCGATCACGCCCGCGCAGGTCATGATGGAGATGCGCGACAACCCGCGGCGTGGCATGGACCAGGTGGTGGTGAAGGCCTTCATCAACCTCACGGGCGTCTATCCCGTGGGCACGCTCGTGATCCTCGATACGTTCGAGCTCGGCATCGTGCACGCGGCGAGCCCCATCCCCGAGATGCTTTCGCGGCCGATCGTGCGTATCATCAGCGACCAGCAGGGCAACCTGCTGCATCCCGGCAGCCTGTACGACCTGGCCGAGCAGGGCGCCGACGGCGCCTACCTGCGCACGATCATCAAGACCGAGAATCCCGAACGGTATGGCATCAGGGTTGGCGACTATTTCGTCTGACGCGATCGCCCGGCGGTTCGCCGACCTGAAGGACGCGTCCCGGAAGGCGTTCGTCCCCTACGTTACTGCCGGTCACCCTGACCCCGTGCGCAGCATGGCGTTGCTGCAGGGGCTCGAGTCCGCGGGCGCGGACATCATCGAGGTGGGGGTGCCGTTTTCCGATCCCCTCGCCGACGGTGCCGTCATCCAGGCCAGCTCGCAGCGCGCCCTCGACCATGGCGTCCGCTTCGATCAGGTGCTCGAGATCATCGCCGGCGCCGGGCTGTCCATCCCCGTCGTGCTCTTCAGCTACCTGAACCCGCTCCTGCGCGGCGGTGATGACGCCCTGCGCCGCGCCGCCGACGCGGGCGCCCACGGCATCCTGGTCACCGACCTGCCGCTCGGCGCGGATCCCGAGCGCGAGGCATGGTTCGCCGACAGCCCACTCGACTTCATCCGCCTCGTCGCGCCCACCACGCCGTCGGCGCGCATGGGCGCCATTGCGCGCACCGGGCAGGGCTTCGTCTACCTGATCAGCCGCCTCGGCGTCACGGGCGAGCAGGCCACGATGTCCGCCGAACTGCCAGCGACCGCGGCGCGGCTGCGCGCCGCGACGTCGCTGCCGCTCTGCATCGGGTTCGGCATCGCGACCGCCGACCAGGCGCACGCCGCGGCCCGGCTGGCGGACGGCGTGGTGGTCGGCAGCGCGATCGTACGGGCGGCGGACACGAGCGTCGATGCGGCGGTGGCGCTCGCCGCCGAGCTGCGGCGCGGCATCGACCGAGCCTAGCATGCGCGCGTTCCTCACGGTCTACGCGCGTGCTGTCGGAGCGCTCGGCCTCGTCATCCTGCTCGCGGCGCTGGTGCAGGACCAGCGGTGGCGCGACGAGCCCATTGCGCTCGCCGTCCTCGTCGTCGCGGTGATCTACCTGCGCACGCAGCAGATCCCGCTCACGAAGTACGGTGCCCTCAACATCCTCGCCATGCCCGCGCTGGCTGGTGCGCTCGTGGCGGGCGCTCCGGCGAGCGGCGTCTCGCTGTGGGTCGGCATGTGCATTGCCGACGCGCTGCTCATGCGCAAGGGCTGGGACATCGCCTTCATCAACGCCGGCCGCGAAGTGGTCGCGCTCATGGCGGCGTATGGTATTTTCGCCTGGGCCTCTGCCTCCATGGGCGCAGAGCTCACGCGCCTCAATGCCGAGACGCTGCCGGCGCTCGCGCTGCTCGTGTTCACGTACTTCATCGCCAGCCGCCTGCTGCTGTACTTCACGCTGCTGCTGCGCGACAAGCTCATGGACGACGAGAAGTCGCTCATCCTGCGCGACGAGGTGATCGCCTTCGGCGCGAGCAGCATCGCCGTGGCCATCATCCTCCTCGCGTTCGGCAACCTCAGCCCGGCGGGATGGGCGCTGGTGGGTGTCGTGCTCATTGGCGCGGGACTGCTGGTGAAGCGCATCCTCGAGGAGTCCATCGCCGCGGAGGAGCTGAACAAGATCCTCGCGATGGAGCAGATCGTTTCCTCGAACGGCGACATCGCCGATGCCTTCCGCCGGATCGAGCAGCTCGCGCACCGCCTGGTGGACTGGCGCGAGTTCCGCATCGGACGGTACGAGCACGAGCAGCTCATGCATGTATGGCGCGGGTCGGAGGGCTACCTCGATCCGCCGCATGCACCGGACACCAATCTCGCCGTCCTGCGCGCGGAGAGCATCCGCAGCGGCCAGGCGATCAAGGTGAATGACGTCCTGCGCGACGAGCGCGTGCTGCCAGGCCGCTCCAAGGCCCGCAGCGTGATCGTGCTGCCGCTGCGCTTTGGCGACCGCACCGTGGGCGTGCTGGAACTCGAGCACCACAAGCCGGACGCCTACAGCGGCAAGGAAGTCGCGCTGATGAAGCGCTTCGCGACGCAGCTCGCCACCACGCTCCACATCTACGACCTCCGGCGCCCGCTTCTCGAGTCGATGACGCGCGTGAGCGACCAGCTGGAGACGCTCACGGCGTCCGCGCGCGCGCTGCGCGGCGGCGGCGAGTCCGTCGCCCGCACGATCGCGGAAATCAGCCGCGGCATCACGGAGGAAGGCGAGCAGCTGGACCGCTCCATCGAGGTGACGCAGGCGCTCTACGCCGCCACGCAGGACGTGGTGCGCGACGGCAGCGCGGCGGCCGAGGCCAGCCAGCGGGCGACGGAGATCGCCACGGAGCATCGGCACACCATCGCCACCGCAATCGAGCGGCTCGTCGGCGCCAAGGTGTTCGTCGGGGAGAGTGGCTCGCAGATCACCCAGCTCGCCGTGAGCGTGCGGCGCATCACCGAGTTCATCGCGGTCATCCGCGAGCTCGCCGACCAGACCAATCTGCTCGCCCTCAACGCCGCCATCGAGGCGGCGCGCGCCGGTGCGCAGGGCAAGGGGTTCGCCGTCGTCGCGGACGAGGTGCGCAAGCTCGCCGAGCAGAGCGCCCAGGCCTCCGACGAGGCCGGCGAGATCGTGGGCGCGTTCGAGGAACAGATGCGGCGCGTCGCCTTCCAGATGTCGCGCGGGGAGACGATCGTGCAGGACGTGGGCACGCTGTCCGAACAAGCGCGCCAGGCGCTCGACCTCATCGTGGACGCCACGGAGAGCTCGGCCACCGGTGCGCAGCGCATCGCCGTGACCTCGCGCGAGCAGGAGCTGGAGTTCGCACGCCTCACGGAAGGCGTCCGTCGCATCGCGAACATCTCCGGCCGGAACCGGGACGGAGCGGCCCAGGTGACCCGCAGCGCCCACGACCAGGCCACGGCACTGCGCGAGCTCGAGGGTGCCACGC
>JBDTYL010000269.1:0-7449 GCA_040005695.1 bacterium | reverse complement strand
CGGATCATCGATGTGGAGAAGGAGGCGCTGCTGATCGTCGGCGAGGCACTCGCCGTACTGGGCGATCCCCACGCCATACTCGCGTTCTCCGGCGAGGGTCCGGCCGGTGTAGAGGTTCGGATCGTCAAGCAGTTTGATGGTCATACTGCGCCCGCGGATGTCCGCCGACGGATCGCCGGGTTGGAGCCCGCGGGCTACACGCGCGTTGGCGCGGCGATACGGCACGCCACCGGAGGACTGATGCGTCAGGCTGCGCGCCATCGGCTCCTGGTGTTGCTGTCCGATGGCCGTCCCAATGACGTGGATCAGTACGAAGGGCGTTACGGCGTCGAGGACACACGGGTGGCTGTTGCCGAGGCGCGGTTGCAGGGCTTGCACTGCTTTTGTCTGACCGTTGATCGGGAAGCGCCCCGGTATGCCACGCGGATTTTCGGTCGGGACTTCGCGGTGCTGACCCGCGCGGAGCGATTGCCCATGGTGCTAACGGCGCTCCTGCGCGACCTGGTGCGTGGCTGACCACTTGCCGCAGATGACGGTACCGGAGCGTCGATGTCGCGCCGATGCCTGTGGGACTTGACTTGTCCGGTATGCTTATCGCATCGTGAATCCAAAATGCGCCTATTGACACTTGAAACAATTCTCGTCGCTACCGATCTCACGGAGACATCGGATGCCGCGGTCGAAACGGCCATGCGGCTGGCCGACGCGGCCGGAGCACGACTGCACGTTACTCACGTTGCGTCACCTCAAGATGAGCTGGCCACGGAGACCGGCCGTCGGGCCGAATGCGAGCAACAGATCGGAAAGGCGCTCGAGCGCGCTGGTGTCACGACGCAACCGAAGACCCATCTCGTTTCCGGAGAACCACGTCGCGCCATTTCATCGCTCGCCGACAAGCTGAAGGCGGATGTCGTCGTGCTTGGACGGCGCAGCGGCGGGCAGGCGTCGGCTACGGACCGCCCGGTCGGCAGCACGGCCTACGCGTGCATCACACACACTCTCGTGCCTGTCCTGGTGGTCAGTCGGCCGCTTTCGATACCGTTGCAGAAGGCGCTTGTTGCCATCGACAAGTCGGAAGCAGCACGAGGCTCGCTGCTCGTGGCGCTCTCATGGGCTTCCGCGCTTCGAAAGCGGGCTTCCACGGGCGCCAGCGCAGCCCTCACCGCTCTCCACGTCGATACGGGCGCAGATCCCGGAGGCGCTTCGGCCCGAATGGAGCGATCCGTTGACCACGATGTCGACGTCCTCCGGCGTAATGCCGCTAACTGGGCCGGCGTCACAGTGGACGAAATCACCGTGACGAATCCAGACCCGGTCACGGCAATCGTACAACAGGCAATCGATTCGGATGCCGAGCTGGTGGTCCTCGGAACGCGGGCATCCCGCGAACACGGCGGATCGATGTGGGGTTCCGTCTCCGCCGCCGTCACGCGCCAGTTGTCGACGCCAGTGCTACTCGTCCCTCCTGCGATCTGGCGAGACCACGCGCGTGACATCGACTATCTCTGACCCGGACGCACGAAGCTCCTTCTGCGCGAGCCTGGTCGCCCTCTGTGCGACCCGTGGGGACGGCGAGAGAGTCGTGCAACGCGCCTCGCGCAAGGCAATGGGGCGGCGCTCGCAGGGGATGCGGCTCAGGCAGGGGCTGGATAGCGCAGCGTCCTGTCCGCCACAACGAGCGCACCGGGTGTCAGGGTCGCCACCGTAATCTTGCCAGGTCCCATGATGTGCTCCACCGGAACGCCGTCGGCAAGCAGATAATCGGCGATGATCCGGCGATGACACCGCCACCACACGGCCTCGGCGCACATGATCGCGCAGCGATGCACACGGGCAAGGCCTAGCAGCGCGTCGAAGCCGGCGCGGAACGCAGCGGTCTCCGCATAGTCCGCATAGTTGCGGAACGCCATGACGCGCCAGAGCGTGTTCATCGATTCCGGCGCCCCCTTCTTGTGGTGGCGCCGGCCGCCGAGCGCATCGAGATGCTGGTAGCCGATGCGCTCAACCGCGAGCGCGCCGGGCAGTGTCTCGATGTTGAATTGCGGCATCGCCCGGGAGCGCGGGAAAGAGCGAACGTCCACGAGCAGATCCACATCGACCTGCTGCAGCAGGGCGATGAAATCGGCGAGCGCCCGCGTCGAATGTCCGATGGTGAAGATCGTGTGTTCCGACCGATCGCGCGCAGGCGCGGCGATGTCGCTCACCGCGACGCCCTGGGCGCCGACACTACGAATGGGCATAGCGCGCGCTGCACCTCTCTGACAACCTGTATCGCATGTCGCCGGCAGCCGTTCGAGCGTTGCTACAGGTGATCAATCCGCACACGCCACACGTCCGGGCCTTCCGCCTCATACGTCCACGTGAACGCGTCTGGCCGCTCGGCGGCGAACTGATAGCGGAGCGGCCGCGGATCGTGATCGTTGACGATGACCAGCGATGCACCGCTGGCCAGGCTGTCGAAGGCGCGGAAGATGGATGGATGCTTGTCGCGTGGCGGGATGACGCGGACGTCGAGCTCGATGACGTTGTCTGGCATGTTGAACGACTCTCTTGATAAATGTGGACCGGCAGTGAAGCGCGCGCCATCCCCGTGCGCGCCAGAAGCGTCCGTGCAACGGCGGCGCGTCAGTTCCTGCGCCAGATCCGGACGGACACGGCATCGGCGCGCGACTCGTCGACCTCGCACGCGAACCCACGCTCGGCCAGCATGGGGAAAAGCAACTGCGGGACGCGGCTGTTCACCTGAACCAGCACATGCCCATCAGGGAGCGTCTCGAGCGCCGCCAGCGTGCGCATCAGCGGCTCTGGCGGCTCCAGCCCACGCACGTCGAGCCAGCTCGTTGTGTCGTCGGCAGGACTGTCCACCACGGCCACCGACCCGTGTGGCGGGGGCGTCGTGACCGCATTGGACCCGGTGCTCGCGGTCGAAGCGACGCGCTCGCGCTCAGAGACAGCGGGTCGCCAGAACCACGCTCGCCAATCGTCGGGCGCGTCTTCTCGCGACTCATGCGACAAGCCGCGCTTCGCCAGTGCCGCGAAGAGTGGCACGGGTTCGAAGATGGTGCGGAGCAGCAGGACGTCACCGTCGCGCAGCGTGCCAACGGCGGCCATGATCGTCGAGAACGGCTCTCGTCCCAGGCGAAGGTCGTCCCGCACGTCGAGTTCGACGACGTTCGCCGTCGCGGGATGAGTCGCCGCGGGCGCTTGTGTCCTATTCATGCGTTGTCTCCGGCGCGCGTCCACCGAAGGCGACGCGCATGATCTGGCTGGCGAACATCAGCACGCCGCCAAGGTAGAGTGCCGCCCCGGCGTACGCTCCCCACGAGGAGCCGCCGACGATCGACACCGCGAGCACGCCAAGGGCCGCGCCCATGGCGTAGAGCTGGACCAGCGCGAGTCGTGAGGAGAACATGTCGGAGACAGTGGGCACCGCCCCCTTACCCATGCGATCGCGGTAACGCACGGTCCATGCGAGCAGTGGGACGATCTTGTAGAAGAAGCCCATGACGAAGAGAATCACTCCGCCCAGCAAGCCAAGGAGCACGTACACGATCGCGAGACGCGGAGCGCCTGCGCCGGCCGCCAGCACCACTGGTCCAAGCACCGCGGCGATGGCGAGGAAGAGCAACGCCGTCGCGGCGAAGCGCATCCCGACATCAATGCGCTTGCGCACCCGGGCACGATAGAAGCGGTGTGCCTGGAGCACGAAGCACGCGACGCCCAGCTCCAGCAACACGACCGCAATCCACGCCGCCGCGTGGAAGCGCGTATCGAGCCCGACCGCCAATACGGGCAGTCCGAGGGCAAGGAACGTGAGCGCGCGCTTCGTCCACTTCGTGTCGGCGCCGTGCGCGAGCAGGAACATTGGCAGGAGCCGGTGAGAGACGCCCACCATCATGATGAGCGCCCAGCCGATGATGGCCACGTGGAGATGCGTGGCGAGCACACGCACGCGAGCGGTGGCGAGGAAGCCGGTGTGCAGGTTGTGGAGCAGCACGATCCCGAGGGCCAGCGTCGACACCAGGAAGGTCGCGGCGAGCGCGATCGCGGCCCACGTCACGTCGCGCCGGGGCGCGCGGCGGAGCGACGAGATGACATTGCTCATCGCGAGCACGATGCCCACCGTGATCAGCGCGAGTCCGGTGTGGTGCAGTATCACCGAGCTCTCGGCGACGCCGCACGCGAACAGCCCAGCTCCCGGAGCGAAGGTCCAGAAGCTCGCGTGGCCAATGCGCGGCCAGCGGATCGGCGCGCCGAGTACCACCGGGAGAAGTTGATAGAGCGCGCCGAAGATCGTCGTGGTGAGCCAACCGAGCGTAAAGAGATGCGTGATGCCGGCGACATGCGGCGACAGGTACATGCCGGCGGCAAGCTCGGGCGCGATCCACACGAGCCCAATGGCTCCCGCGATCAGGTAGATCGTTGCGGCCGCGAAGTGTTCGGCAGCGAGACGGATCGATCCGGAGGCCGGCGTGACGGGTCCGGTGGGCCCGCCTGCCGGCACCGTGGGTGGTTGAAGCACGACCAGCGGGGGATGTGCCGTCGCTGCCGGCGTCATTCGCACGCCTCCGACACAACAGGCTGCCATCCGAGCGCACGGGCCAGGTCGCCGGCGATGTGGTCGAACGCCATGCCCGTGGCGCTTTCCGGCCGCGCAATCATGGTGGGCACGCCGGCGTCGCCTTCGGCAACGACAGCCTCGTCGAAGGGAATCTCACCGAGGAATGGAATGTCCAGTTCCGTCGACAACGCGCGTCCCGCTCCGCGCCCGAACACGCCGCTCATGTTCTCGACGATACCGAGCACGGGCACGTCGAGCGCCCGGAACATCGCCGCTGCCTTTCGCGCCTCGGCGGCGGCAACGCGGGACGGCTGCGTCACGACCACGGCGCCAGACAGCGCGACCGCCTGTGCGAGGCTGAGCGGCACATCGCCCGTACCGGGTGGCAAATCGACGATGAGCATGTCGATATCGGGCCATGCCACACCGCGCGCGAACTGCTTGACCGCCTTCGACACCATCGGGCCGCGCCACACCACAGGTGCTCCTTCACCGAGGAAGAAGCCGAAGCTGATGATCGGCAGGCCGTGCGCTTCGAGCGGCAGGATGTGTTTTTCGGGAGACATGCGCACGCGCGCCGCGCCGTCCTCGATGCCGAGCAGAATTGGAAGGCTCGGGCCATAGATGTCGGCGTCAAGGAGCGCCGTGCGCACGCCGTCGCGTGCCAGCGCGAGCGCGAGGTTCACCGCGACCGTACTCTTGCCGACGCCGCCCTTGCCGGCACCGACGGCGACGACGTGTCGCACGCTCGACAGGCGCACCTGCTCGGACCACGGGTCCCGCGCCTTGCGAGCCGAACCTGGCCGCGGTGCGGGTTCGACTATCTCCACCGCGACCGAGGTTGCGCCGAGTGGCACCAGGACAGCGACGACGGCCGCCTCGAGCCGCGACGGGATGCTCGCGTCTCGCGTATGCAACGCCAGCTGCACCTTGACGCGTCGATCGCACACGCTCACGTGATGGACCATTCCGAACGACACCAGGTCCCGCGTGAGACCGGGATACGCGACGCGTGAAAGCGCGTCGGTCACGAGCGCCACTGTCAACTCTTGCTGCTCGGCGTGAATACCACTGGCAGTCGTCATGCCGAACTCTGGCGACTGCGTGGACCGGGCGGTGTGACGGATGTCTCAGGCCATCGCCGTCGGCCGCGCGGCCACGTCGGATCGACTCTACGCTTCGGCCGAACCGGCCGCCGGCAACAAGGCGCGAAGGCGCGAGAGATCCGGCACGAGCAGCCGATTCCGGTCGAGCGGCTGCACCAGGCCTTTTCGGCGCAGCAGCTTCATGGCGCGCGACACCGACTCGCGAGCCGCGCCGATTTCGATGGCCAGTTCTTCCTGTGTCCGGTTGAGCTCGAGCTCGATCCCGGCTGGCGTGACGGTTCCCGTTGCCTCCGCGTAGCCAACGAGGAGCAGCGCCAGCCGAGCGGCGACGTCGCGGAACGCCAGCGTTTCCGTCAGGCGAACGAGATGCCGGAGTCTGCGTCCGATGGCACGAATGATTGCCTGCGCGATGTCGGGATGACTTCGGTACAGATGCTCGAATGCTTCCCTCGGCAGGAAGACGAGTCGCGACTCCTCGATCGTTTCCGCCGACGCGGGATAGGGTCCTCCGTCGAACAGCGGAAGCTCGGCGACGGTGCGTCCGGGGCCTTCAATGTGAATCACCTGCTCACGGCCCTCCGGGTTCGTGCGATAGATGCGCACGCGTCCGGACTCGATCATGTACAGCCCGCGGCAGTCTTCGCCGGTCGTAAACAGGACATTCCCGGCGGCGACGGATCTTGGCACGCAACGTTCGGCGAGCTGAAGCAGCGCGGCGTCATTCAGCTCACCGAACAGCGGAATCTTTCGCAGGAGCGGAATCAGGGACGACGGTGACGTAAGGATGGGCATGTGGGAGAAATAACAGGCAGGACCCGATCGGCCAAACGGGCCACGTGCGGGTCATCGCTGTGACATCAGTCACGCGGTGGCGCGGCGCAACGTGCCAACGTGATGACATGCGTTCCGTGCAGGTCCCCGATCCCTCCGAGCGATGAAGCCGCGGCACGACCCAGTGAACGAGGCGATGCCGGCGACCGACGCCATCTGGACTGCGCTTTCCACCGTCATTGATCCAGAGCTTGGCCTCGACATCGTGACGCTCGGGCTCGTCTACGACGCGGTGGTCGATGGCGATTGCGCGCAGATCTCGTATACGCTGACCACGCCGGGATGTCCGATGGAACGGATCATCTCCGACGGCGTGCGGAACGCCGCGTTGCTGGTGGAAGGAATCGAGCGCGTCGACCTGCATATCGTCTGGGATCCCGCATGGCATCCCGGGATGATCGCGCCCCATGCATTTCCGGAGTGAGGCGCCATCGCGCGCCATGTGTTCATCTTCCTTGCAGACATCCCATGAGAAACCTGGCAGGACTCGATACGACGATGACGATCAATGAGATCGTCGCACGATTTGCGGAAACCATTCCGGTGTTCAACCGCTTCGGGATGGACACGTGCTGTGGCGGCGGGGTGACGGTCGATGAGGCCGCGCGCCGCGATGGCATCGAGGTCGGGGCGGTGTGGGCGGCTCTCCATGAGGCGATCGAGGTGTCATGAGATCGCTCCGCGGCCCGGCGCGGCGTGACCCCCGTCGACTGAGCGCTAGGCCGGTCGGCACGCCTCCGAGACAAGCGGTGGGGACCGGCCAGGCCGATCCCCATCGCGTGCGAACGATCCGGTTTTCAGTCTGCGCGTTCGGCTCTCGTCATCAGTGCAGCGGGGACAGCTTGACGCTCTTGTCACCCAACGCCTGGGCAACATCGTACATCGCCTGATTGAGGATCTTGTGGGTGTTTTCGTCGGCGCCGTGGTCGAACTTGGTGTCGATGTCGGCCA
>JBDTYL010000268.1:0-8750 GCA_040005695.1 bacterium | reverse complement strand
CTCAGGATGACAGGCGACAGCTGCGCTCAGGATGACAGGTGACAACTGCGCTCAGGATGACTGGTGACGCTGCGCTCAGCGAGGGTTACGGCGTGATCGCGCCAGCGCCGCCCGCCTTCCGCATCGCGGCGTTCACCGCTTGCAGCTCGCTGCCGCGCAATACCTGCCAGCGGGCCTCCAGCGCAGCGAACTCCGCCAGCGTGGTACGCACCGCCGACCGCTGCACGCGCGTCGGCTCGGCATCAGCTTCCTCGAGCAGGTTCATGAGCGTCAGCATCTCTTCGCCCAGGGATGAGAGCGTCGGCGCCAATGGAACACCGCGACGCGCGCCGCCACCGCGCCGCGCACCACCGCCGCCACCCTGTAGCTCGCCCAGCTTCGCGTCGTAGGCGTCGAGCGGGGGGATCCACGAGGCGCCCGCGCCGCCGTCGTGCAGGCTGCGCGCCTGCGCGCGAATCGCCGTCAGCCCGCCGCCGATCACCGAGTCGCGGTTCATGGCGTCGAAGAGCGACACGGCCAGCGTGTGCGCTTCCTTCAGTGCCGCCGGCGCGACCTTCACCCGCGGATCCATCACGAGATGCAGCGGCTGTACGTACTGACGCCCGCCCGCCGTCAGCCGCACGATGTACGCGCCCGGCAGCGCCCACGGCCCACGAGGCTCGCGGGGCGTGTCGAAGGGCGTCGCCGAAATCGGATATGCCGTGAGCGCGGCGGCGCCGACCGGACGCTCGTAGTGCGCGTCCCACACGAAGCGATGGAAGCCCGGCGCGGCCGACAACACCTGCGTGGGTCGGATCCAGTAGCGCGGCGTGTTGCCGATGTCGGCCGGCGCCATCGCGGTGTCGCGGCTCGAGTACGTGCGGATCACCCGCCCGGATGGCTCGATGATCTCGAGGGTGGCCAGACCGGTCGCCTCCGGACCGAGCTGGTAGTCGATGACGGCGCCGTCCGGCGGGTTCTGCGCCCATGGCTCGTCCGGCGGAATGGGCGTGTCCGGATACTTGCTGTAGCGAAAGCGCCATGCATCGGCGGGGCGGTACAGCGTCGCCGGCGCCGATGCAACGGCGGCCGAGACCTGGCGCAGCGGGCTCACATCATCGAGCACGTAGAACGAGCGGCCATGCGTGCCGATCACCACGTCATCGTCCTTGATGACGAGGTCGCGGATGGACGTCGCCGGCATGTTGAGGCGCAGCGACGACCAGTGGTCGCCGTCGTCGACCGACACCCACACCTGGTCCTCGGAACCCGCGTACAGCAGGCCCCGACGCTTCGGGTCCTCGCGCACCACGTTGATCGGCGCGCCGTCGGGAATGCCCGTGGTGATGTGCGTCCATGTCCGGCCGCCATCGTGCGTGCGATAGATGTGCGGCCGGAAGTCGTCGAGGCGGATGGTGTTCACCGCCGCATAGGCCGTGTTCGCGTCGAAGCGGCCCGCGTCCATGAGCGACACCTTGCTCCACGGCCGAGCGCGCAGGTCGGGCGGCGTCACATCGGTCCAGTGCGCGCCGCCGTTGGCGGTAGTGTGAATGAGCCCATCGTCGCTGCCCGCCCAGATGCGGTTGATGTTCACGTACGACGGTGCCACGGTGTAGATCACGCCGCCGTGCCGCGCCACCGCCTGCGGCGACGTCGCGTAGACGCCGACGCTCGGCGGAACGATGGAGTCGGTGCGCGTGAGGTCGGGGCTCATCTGGGTCCACTGCTTGCCACCAGTGGTCGTCTTCCACACGACGTTCTCCGCGAAGAACAGCGTGTGCGGATCCACCGTGGAGAATACGAGCGGCGCCGTCCGGACCGCGCGGAACCCCGTGCTGCGCCCCGCATGCGGACCCACTTGCTGCACGAGGCCCGTACGCCGATCGTAACGGGTGACCTTGCCGCCGAAGACGATGTTCGGGTCGAGCGGATCCGGCGCGGCGTAGCCGTACTCCTCGATGCCGGCGGGATGCCAGTCCCACGCGAGGATGCGGCCGTCGTCACCGCGGCTGCGCACGCACGCGGAGCCTGACTCCTGCTGCCCGCTGCACACGCGATACGGAAAATCGAAATCCGTGGCGACGTGATAGAACGCGGCCGTGGGCTGGTTGAGCCATGAACTCCACGTGCTGCCGCCGTTCACCGTGACGATTGCCCCCTGGTCACTGGCGATGATCATCGTGGTGGGCGTGCGCGGGTTGATCCAGATGCGATGATAGTCGTCGCCGCCGGGCGCACCGCGGAAAGCGCTGAACGTGTGGCCGCCATCAACCGACTTCCACGTCACCACGCTCGCCGTGTACACGACGTCCGGATTCTTCGGGTCCACCTTCACTTCCGCGAAGTCCGACTCGCGCGTGGCGACGCGCGTGTCGGTCGTGACGCGATACCATGTCTCACCCGCGTCATCGGAGCGGAACAGGCCATCGCCCTTCGCCGCATTCACGGTCGCGAACAGGCGGCTGGGCATGCTCGGCGCCACCGTGATGCCGATGCGGCCGAGTCCGTCCTGCGCGAACGTGGGCAGTCCCTTCGACAATGGCTTCCACGTGGCGCCGCCGTCCACCGACTTGAACAAACCACTCCCGGGGCCGGAGAAGGCGCCATTCTCCCACGGCCCCTGCCGCGCTTCCCACAGCGCGCAGTACAGGATGTCCGGATTCACGGGATCCATCACGACGTCGATCGCGCCGGTGTTCTCGTCGCGGTACAGCACCTTCTGGAACGACGCCCCGCCATCCGTCGAGCGGAACAAGCCACGCTCGGCATTGGGTCCATACGGGTGGCCCATCACCGCCACGAACAGCCGGTTGGGGTCGCGCGGGTCCACGACGATCTGCGGGATCTGCTGCCCGTCGCGCAGGCCGAGGTGCGCCCATGTCTTGCCGGCGTCGGTGGACTTGTAGATGCCGTCGCCCGTGGAGAGGTCGGGACGCTGGAGCCCCTCGCCGCTGCCGACGTAAATGATGTCGGCATTCGACGGCGCCAGCGCGATGGCGCCGATGGAGCCCGAAGGCTGGTCGTCGAAGATGGGCACCCAGGTGCGGCCGTAGTCGTCCGTCTTCCACACGCCACCGTCAACGGCGCCGATGTAGAACACGTTCGGCTGGTCCGGGATCCCGACGGCGGCCTTGGTGCGGCTCGCGCGGAAGGGGCCGATCATGCGCCATCGCAGTTCCCCGTACAGGTGCGGGTCGAGCTGCTGCGCCGGCAGCGCGGCGGCAGTAAGGAGAACAAGGAGCGCGAGCAGCACGCGGCGACGGGGCTGGAGCACGGACAGACCTCGATCGAAGTGAGAAGGCGGGGCGAGGCTAGAGCTCGCGCACCCAGATGTTGCGGAAGCTGATCGGCTCGCTCTTGTCGCCGTGTGCCTGGAGCTTGATGGGCGCGCTGTCGTAGCGCGTGTACGTCGGGGCGCCGATGTAGCGCGTCGCACCCCTGAGGACGAATCCGTCCTGCACCAGGACGCCGTTGTGGAACACCGTCACGACGGCGGGCGTCTTCATCGCGCCCGCCGCGTCGAAGGTGGGTGCCGTCCACACCACGTCGTAGCTCTGCCACTCGCCAGGCTTGCGATTGGCGTTCACCAGCGGCGGGGACTGCTTGTAGATGCTGCCCGCCTGGCCGTTCACGTACGTCTTGTTCTGGTACGAGTCGAGGATCTGCAGCTCGTAGCCTTCGTCGCCCGCACCGGTGGAGGCGAGGAACACGCCGCTGTTGCCGCGACCCTGGTCGGTGCCGGTGACGTTCGACGGAATGCGCCACTCGAGATGGAGCTGGAAATTCCGGAACCGTCGCTTCGTCTCGATGTTGCCGACGGACTTGTTGACGGTGACGATCCCGTCGTCCACCGTCCAGCCCGCGGGACCCTTGCCGTTGGTGTTGATCCATTCGTTCAGATTGCGGCCGTCGAACAAGCGAATCGCGTCCGACGGGGCATCGCGATCCGTGTTGCCCGGCGTGACGACGCGTGGAACCGGCTCCCACTGTTCCGTATCGGCGGGCTTGGCCGCAGTCTGCTGCGCGGCGGCAGGCACGCCCACGAGCAGGGTCGCGCCGATGAGGACGAGGCTCGAACGCAGGGATGGCATGAGCAGTGAGGGCAGAGTGTGGGGGAAGCGTGCGTCGCGAACATTCGCGCGGCAACGCACGCGGTGCAACCACCCTGCCCACCGCAACGGCTCGGTGGGACGTCGTGCTTCGCTCAGTTCAGCCTGTCGCGCGCCGCGAGCGCCCGGCGCGCGAACTCCTTCGCATCGCTCGCCGAAAACGTCTCCATCACGTTGCGTCCGTTGATGTCCATCTGGCCGAACGCTTCCTTGCCACTGGTGCCGCGCAATACCAGCCGGCCGGACTCGTACTTCGCCGACCGGAGGTCGCGCAGGTGGTAGGCGATGCCGTGGTCGAACACCGGCTTGAGCGCACCCGCAACGGCGCCGGCAATCATCCGGGCCATGACGCCCGCGCCGCGGTCGCTGCGTGCACTGCTGTCCATCGATTGCTGCAAGCCGGCCAGGCCACGGTCCGTCAGCTCCGCCACGATCGTCGTATCCATCAGCAGGAGCGCCGATCGGCCATCATCGCTGGTGATGGCATACGATGCACGCGCAAGCGGCAGCCGCGACACCACGTGCGCCACTGAATCCCCGTCGACGTGCAGGTTCATGTGCGTGCCGCGATTGGACGAACTCGATGCCTGTTGCGCGACCAGCGGCAGGGCACCGAACGCGCACACGAGGAAGCCGCGCAGCAGGTGGGTCGCAATGGGGATGCTATGCTCTGGATGCATTCTGGCACGGGGCTCGGGGCGAGGACACGATCGGCTCAACCTTCGCATACGCCACCGCGCACCAGGATGTTTCGGTCGGGTCTACCAGCAGGAGCTCAGCAAGCTGGTCGGCAAGCGCTGACATTCAGCCCCTCGGGCGACGTGAAGATGACCATGGAGACCGGGTCGGGGCACGGGCGCATCAACGCCTCAGGCCGCGTAGCAGCGTGAGCACGCCGTCCTGTTCCACATGCACCGGAAGCACGAGCACATCCCCATCGCGCGCCGACTCGACGGCCCGCCGCACCGCAGCGAGCTCTCCCTCGAGGATCTCCACACGCGCGGCCGGCACTCCCATCCGCGAAAGCTCCGCGGCAATCACGCGTGGGACATCCCCCGGCGCCCGGCCGCGCAGCAGCGTGGGCATGTCCTTGATGATCACGTGATCGAACGCGGTGACACCCAGGGCCGCCTGCACGAGCGCGCGCAGCTGGTCGTCGTCACGATTCCCTGCCTGACCCAACAGCAATATGCGCCGCGTTGCGGGGAACGACATCGCCGTCTCGCACAACGCCTTCAGTCCATCCGGATTGTGCGCGTAATCCACCACCACCGTCACCCCGCCAATTCGATACACCTGGAGACGTCCCGGATTGTCACTGGCGGACGAGCCGAATGTCGCCAGGGTGCGCCGGATGGCATCGATCGGAACGCCCGACACCGCGGCGACGAGGGATGCGCCGAGCAGGTTGGCAATGTTGTGCGGCGCCGCGCCGCGCAGTGTGATCGGCATCGCGTCGACCTTGCCGAGGTCGTGCCATTCACCGCCGTGATGCAGTCGCACGTCCCCGTCGCGCACCGTTGCAGCATCGCCGCCCGCGGTCACATGCGCGACGAGCACCTCACGATCCGAAGCAGTCGAGAACCAGCCCAGCGTTCGATCGAGCCTGGTCGCGAGGGCGACGAGCAACGGGTCGTCCGCATTCAACACGAGATGACCCGTTTCGCCGAGAGCGCGCGCCACGACCGCCTTCACCTCGGCGAGGTCCTCCACCGTTTTGACACCGTACTCGCCGAAGTGGTCGGGCGACACATTGGTGATGATCGCCGCATCGGCGCGATTCACGGCGAGGCCGCGCCGAAGGATCCCGCCACGCGCCGTCTCGAGCACGGCGGCGCCAACGTCCGCGCTGCGCAGCACGGCACGAGCGCCCGCAGGCCCGGAGAAATCACCCGACTCGAGCTGCCGTGCCCCGGCCCACACGCCATCGCTGCAACTCCAACCCGGCGTCACGCCAGCCTCCCGCCACATCGCGGCGACGAGACGCGTCGTCGTGGTCTTCCCGTTCGAGCCGGTCACGAGCGCGAGCGGAATGTCGTGAATCGCCCGCCAGTCGACGAGATCAACCGCGGGGACGAGCGCCAGCGGCCAGGTGGCCGATCCCGCACCGCTCCCGACGGTGAGCACCTCGTCGTCGACGGTGACGACGAGCCGGCGTGCGTGCGCCGCAGTCACCACCTCGGCGAGATGGGGCTGGCTGCCGCGTTCCTCGTCGCAGGCGCGCCGGAGCACCTTGACCCACTCCGCGAACACCAGTCCGTCCGGCTGCTCCGCGAGCATCCACGCCGCCTCGTTCACGTCCGTGGCCGTCATCAGCACGTCCACCGGCGCACCGAGAAACAATCTGGCGCCCTCGGCATCCCGATGAATCACGGTCTCGGTCTCCGGCCAGCCGAGCGCATGGGCGAGCGCGCGCGCATTCGCCACCCACGCGGCGGTCTGCGCCTCGCATTCGCCGGCGGCGCACCGCACGTCGAGCAGCGCGCCGACGCCGGCGCTGTACAGGTTCGGGCCGGTGAGCCGGCGCGAGTCCGCGATGGCCGGCGACGGATAGTCGCTCAATCGCTGGCTTCGCGCGCTGGAATCACCCCGCGCGTGTCGCGGAGCAGGACGAGTTCATCCACGCGCGACGACCAGGTGATGGGTTTGGGGTGGCTGGCCGGCGGCGTGCGCGCGGGCACCGCGTCGTCGGCCGGCCCCTCCTCCTGCACCGCCGCGCGCGGCACGGCGCGCGCGGGCCGCGGTTCGGGCCACAACGACTGCCCTTCGTCCGGCCGGAAGTTCACGATCTGCTTCCAGCCCCGCGCGAGGGCATCAGCGAAGATGAGGAGCAGGTCGTTCGCCCGCGCCATGCAGAGCGCCGCCTCGATGGCTTGCTGCTCGTCCACGACGATGGCGATGCGGTCGGCCTCGATGCCGTTGCTGCGCAGGGCATCGGCAAGCATCCGCGGCACCTCGTCGTCGCCGCGACCGCGACGGGCATCGTCGCGTCGGCAGATGTACTGGTCGAACGCCGCGGCGGCCGCCACCGCCCCGATGGCGTGGATGTCCTCGTCGCGGCGGTCGCCGGGCGCAGACAATACGCAGATGCGCCGACCCTTCACGCCCATGCGGTTCACGAGCTGGCAGAGCGCACTCACGGCGTGGGCGTTGTGGCCGTAGTCGTACAGCACGCGGAAGGGATGTTCGTCGTAGACGTTCAGGCGCCCCGGCGCCTGGAAGAACGTCGTGTCGAAGGTGCGGAGGCCGTGCCGGATGTCCTCGAGGCGCACGCCCATCGAGAAGGCCATCGCCGCGGCGAACATCGCGTTCTGCACGTTGAACATCGCGCGCCCTTCGAGCGTCGCCGGGATGAGGTGCGTCCACAGCAGCGGGATGTGCGCGCCGTGGTCGTAGATGGTGATCATGTGCCCATTCACGCCGGCCTCGATGGCGCACGCGCGGCCGCCGGCCCGGATGTGCTCGCGCACCAGGTCGTGTGCGGGATCCATCGTCACGTAGCAGACGTGCTTCGCATCGGTGTACGCCGCCATGCGCAGCGTGAGCGGATCGTCCGCGTTGAGCACCGCGGTGTCCGTCGCGATCTCCACGACGGTGCGCTTCACCTCGGCGAGCTGCTCCAGCGTGTCGATGCCGCGCAGCCCCAGGTGGTCCGGCTGGATGTTGAGCACGGCCCCCACGTCCACGTGCCGCATGGCCATGCCGGCGCGCAGCAGCCCACCGCGCGCCGTCTCGAGCACCGCGACTTCCACGGCCGGGTCGCCGAGGACGATGCGAGCGGACGTGGGGCCCGTCATGTCGCCTTCCACGGTGCGCTGGCCGTCGATGTAGACGCCGTCGGTGGTCGTGAGGCCAACGCGTCGGCCAGCGAGCTTGTGGATGTGCGCGAGCAGGCGCGCCGTGGTCGTCTTGCCGTTGGTGCCCGTGATGGCCGCGATGGGAATGGTGCTCGGCGCGTCCTTCGGGAAGAGCATGTCCACCACCTTCGCGGCGGCGTCCCGCGGCCGGCCTTCGCTCGGTGCGGAATGCATGCGGAAGCCCGGCGCCGCGTTCACCTCGCACACGGCGCCGCCCACGTCCTTGTACGACTGCGTGATGTCCGGCGACAGGAAGTCCACGCCGCCAATGTCCAGCCCGATCGCCTGGATGGCCCGGATCGCCATCTCGGCATTGTCCGGATGGACGACATCCGTCATGTCCGTGGCCGTGCCGCCCGTGGAGATGTTGGCGGTGAGCCGCAGGTATACGTCCTCGTCCGCCGCCGGCACGGACTGCGCGGTGTAGCCACGCTTCGTCAGCAGCCCGCGCGCCTGGTCGTCGATCGCCAGCTGCGTGAGCACCTTCTCGTGGCCGATGCCGCGGCGCGGATCGCTGTTCACGGTGGCGACGAGCTCCGCGATGGTGTGCACGCCGTCGCCCACGACCTTGCCCGGCTCCCGCTTCGAGACGGCGACGAGCTCGCCGTTCACCACGAGCATGCGGTGGTCGTGGCCGATGATGTAGCTCTCGATGATGACGCTGCGTGCGTGCTCCTGCGCGCGCGCGAAGCCTGTCCGCACCTCATCGGCCGTCGCGAGCGCGATGGACACGCCGCGGCCGTGGTTGCCGTTGTACGGCTTGGTCACCACGGGATAGCCGATGCGCTCCGCGGCGGCGACCGCC
>JBDTYL010000267.1:0-2892 GCA_040005695.1 bacterium | reverse complement strand
AGCCTGCGCTTGATGCGATCGAGCTCGGCATTCGCCTTCGCCAGTTCGTCCTTCAGGCGCTGAATCTCCTCGTCGCGCACCTTGTCATCGACCTTCACCACGTCGACCTTGGGCGGCGTCGCCACGGCCGTCGCGCGCGCGTCGAGCGCCGTGGCCACCCGCCGCAGCGTATGCGCCTCCGTGCGATGCGCTGTCGCCCCGGAGGCGAGATAGCCATCGAGCAACACCCCGGCATCGCGCGGCGTGGATGCGCTGTTGCCGGGATCGAGCTTGTACACGGCGCGCCAGTAGAGGGCATCGCTGGCCTCGACGCTCGCCGGGTACCGTGTCGAGAAGTCGGCGAGCAGCTGGTCGGCCACCGCATAGCGGCCCGCAGCGGATTCCTGCGCCGCCTGGAGCATCAACGGCGTCCACTCGGTGCGTCCGGCGGGAATGGGCTCTGCCAGGTGCGCCTGCGTCGTGCCGCACGCCGCGAGCCCCGCGACGGCGACGCACCACATTGCGCGCCGAAGTCCGGGCGTCATGCCCTGGGCTCCGCGGCCGTGACCATCCGGAAGCTCCCCGTGCGGCGTCGGTTCGCGACGACGATGGGCAGCGTGAGGCTGAAGGTGGTGCCCGTTCCGACGGTGCTGGTGACGCTGATCTTTCCCTGATGCGCTTCCACGATTTCCTTGGCGATGGCGAGGCCGAGTCCTGTCCCCTTCGCGGACGCGGACCGCTGGTTGTCCGCCTGGTAGAACTTCTGGAACACGTGCTTGAGCTGGTCCGGCGCGATGCCCGCGCCCGTGTCCCGGACTCGTATGCACACTCCGTTCTCATCCGGTGCCGCGGTGAGCTCCACGGTGCCGCCGGCGCCGGTGAACTTGAAGGCGTTCGAGAGCAGGTTGCCGGTGACCTCATTGATACGTTCCCAGTCCCAGGTCACGTTCACGGGCAGGTCCGCCTCCCGTACGACGCGGAAGTCGATCTCGCGCTGCACGGCGAGCACGTGGAACGTCCGCTGCAGCTCGTCCAGCATCTGCGTGAGCTTGATCGGTCGCGGCTCGATCCGCCCGCCGCCGGCCTCGAAGCGGCTGACGTCCAGCAACTGGTGCGCGAGTCGTGAGAGCGTCTTCGCCTGCGCCTGAATGGTCTGCGTGATGGGTATCTGCTTCTCCGTGAGCGGCCCGTAGATGCCCTCCTCCATCAGCTGGAGGTAACCCAGGATGACGTTGATGGGCGTCTTGAGTTCATGCGACGCGATGGAGACGAACTCCGCCTTCAGCTTGTCGAGCTCGGCGAGCTGGCGCGTCATTTCCTGGAAGCTCAGGGCGAGGCGGCCGAACTCGTCGCGCCGCCTGATGTCAAAGCCGAGCTTGTGGTCCAGCTCGCCGTCCGCCACTGCCCCCATGCCCGCCTGGAGGGCGTAGACCGGCCGGCTGATCGAGCGCGTGAGCCAGAGCGCAATGGCCAAAGCGAGGAGCAGGGCCACCGCCAGGGCGGCCAACGACACACGTTCACCCTCGGTGAGCGCATCGTCCGCCGCGGCCACACGGTCAGCCGCACGCGTCCGCAAGGCGCTCTCCGCGGGGCCGATGGCGCGTTCGGCATCGCGCAACGCCGGCGCGATCGTGTCCGCGGAGACGCGTTCCGCCAGCGAATCGTGCCCGGCCCGGAAGGCCTCGAACTCGCGCTGCGCGGCCGGAGAGATCGTCACCAGCGCGTCGTGAATCTGCGTCGTGGCGTCCAGGTGGAAGCGCGCGAGGGTGTCCGCGAGACTCGTCGCCTTCGCCACGGCGACGGTGAGGTTCCGGTGAGCCGTGTCGCTCTTCAGCACGCCGAGCGCCACCTCGCGCGCACGGACGTCCGCCAGTCCGTCGCGCAGCCGACCGAGCATGAGCGACGCCTGAAAGTCCCCTTCGCGGAGGTCGCGCATCTCGCGGTGCAGGGACTGCATCGCGACGCGCGCCACGACGAGCGGCACGATGAGGACGGCGGCGATGATAACGAGGCTGAGGGAGAGCCTCGCGCGCAATGTCATGTCGTTTGCGAGCGGGTGATGACCCGCGCCCGTGCAAGGACCTCACCGAATCGGCCCTTTGCGGTGGTGCGGTGGTCGTGTAGCATTGATGGTTCGGTCCCGAAGGCGCCTCGCATGCGATGGAATTGCGCGGTCTGCCTCATCGGGATTCTAGGCGCGGCGCTGGTCCCGCGCCACTGACCCGCCAACTCCGACATGTCTTCCGCACCCTTCGTCCGCATTGCCGAACTGCCCCCGCACGCGGGCCAGGCGGTCGTCGTCCGCGCCTGGGTCACGCACGTGCGCTCGTCCGGCAAGATCGCGTTCGCCGTGTTGCGCGACGGCACGGGCATCTGCCAGGCGGTCTTCGCGAAGAAGGAACTGCCGCCAGAGGTATGGGACCGCTTTTCCCACCTCACGACGGAGACCTCCGTCGCCATCGAGGGCGAGGTGCGACTCGAGCCACGCGCCCCGGGCGGTGCGGAGATCGGCGTCACGAACCTGACGATCATCGGGGCCAGCCCGATCGACTACCCGATCCAGCCGAAGGAACACGGGATCGACTTCCTGCTCGACAACCGGCACTTCTGGCTGCGGTCCCCTCGCCAGCGCGCCATCGCGGTGATCCGGAACGAGATCGAGCAGGGCATCCACGATTTCTTCTACGAGCGCGGCTTCCTCCGCGTCGACACGCCGATCCTCACCGCCGCCATCGGCGAGCGCGCGGGGCTTTTCGCGACCGAGTACTTCGACGAGGGCACGGCCTACCTCGCGCAGACGGGACAGCTCTACGGCGAAGCTGCCGCGGCGGCCTTCGGGAAGATCTACACCTTCGGTCCCACGTTCCGCGCCGAGAAGTCGAAGACGCGCCGTCATCTCACCGAGTTCTGGAT
>JBDTYL010000266.1:0-3274 GCA_040005695.1 bacterium | reverse complement strand
GGTTCTACTTCCGCCAGACGGATTACGAGAAGACCCTCGCGATGTTCGAGGACGCGAAGATCAAGGCGAAGGCGGCGGCGATGATGACGGGCACCGCGGTGGATACGGTGATGATGGTCGGCTCCGGCTGGAGCGGCCACTTCTCGCGGCCCGTTGCCGAGGCGATGTACCAGAACATCAAGACGGTGGGGATGCCGAAGTGGGACGACAAGGACCAGGCACTCGCCAAGGGGATCCAGCGCGAGCTCGGTGTGGCCGACAGCGGCATGACGAGTCGCAACGCCGGCCGGCTCGAAGGACCGATGCCCGAAGCGCAGCGCACGGGCGGCGGGTCGGACGACATCGGCGATGTTGCGTGGAACGTGCCCACGGTGACGCTCCGCTTCCCGTCGAACATTCCGAACATGCCGGGCCACAACTGGGCCAACGCGATCTCGATGGCCACGCCCATCGCGCACAAGGGCGTGGTGGCGGGAGCCAAGGCCCAGGCGATGACGATGCTCGACATCCTGCTCACGCCGCAGATCGTCACCGACGCGTGGGACTACTTCAACAACGTGCAGACGAAGACGATCAAGTACCGGCCGTTCTTCGCCGCCACGGACCAGCCGCCCATCTGGCTGAACGAGAACACGATGGCGAAGTACCGTCCCGAGATGCGGAAGTTCTACTACGACTCGAAGAAGTTCGACACGTACCTGCAGCAGCTTGGCATCGAATACCCGACGGTGCGGAAGATCGTGCCGTAGACAAGCCAGCGACGACCTCCCGATCCGACAGGACGGGTCAGGGGGTCGGCGCGGTTCTCGGAAACGACTCCTGGCGCGCCGCCGCCTGCCACGCGAACGTCGCCAGCACCACGGCCGCCTGCTTCAGGTCCTCTGGATTCACGCGCTCGTAGAAGTCCATGTTCGTGTGATGCATGCGGCTGTCGTACTCGGCATAGTCCTGGATGGTGTTGAACCCCGGCAGCCCGAGCGCGGTAAAGGAGAGGTGGTCGGTGCTGCCGATCTTCTCCATGATGTTGCGGCGTCCACCAAGGTCGCTGAGTGGCGCGAGCCATGTGTCGAACACCGCCTTCGCCGCGGCATTGCCCTCGCTGTACCAGCCATAGATCGGTCCGGTGCCGGGATCGTTGTTCAGGTACACGGACAGCTTCTCGCGCGCGCGGGCGTTCGCGTCGCCGGCGTAGTGCGCCTGCGCGTACGCCCTGGAGCCGAGCAGGCCTTCCTCCTCGCCGCCCCAGATGGCCGCGCGGATGGTGCGTCGCGGCGCGATGCCCGTGGCCTTGATGATCCGCATGGCTTCCATCAGCTCGGCCACCGCGTCGGCGTTGTCGCTCGCGCCGGTGGCGGAATGCCACGAGTCGATGTGCGCGCCGAGGAGCACCACCTCGTCGCCGATGCGCGGGTCGGTGCCGCGAATCTCGGCGAGCACGTTGTAGCCGTTCGTGTCGGCGGCGTAGTAGCGGGTCTGCACGTTGGCGCGAAGCGTCACCGGCGCGCCGCCCTTGAGCGCCCGCACGAGCAGGTTGTAGTGCTCGGCCGCCACGATCACCGACGGCACGGCGTTGTCCGGCGTGCTGGCGCGATTGCCCAGCACGAACATCGTGCCGTCCGTCCCCTCGCTGGGGCGGAGCACCACTGCGGCGCCGAGGTCGTGGAGCGTGGCCATCAGCGTCGCGCGCGTGAGGGGACCACTGGCGATGTTCGGGCGCGGCGCGCCGATGGGCACGGGCTGGTCATGCTCCGTCGGCTGCAACCGGTCCTTCGTGATGAATGCGTCCTGCGGCTTCGTGGCCAGCACGATGGCGCCGCGAATCTCGGCCGCGTGCGCCTTCACCGAGTCGGCGTTCGCGAAGTCACCGATGTACACCGGGCGCCGCACCACATCGCCGCTCGTGGAGGGCGTCCATGCCTCGGGATAGCCGATGAGCGGGAAGTACCGCGGCGCGGTCATCTCGAGCGTGAACTTCTCCAGCGTCCAGCCGCGTCCGTAGGGCCACGCCTCCGTGTGCACGTCGGCGAGTCCGTAACCGCGCAGCGTGGCGGCGGACCAGTCGATCGCCTGGCGGAAGGCGGGGCTGCCCGTGAGCCGCGGGCCGATCACGTTCGTGAGGTGGTTGAACAGCGCCTCGACATGCGAGTGGTTCATGCCTTCGTCGCGGATGCGGGCAAGCGCGGCGTCCTGCGCGCCGGCCGCGTTGAGGGCGAAGACGATGGCGGCGGCGGCTCCCAGGGTGCGCTTCATCAATGCAGTGCTCCGGCGTGGATGCGCGAGGGTGAACGACTCACAATCTCGCGCGCGGCCCGCCCACGCGTCACCCGACGGTTTGCAGGGGTTCACGGCCAACTTCTTGCTTTTCGGCGGCCCACACCTGACCGAGAGGCATCAGATGCTGTGGAAAGACAACGGACGGAGTTCCAACCTCGAGGACGGCCGGGCGTCGGGCGGGTTCGGCGGACGTGCCGGGCTGGGTATCGGCGGCACCGCGGTGGTGCTCGTCCTGAGCCTCGTCTTCGGTCACAACTTCTTCAACGACATCGGCGGCACGGCGACCACCACCACGCAGTCCGGCGGCAGGCTCTCCGCGGCCGACTCCGCGCGGGAAGAGCCGGAAGTGCGCTTCGTCTCGTCCGTGCTGGATGACGCGCAGCAGACGTGGTCGAAGCTCCTGCCGAAGTATGGCGCGCAATATCACGACGCGAAGCTGCACCTGTTTCGCGACGCGACACAGACGGGGTGCGGCACCGGCCAGACCGCGATGGGCCCGTTCTACTGCCCGCTCGACGAGAAGGTCTACATCGACCTCGCGTTCTACGACGAGCTGAAGACGAAGTTCGCCGCCGCGGGGGACTTCGCCCAGGCGTACGTGATCGCCCATGAGCTCGGCCACCACGTGCAGCACATCCTCGGCACGGATGCACAGGTGCGGCAGGCCATGCAGCGCAATCCCTCCGCGCAGAACGCGCTGTCGGTGAAGCTGGAGCTGCAGGCCGACTGCTTCGCCGGCGTGTGGGGCAAGTCGGCGCAGGATCGCGGTATCCTCCAGACCGGCGACCTGCAGGAAGGCCTGACGGCGGCAGCGGCCGTTGGCGACGATCGCATCCAGCAGCAGGCCACGGGTCACGTGAACACGGACACCTTCACGCATGGTTCCAGCGCGCAACGCACGAGCTGGTTCCGGAAGGGCTTCGATACGGGCGACCCGCGAGCCTGCGACACCTTCGCGAGCGGCTGATTCGCCGCTCGCGCGGTTCCGTCAGCGCGCGTC
>JBDTYL010000265.1:0-47267 GCA_040005695.1 bacterium | reverse complement strand
TCGCGCAGGCGCATCGCGAAGTGCTCGAGCGCCAGCTGGAGCGGAGCCGGCTCGGTACTGCGCTGCAGCGCCTCTCCGCATCGAAGGTCGTCGTCACGACGCCGAAGCGATTCTCGCCGCTGTCGTTTCCTCTGCTCGTGGACCGCACCCGGCACAAGGTCTCGAGCGAGAAGCTCGCCGACCGCATCAGGCGCATGCAGCTCGCGCTGGAGAAGGCCGCCGGATGACCGCACACGCAGAGGTTGCGGGTGAGGAACTCATCTTGTCGCCCGCGCGCGCCGTGTACTGGCCGCGCGCGCGCATCCTCCTCGTCGCCGACCCGCACTTCGGCAAGGCTGCATCATTCCGCTCGCTCGGCGTGCGTGCACCGGTCGGGACGACAGCAGGCAACCTGTCTCGACTCGATGCGCTGGTGGCGGACCACGCGCCGCACCGCGTTGTCTTCCTCGGCGACTTCCTGCACGCGAAGGAGGGACGCGCGGACGAGACCTTCGAGACGCTGCGCAAATGGCGCGCGAGTCACGGGAGTGTCGACATGGTGCTCGTGCGCGGCAACCACGACCGTCGTGCCGGTGACCCTCCTCCAGCGGTCGGCATCGAGTGCATCGATGGCCCGTTGCTCGAGGCGCCGTTCGCGCTCCAGCACCATCCGTCGCCCGTTCCCGGTAGGTACGTGCTTGCCGGCCACAGGCATCCGTGTGTCGTGCTGCAGGGTCCGGCGCGCCAACGTGAGCGCCTCGCATGCTTCTGGTTCGGTCGCGACGTCGGGATCCTGCCGGCATTCGGCGAGTTCACGGGCTGCGCTGAGGTCGATGCGCGTCCGGGTGATCGTCTCTGGGTCGTCGGCGACGACAGCGTCGAGCCGGTTCGCTTCGGTCGCGGGTAGGCGGACGTGCCGCCGAGGTAGGCATCCAGGGCTCCCTGTTCGAGGTGCCGTGCTCCCACTTCCTTCGCGTGATCCGGTCGGGCAATATGCGGCATTAAGGTTTGTATGGGCGCGAGCACGACGTTTGCCATCTGCCAAGAGCTCCGCCCGGACTGTCCATCCGCTGAATTCTTCCTTTTCGCTCCCCAGCCCCTCGTCCACCGTGTCAGACCCGATGGATCCGTACCGGACTGGTGGGATGCTGCGGGTACGCACCGGCACTTCCGGCGAGCGTGCTGCCGCGCTCAACGAGCCGCCTGTCCTGCGGGGAGTCCTTCGCTATGCCCTGCCGGTCGGCGCGGTCGCGCTGGCGCTTGCAGGGTCCTTGTTGCTGGGCGACGTGCTGGAGAGCGTGCGCTTCATGCTGTTCTGGCCGGCCGTCCTGGTGACGGCTGTGCTTGCGGGGCTGGGGCCTGCGGTTCTCGCGTCGGTGCTGTCCGTGACGGTGGTGCATCTCGTACTCACGGCGCCGCGGTGGTCGTTCGCGGTGGGACGAGCGAACGACTTGATCCCGCTGGCCATCTTCCTCCTCGCGTCGCTGCTGGTGAGCACCGTCGCGGACCGCCGCCGCAAGGCGGAGTCGCGGCTTCGCCTCGCTGCACGCGACAATGCGGCGCTCGTCGACCAGCTGGAATCGCAGGCCGTCGAGCTCGAGGTGCAGCTCGAGGAGTCCAACACGCTGTCCGAAGAGCTGGCACAGAGCATGGCGGTGGCCGAAGCGGGCGAAGCGTACCTGGGCGGGATCCTCGAGAGCATCAGCGAGCCATTCGTGGTGCAGGACGCCGAGTGGCGCTTTCGCTTCGTCAATTCGGCGGCCGCCAGGGCGCTCGAGGATAGCGCGCACATCGCGCGGGCGGACATCATCGGGAAGGTGGTATGGGACCTCTACCCCGGGCTCGTGGGCACCCCCACCCAGGCGGAGATGAAGCGCGCGGCCCGCGAGCGGGTCACGGTGGAATTCGAGTTGTTCGCCGCCGATCAGGGCACGTGGTCGGAGCTGCGGTGCTATCCGCTTCCCGACGGTGGTCTCGCGACATTGTGGAAGGACGTCACCGTCCGGAAAAAGGCCGAGGAAGCGGTTCACTATCTCGACCGGGCGAGCGATCTGCTCGCCACGCCGCTCGACGCCGCGACGCGCCTCCAGAAACTGGCTGACCTCGTGGTGCCGGAGCTCGCGGACTGGTGCGGCATCGACCTCGTGGGCGACAAGGGACAGCTCGCGCAGGCGGCAGTCGCACATGTGGACCCGGCCAAGATCGCGTGGGCGCGTGAGCTGAACCGCCGCTATCCCCCACGCACCGACGCCCCCACTGGGGCGCCGGCGGTGGTCCGCACCGGCGTGCCTGAACTGTACAGCGAGATCTCCGACGAGATGATCGTCGCGAGCGCCGAGGACGAGGACCATCTGCGCCTCTCGCGCGAGCTCGACCTGCGCTCGGCCATGGTGGTGCCGCTCGTGGCTCGTGGCCAGACGTTTGGCGCGCTCACCCTCGTCTCGGCCGAGTCGCGCCGCCGCTATACGTCGGAAGACCTCGCGCTGGCTGGCGAGCTGGCGCGCCGTGCCGCCATCGCCATCGACAACGCGCGACAGTTCGACGCCGCGCGCAGTGCGCAGCTCGAGGCGGAGACGGCGAATCGCGCGAAGGCGGAGTTCCTGGCGGCCATGAGCCACGAGTTGCGCACGCCGCTCAATGCGATCGCGGGCTACACCGAACTCATTGCGATCGGCCTGCGTGGCCCCGTGACGGACGCGCAGCGGTCGGACCTCGAGCGCGTGCAGCGGGCGCAGCGCCACCTGCAGGGACTCATCACGAGCGTGCTGAACTTCGCACGCGTTGAGGCGGGGCACGTCGAATACGAGGTACGCGCCATTCCGGTGGCCTCCCTGCTGGAGGAGCTGCAGGGATTCATGGAGCCGCAGCTCCACTCGGGCAAGCTCACGTTCCACTGCCACGTGATGGACGATTCCTCGGTGGCCGTGTCTGCCGATCGCGACAAGGCGCGCCAGATCCTGCTCAATCTCCTTTCGAATAGCGTGAAGTTCACGCCGGTCGGCGGCCACATCGACGTGAGCTGCGAGGTTCGTGTCCACGAAGTGCTCATTCGTGTCGCCGACACGGGCATTGGAATCCCCGCGGACCGGCGCGATGCGGTCTTCGAGCCCTTCGTGCAGGTGCATCGCTCACTCATCGAGCCCACTGGCGGCGTCGGCCTCGGCCTCGCGATCAGCCGCGACCTCGCACGTGGCATGGGTGGCGACCTCACCGTGCAGAGCGCGGAGGGCAAGGGAAGCACCTTCACGCTCTGTCTTCCGCTCGCCGACGCGCCGACCGAGTGAAGCCCTCCAGCCGCCTGACGCGGCGTCCGCCGACGCCAGTGACGGCGGGAATGGTGCACGGATTGCAGCCTCCCTCGGAACCCATCGCCCAACCTCTTGCTGGAGCCGACGAATCATGACCGGTCACCTCGCCAGCGCGGACGTCGGCTCGGCGGCGCCCGACATCGCGCTCGCCGACGCCGACGGCCGTTCGGCGGTCCATGCGGCCTGCACGGAATTGCGCAGTCGCGCCATGGCCCTCCGACAGCCCAACGAGACCCTCGTGAACACGCTGTCGCGCCAGCCGGGCCGCCAGCTTTCCGTGACGGTGGACTCCGCGCCCGGCAGCGAACGACAGAACTATTCCATGCACAGCTTCGGCGCCGTGTTTGCCGAGGTGCGCGTGGATCGAGACCTCGGTGAGATCCGCGTGCCGCGCATCGTGTCGGCGTACGGGGCGGGAAGGATCCTCAACGCGAAGACGGCGCGCAGCCAGTTCATGGGGGGTATTGTGTGGGGCGTGGGCATGGCCCTCGAGGAAGAGACCCTCGTGGACCGGAAGTCGGGCCGCTACCTCAACGCCGACCTGGCCGAATACCACGTGCCGGTGAATGCGGACATCGGTACGCTCGACGTGAGCTTCGTGGACGAGGTGGACACGATCGTCAACCCCATCGGCGTGAAGGGCATCGGTGAGTCGGCATCACGGGCGTCGCGGCGGCGATCGCGAATGCCGTGTACAACGCAACGGGCGTGCGTGTGCGTGACCTGCCCATCACCCTCGACAAGGTGATGGGCTCGTTGCGCGGGGTGGCCTGAGTGTCGATTGCGAATGCACGCACAATCGGCGCGGCTGGTCCCTTCGTCGGCGCGCGTCCATGACGCAGCGCGAGGCAGACCGCCGTCACGAACTGCGCGCCGCTCCCAAGCCCGTCGGCATCCGCGCGTTCTGGAAGAGCCTGGGTCCCGGCATCGTCACCGGCGCTGCCGACGACGATCCATCCGGCATCGCGACCTATTCCATTGCCGGCGCGCGTTACGGCACCACGCTGATCTGGATGGCGCTCTTCACGTGGCCCCTCATGGTGGCCGTGCAGTCGATGTGCGCGCGCATCGGCATGGTCACGGGCCAGGGCATCGCGGGAGCGCTGCGCAACAAGTTCTCGCGCCCCGTCCTCGTGGTGGCCGCCGGCGCGCTCTTCCTCGCGAACACCATCAACGTCGGCGCCGACCTCACCGGCATGGCCGACGCCGCGGAGCTGCTCACCGGCGTCAACTCCCACATCTGGGTCGTGGTTCTCGGCGTGGGCATCGCGGTGGCGACCATCCGCCTCCGCTATGCCGTCATCGCGGGTGCGCTCAAGTGGCTCGCCCTCGTCCTGCTGGCCTACGTGATCACGGCGTTCTATCTCGGCCCGTCGTGGTCCGCCGTCGCGAAGGACACCCTGGTGCCGCACATCCCGCAGCTCGGTGGCGCATGGGCCACCGTCGTCGCCATCCTGGGCACAACCATCTCGCCCTACCTCTTCTTCTGGCAGGCATCGCAGGAGGTCGAGGAGGAGAAGGGGATGGGCCGCCGCCGCATCGTGGATCGCATCGGCGCGCAGCCCTACGAGATCCGCACGCGCAAGATCGACGTGGCCATCGGCGGTTTCTTCTCGAATGCGGCGATGTTCTTCATCATCCTCGCGACCGCGCTGACTCTGCACCGCGCGGGACTGACGCATCTCGAGACGTCGCGCCAGGTGGCCGAGGCGCTGAAGCCGCTCGCGGGGCGGTTTGCGTCGCTGCTCTACACGGTGGGGCTGCTCGGCACGGGCGCCCTCGCCATCCCGACCCTCGCCGGCGCGGGCGCGTATGCCTTTGCCGAGATCTTCGGCTGGCGGCAGGGCATGGACGAACCGTACAACCGCGCGCCTGGCTTCTACGCCACCTTCATCGTATCGGTGGCCCTCGGCATCGGGATGGATTTCGCCAACGTGAACGCAGTAGCCGCACTGTACTGGACCGCTGTCATCAACGGCATCCTCGCGCCGTTCCTGCTGGTCGGCATCCTCATCGCTGCGTCGGACCGCGACCTCATGCACGGGCAGCCGAGTTCCCTTCTCGGACGGGGCGTAGTGGCTCTCACGACAATCATCATGTTCGCCGCGGCGATCGGGATGTTCGTCTTCTAGTCCCGCCGCGCTGCCGCGCGCCTGTATCCGCGGCTAGTCGTCCGGCAGCGAGAAGGTGAACGGCTGCTGGACCATTTGACGCACCTTCGCGCCCGCGACCTGGGCCGGCTCGAAGCGCATCAGTGGCAGGGCGTCGCGCACCGCGCGCGTGAACAACTGGTGATCCGAGCGCAGCACCTTGAACGTGCTCGGCTCGTAGAGCCCGTCCGTCCCCACGACGAACTGCGCCAGCACCTCGCCCCGCGTCTTCGAGGCGCGGAGCTCATCCGGATACTTCACCGCGCCGCTCGGCAATTGCACGACCGGCTTGTCGACCTGAAACTCGAAATAGACGCCGCCGGCCGGCGGGAGGGAGGCGCCGGGTGCAGCGCGCGGGCGCAGCACGCGCGACATGTCCGAAGCTTCGAGGCGAGGAATCATCGCGACCTGCGCCGGCGTGAGTGCGGCGGCGGCGGCGTGCCGGTCGCGCGCGAGGTTGATGAGGCTCTCCGCCTGCAGCACGGACTGCTCGCAGGCCATGTCCCGGAGAGCCTTTTCATCGAACGCGCCGCTCCACGACATGGCGCTCACCGTCGCCGATGGGCTACCGCGCCGCTTCGCTGTGGCCTCCACCATGAGGGCAATGGTGCGAGCCTGCCGAACCGGGATCGAATCCGCCTGCGCGACCGCCAGCGCCTCGAGAAACGGTACCTGCTCGGGGGTGAGCGCCAGGTCCATGCGGTGGTCGAGCAGGAACTGCGCGGGCTTCAGCAGCCGCATGGAACTCGCCATCATCGCCACCATGCGCGACGAGTCGGGCACCGCAACCTGCCCGACGACCTTTTGTGCGGCGATCGGCGCAGCGAGGAGGAGAGCGCCGGCGTGTAGTGCAGCGAGGTTGAAGACCAGCGTCTGGAGTGGCCGCATCGCGCTGTCCTGTGCCAGGGTGTGCCGCTACAATGCCCGGCGCCGGCGTCGGCGCTGAGGAGGGCAAGGGCTTCGCACGAAGATGCAGGCGGCGGAGTCGCCGGCAAGGGAGCCTGTTAGCGCTATACTTCCTTGCACCAGGAGAAAGGGGGCGCGCCCGCGATGCAGAAGGACAGGGATTACAGCCGGGGTGCGTTTGACCACGCCGTCACCGGCATGGCCATCCTCAGCACGCAGGGACACTGGCTCCAGGCCAATCGCGCGGCACTGGCGCTGCTCGGCTACGCCGCGAACGAGCTCGCCGGCACGGCCGTCGAAGCGATGATGGACGCGGAGGACTTTGCGAGGCACGGCAACCTGCTTCATCGCGTCATGGCGGGCGATGTCGAGCGGTGCAGGCTGGACCTCCGCCTGCGCCATCACGGCGGGGACATGGTGTGGGTCGAGCTGGAGGCCGCCGTCGTCCTGGATGATGCCATCTCGCCGGACTATCTCGTCGTGCAGCTGCACGACGGGAACGAGCGCAAGAACGCGGAGCCGACAGGGCGGGCCTCGGACGACCGCTACGAGCACGGCATCGGGCAGGTGAACGGCATCCAGGCGCCTTCGCGACTGGAACGACAGCCGGACGGCAGCGTGCCGGCGCACGGCGAGGTGATGGACGTGGCCGAGCGCCAGACCGCCGCGCGCCTGGAGGAAAGCGAGCAGCGATACCGCTCCCTGTTCGACCACCACCCCGACGCCGTCTACTGGCTCGATACCGCCGGCACCTTTCTCAGCGCGAACTCCGCCTGCGAGGCCACGTCCGGATACCGGACGGAAGAGCTCGTGGGCGGGTCGTTCGTCCCGCTCATCCTGCCGGAATTCCTCGAGGCGACCGAGCTGCACTTCCGCGCTGCCGTGGCGGGGGTCGCGCAGCGCTATGAAGTCGTCATCCGCCACAAGGACGGCCACCACGTGAACCTTGACGTGACGAACGTTCCCGTGGTGGTGGGTGGGCAGGTGATCGGCGTATTCGGCATCGCGCGAGACCTCACCGGCCAGCGCGCACTCGAGGAGCAGCTGCGCCATTCGCAGAAGATGGATGCGATCGGCCAGCTCGCGGGTGGCGTCGCCCACGACTTCAACAACATTCTCGCGGCGATCACCGGATTCGCGCAGCTGCTGGAATCGGACATCGATCCCAGCGACCCGCGCGCGAGCGATGTACAGGAAATCCTGAAGGGCGCGCGCCGGGCGGCGACACTCACGCGGCACCTGCTGGCGTTCAGCCGCCGCCAGACGCTGCATCCAGCACCGCTCGACCTCGGGCACGTGGTGGGCGACACGATGGCGATGCTGCGTCCCCTCATGGGCGGCATGCTCACGCTCGACGCGCCGGCCCCCGCGTGCGTGGTACCGGTGCTCGCGGACCGCACGCAGCTCGAGCAGGTCCTGATGAACCTCGCGCTCAATGCGCGCGACGCAATGCCGGACGGCGGCACACTCACCATCGAGGTGGGCGTGCTCCGGGAACCCGGAACAGCGCCGCTCGCGACCCTCACCGTGCGCGATACCGGCGCAGGCATGTCGCCCGACGTGGCCGCGCGGTCGTTCGAGCCCTTCTTTACCACGAAGGCGCGCGGCGAAGGCACCGGACTCGGCCTCGCCACGGTCCACGGCATCGTGCAACAATCCGGCGGCAGCATCACGCTCGTTACGCAGCCGGGCATCGGGTCCACGTTCACGGTGCGATTGCCGCTCGTCGACACCGTTCCGTCCTGGCCCGACGCGGATGAGGAGGTGGTACACGCGCCGAGTGCCGCCACGGTGCTCGTCGTGGACGACGAGGAGAGCCTGCGCAGCATGGTGCGACGTGTACTGGAACGGGCGGGCTACCGCGTTCTCACTGCCAGTAATGGCGTCGCCGCGCTCGACCTCCTCAGCATCCATGCGCATGCGATCGACGTGCTCGTCTCCGATGTCGCGATGCCGGAGATGGGCGGCGTCGAGCTCGCCGCGCGCGCCACCGAACGCCTGCCAGGCCTGCCGGTGATCCTGATGTCGGGATACACGCCCGAGGAGATCGTGCCCGGGTTCGAGACCGGCCACGTCGCCGCATTCCTGCACAAGCCGTTCATGGCTGTTGCGCTCCTGGATGTCCTCGAGCGCGTCGTGCGCGGCGTCGCGCCGCGTGCACCAGCGGGATGACTTGCGGCCCTCTCGCCCCACCTGCAACATCAATTGTATCGCCCCGACGAGGCCGGCCATGACGGTTCACACCGATGTCAGCACGCCCCACCATTACCACAAGGTGGTGGACTGCCAGTACGCCTGCCCGGCGCATACCAACGTGCCAGAGTACCTCCGACTGATCGCCCAGGGGCGCTACACGGAATCCTACCTGCTCAACCGCGAGTCGAACGTGTTCCCGGGCATCCTCGGGCGCACGTGCGACCGTCCGTGCGAGCCCGCGTGCCGCCGCGGACGCGTGGATGGGAAGCCGGTGGCCATCTGTCGGCTGAAGCGCGTGGCGGCCGACCTGCGCGACGACATCACGCCATATCTCCCGACGGCGCCCGCCCTGCGCAACGGCAAGCGCATCGCGCTCGTCGGCGCAGGGCCCGCGTCACTCACCGTCGCCAACGACCTCCTGCCCCTCGGCTACGAGGTCGCCATCTACGAGAAGCACGCGCGCCCCGGTGGGCTGATGCGCTTCAACATCCCGGCATTCCGCCTGCCCGGGCACGTGCTCGACGAGGAGACGGGCTACATCGTGGACATGGGCGCCGAGATGCACTACGACACGCCGGTGGCGAGCCTGAAGGCGCTGCTTGCGGACGGTGGATTCGACGCGGTGTTCGTGGGCAGCGGCGCGCCGAAGGGCAAGGAACTCGACATCCCCGGCCGCTGGGACGAGGGCGCCAAGGAGCACGTCCACATCGGCATCGAGTGGCTCGGCTCGGTGCACTTCGGGCACATCGAGTCAATCGCGCCGCGCGTGCTCATCATCGGCGCCGGCAATACCGCCATGGACTGCTGCCGCACCTCACGGCGGCTCGGCGGCACCGATACCAAGGTGGTTGCGCGGCGTGCGCGTCCGTATTTCAAGGCGTCGCCGTGGGAGCTCGAGGATGCGGGCGAAGAGGGCATCGTCATCATGGAGAACCACGCACCGAAACGGTTCGTCGTGGAGAATGGACGGCTCGTCGGCATGGAGTTCGACCGCCTCGCGTGGACGGACGAGGGTGATCGGCCGACGAGCACCGTGGTCGAGTCGGTGATCCTGCCCTGCGACGAGGTCATCCTCGCCATCGGGCAGGACAATGCCTTTCCGTGGATCGAGCGCGACATCGGCATCGACTTCGACAAGTGGCAGATGCCGGTGATCGACAAGGCGACGTTCGAGTCCACGCGAACGGGCGTGTTCTTCGGCGGGGATTCGGCGTGGGGGCCCCAGAACATCATCTGGGCGGTGGAGCACGGCCATCAGGCGGCCATCTCCATCCACCTGCACTGCGAAGGACGCGACGTCCGCGACAGGCCAGCGCAGGGCATGCACCTCGAGAGCACCAAGATGGGCCTGCAGTCGTGGGCCTACTCGAACGACTTCAATCCGTCCCCGCGCTCGAAGATGCAGCATGCCGAGCTGGTCGAGCGGTTCTCGGCCATCGGTGTCGAGGTGGAACTGGGGTTCACCGCGGAGCAGACGGCCACGGAAGTGGAACGGTGCCTCAACTGCGACATCGAGACGCACTTCGAGCGTACGTTGTGCATCGAGTGTGACGCATGCGTGGATGTGTGTCCGGTGAGCTGCCTCACCATCACGCCCGACGCCGCGCACGAGGGCGACCTGCGGACGATGCTCTCGGCGCCTGCGCAGAACATGTCGCAGGATATCTATGTCTCCGACGCGCTGCCCCAGACGCAGCGCGTGATGGTGAAGGACGAGGACATCTGCCTCCACTGCGGACTGTGCGCGGAGCGGTGTCCCACCGCCGCGTGGGACATGCGGAAGTTCGAGCTCGTGCTCCCCTATGCGTCGGCAACCGTTGCGGTGACGGCATGAGTGGCATCAACGATTTCGCGTTCAAGATGGCCACCGTGAACGGCACGGGGTCAGCCAGCGCGAACAGCCTGCTCATGCAGGCGATCTTCCGCATGGGCATTCCCGTCACGGGCAAGAACCTCTTCCCCTCGAACATCCAGGGGCTGCCCACCTTCTACGAGATCCGGGTGAGCGGAGAGGGCAGGACGGCGCGGCCGGCGGAAGTGGACCTCGTCGTCGCGCTGAATCCGTCCACCTACGCGAAGGACGTCGCGACCGTGCGGCCGGGCGGATACCTCCTCTACGATTCGTCGTGGCCGCTGGAGCCGGAGCTCGTGCGCGAGGGCATCACGATCCTCGGCATTCCGTTCGGGAAGATGTGCGTGGAGACCTTCGAGGGCGACCGCAATCGCACGCTCCTCCGCAACATCGTGTACGCCGGTGCGCTGGCGGCGCTGCTGAAGATCGACATGGAGATCATCGGCCGCATGCTGGTGGAAAAGTTCTCGAAGAAGAAGGCGCTGCTCGACTCGAACAACACGGCCATCCGCCTCGGCTACGACTACGCGATGGCGAACTACGCGTGTCCGCTGCCGTTCCACCTCGAGCCGATGGACGACACCAGCGACTTCATCATCATCGACGGCAATGCGGCCGCGGCCCTCGGTGCCGTGTACGCCGGCGCCACGGTGGGCGCGTGGTATCCCATCACGCCATCCACGTCGCTGATGGAAGCGTTCGGCGCGTTCTGCCGGAAGTTCCGCACGGAGAAGGAGAGCGGCCTCGCGAAGTACTGCATCATCCAGGCGGAGGACGAGCTGTCCGCCGCCGGCATCGCGATCGGCGCCGGATGGGCGGGAGCGCGCGCGTTCACCAACACGTCGGGACCCGGCATCTCGCTCATGCAGGAGTTCATCGGCCTGGCGTACTACACAGAGATTCCGGCGGTCTTCTACGACATCCAGCGCACGGGTCCGTCCACGGGCATGCCCACGCGCACGCAGCAGGGGGACCTCTTCTCGCTCGCCTACGCATCGCACGGCGACACGAAGCACATCGTCCTCTTCCCCTGCAATCCGGAAGAGTGCTTCTACATGAGCGTCCAGGCGTTCGACCTCGCCGACCGCTTCCAGACGCCGGTGTTCGTCGCGAGCGACCTCGACATCGGCATGAACGACTGGATGTGCCGCCGGCTCCAGTGGGATGACAGCCACCGCTGGAATCGCGGCAAGTGTCTCTCCGCAAACGAACTGGAATCGATCAAGAAGTTCTCGCGGTATCTCGATGCCGAGGGCGACGGGGTGGCCGCGCGGTCGCTGCCGGGGGTGCATGGGAACGGAGCGTACTTCGTGCGCGGGTCCGGCCATGACAAGCACGGCACGTATACCGAGGACGCCGATGCCTATCAGGAAGTCGTGGACCGCATCGCGCGGAAGATCCGCAATGCGGCGACTGCCGTGCCGGCGCCCGAGGTCCACCGGATCCCTGGCGCCACCGTAGGGATCGTCTCGCTCGGTGGTTGTCACGCCGCGGTGCTCGAGGCGGTGGACCAGCTGGCGGCCGAGGGGATGAATGCCGACTACATGCGCATTCGCGGCTTTCCGTTCGACACGCCCGTGCGCGAGTTCCTCGATGCCCACGCGCTTACCTTCGTGGTGGAGCAGAACCGCGATGCCCAGCTGCGCTCGATGCTCGCCATCGAGACCGGAAAGCCGCGCGACGAGATGATTCCCGTGCTCGACTACGGTGGCATGCCGCTCACGGCGCGCGTCGTCGTGTCCGCCGTGCGGCAGCATGTGCCGCGCGCTTCCCGAGTAACCCGATAGCATGGCCTCGATCGCCAAACCACCGGTCCGTCATCCCGGACTGAAGCGGAACGCCCTCGGCTTCACCGTGCGCGACTACGAGGGCGCGATGTCCACGCTGTGCGCGGGATGCGGGCACGACTCCGTCACGGCTGCACTCATCCAGGCGTGCTTCGAGCTCGACCTGCCGCCGCACCGCGCCGCGAAGATGAGCGGTATCGGTTGCTCGTCCAAGACCACTGCCTACTTCATGCGCCAGTCGCACGGGTTCAACTCCGTGCACGGGCGCATGCCCAGCGTGACATCGGGCGCGAATGCCGCCAACCGCGACCTCACGTACATCGGCATCTCGGGCGACGGCGATTCCCTCTCGATCGGCCTCGGCCAGCTGTGCCACGCCATCCGCCGCAACGTCCGCATGCTCTACGTACTGGACAACAATGGCGTCTATGGGCTCACCAAGGGCCAGTTCTCCGCCTCGGCCGACATCGGCTCCACGTCGAAGAAGGGCGAGGCGAACGTCCAGCCGCCCATCGACCCCGTGCTGCTCGCCCTCACCCTCGGTGCCACCTTCGTGGCCCGCAGCTTCTCGGGCGACAAGGCGCAGCTCGTCCCCATCCTCAAGGCCGGCCTGTCGCACAACGGGCTCGCCCTCGTGGACATCATCTCCCCGTGTGTCACCTTCAATGATCACGACGGGTCCACCAAGAGCTACAAGTTCACGCGCGAGCACGAAGTGGAGATCTCGGCGGCCGACTTCGTGCCGTTACGTCGTGAGATCACGGCACCCGACACCAACGAGGCGATCTCGACGGTGACGATGCACGATGGCTCCGTGGTGCGCTTCCGGAAAACGCACGACGGGTACGATCCGGGGGACCGTGCTGCGGCGTATGCCCATGTGCGCGCCTGCCAGGAGCGGAACGAAGTGGCCACGGGCTTGCTTTTCCTCGATGAGAGTGGGTCCGACATGCACGCGGTGGCGAAGACGGTGCCCACGCCGCTGGTGGACCTGACGTACGAGCAACTCTGCCCGGGCAATGCGGCGCTCCAGGCGCTGATGGAGAAGTATCGCTGAGGTGAGATGATGGGCTTGCGCAGGAACGTGTTCTCCATGGCATTGCTCGCGTCGGCCGCGTGCGCGTCGAGCGTGGATCCCGGCGGGGCCACGTCGAACTCCAGTTTGGCGCACATCCCCGACCTTCCCCGCGACCTCACCGCAAGCGAACAGCAGGCGGTGACCGCGACGAACGCCTTCTCGTTCCGGTTGTTCCGGCAGGCGAGCGCCGCACAGGGCAGCACCAGCATGATGATCTCGCCGCTCGGCGCCGCGCTCGGTCTCGGCCTCGCGATGGACGGCGCGCAGGGCGCGACCTACGACCAGATGCGCAGCGCGCTCTCGCTCGATGCCGTCTCGGGAGCGGATCCCGTGTCCGGCGTGCGGTCGCTCACCGCGTTGCTCGGCAGCCTCGATCCCATCGGCAGCTTCAGCATCGGCAACGCGCTGTGGTACCGCGGCGACTTTCCCCTGAATCCGTCGTACGCGGCCACGGAGGCCGGCACGCGGATCGGCGCGCTCGACTTCGCGAGCCCGGCGTCCGTGCAGACCATCAACATGTGGGCGAGCGATGCATCCATCGGGCGCATCCCGAGCATCGTGGACCACATCGACTCGAGCCAGTCGCTGCTGCTCACCAACACGAGCTATTTCCGGGGCAACTGGAATGCGCGCTTCGACCCCGCGGACACCCACAGCGACGTGTTCTATGCCGCGGCCGGCCCGCAGGCGGCGAGTTACATGTACCGCCGCGGGCTCATGCTCTACTACGCCTCGCACGACCTCGAGGCAGTGGACCTGCCCTTCGGCGGCGGCGCGTTCTCGATGATGATCGTGCAGCCACGCGGCTCACTGACCATCGATGCGGTGGCCGCGTTGCTCGAGGCGGGCGCATGGACGGACCTCGTGGGCAAGGTGCGGGACGTCGGCATGAACCTGTTCGTGCCGCGCTTCCGCATTGTCTACGATCGCACGTTGAACGCAGATCTCCAGGGCCTCGGGGTGCGCGACGCCTTCATCCCCAACGGCGCCGACTTCACGCGCATGTCGCCACGCGGCCGCGAGCTTTCGCTCGGCGTCGTGAAGCAGAAGACCCTCATCGACGTCAACGAGGACGGCACCATCGCCTCGGCAGGAGGGACTCTCGTGGGGTCCACGTCCGGCTTCGTGCCGCTCGTCATGCGTGCCGAGCGTCCGTTTCTCTTCGTGATCCGCGAGCGGGCGTCGGGGACGATCGTCTTCATCGGCAAGGTAATGAGCGTCTAGCGATATTGCCGCCGCAGGTACTTCAGAGACAGTTAATAGCTACAGAAGGACACAGAGGACTGCACGCGAATCCCGCAGTCCTCCGTGTCCTCAGTGGTTCATCGTTTGTCATGAAGGCGTGGTCATGCTCCCACGAGTTGCATCAGCCGGTGGATGTCGACACGAAAAGCTGGCGGCACGACGACAGGAGCAATAACCACAGAGGACACAGAGGACTGCACGCGAATCCCGCAGTCCTCCGTGTCCTCTGTGGTTCATCGCTTTTCATGAAGTCGTGGTCATGCTCCCACGAGTTGCATCAAGCGGTGGATGTCGACACGAAAAGCTTGCGGCACGACGACAGGAGCAATAACCACAGAGGACACAGAGGGCCGCAGAGGACTGCAGAGGACTGCACGCGAATCCCACAGTCCTCCGTGTCCTCTGTGGTTCATCGTTTGTCATGAAGTCGTGGTCATGCTACCACAGAGGCGCTTCCGGCGATGGATGTCGACACGGGATCCTCCACATTCCTCCGTGCCCACTGCGGCAACTAGCCCTTCGCGCTTGCCGCGCTCACGGACGGCCCTTCGCCGTCCTCCCGCCGCCGTGATTCTGGTTCCCCTCGTTTCCACTCGGCCGGCTCTCCGCGCGCTCGGGCTCGCGCGCCGGTGCCGAGTGCGTCGCCTGCGCCGGAGAATTCGGGCGTGGTGTCGCAGTGCGTCCGGCGGGTGGCGCCATCGGAGCACCGCTTGCCCCGGTCGTATATCCCTTGCCCTTCTCGGAGTGTCCGCGCGACTCCGTCCCGCCTGGATTCGCGTGCAGGACAATCGTGGGCGGCCGCGTATAACCCGTTACGGAACGTCCGCCGTAGTTATTCCCGTAACCGTAGCCCCATCCCCGTTCGTCGCCGTAGCGACCGTACCCGTACGGCGCGTAGCCATACGGCGCGTAGCCCACGATGCCGCGATCGAACCGGCGCCCGAACGGCCAGTAGCCGAAACCCCACGGGTCATATCCGTTGTACACCGTGATGTACAACCGCTGCGTCGTGCCCGGGTCGCCGTAGTAGTCCGTGCCGCGCGCGTAGCAGCCATAGAGACCGCAATCGCGCTGCTGCGCATAGCGGCCCATGGTCACATCCTGCCGGTCGCTGGAGAACACGGTGCGGTTGGTCACCGAGATCATCGCGTCCGTCACGTTCGGCGGAACGCCTGCGTCCGCGAGTTCAGTGAGGGAGCGCGCATCGGTCGCGTAGCGCTGCCCGCTCGCGCGCGTCCAGGCCTCGAGGGTGGCCGCGTCGAGCAGGCGCGATGCCTCGATGATGGAAGCTGTGCCCACTGGCGCGCCCGCTGCGCCACGCGCGACCATCGTGGCCACGCGCCGTTCGCTCATCGCCTGTGCGAGCTCGGCGGGCACGGTGGCGGGCAGCCCGACGTCGTGATAGTGCGCCACGCGCACCATGGGGCTCGTGCCGGCCGACGTGCTGCGCGCGTCGATCCACTCGCCGTCGCCGGTGATCGCGAGCACGGCCGACATGCGGTTCGGCACGCCGTCGCAGGTGACCGCGGACTGGAGGAACACACGACGTCCGTCAGCCGACCAGCGCGCGCTTTCGGAGCCCCTGCAGTTGTTGGAGTCGATGAGAAGCGGTCGCCCGCTCGCGTCGATGCGGTCGCGCGAGAGCACGGTGCCGTCCGCGATGGCGGTGACGTCGACGACGTCAGCGTCCGCGGTGGGCACCACGCAAACGATGCGCGCGGTGGCGGCGACGGACGACATGTTGTCCGAAGGGGAGGCCGACCAGCAGCCGAGCCACGCATTCCAGTGCGGGCCGCCGGAGGCTGGCTGCTGCGCAGCGGCGGACGGCGGGGTGGCGAGCGATGCTGCTGCCGCCAGCAGCGCGACGATCGTCGCGCGACGACTGAAGGTGCTCATGGACGTGCCTCGGAGCCCGCGGAGGGCTGCCAGGTGGAAGGCCAGGTATACAATGTGTCCCGCGGTAACAGTATACAATTGGGCGCGCTGATCGTCGAGGGATACATCACGCGCCGACTAATCGTCCACGCGGCCAGGGCATCGTCACGACGTGAGAACCGCCGCCAGACTCTGCAATACACCAGGAAGGTCCGGAATGTCCCGCAGCACCGGCAGCACGGGATCCCTGCCGAGCCGCTCCATCCGTGCCAGCGCCGTCCGGATGGTGAATCCCTTCGGGTCGAGCGAGTCATTCACCTCCTCCCACAACAGCGGCATCGACACCGTGGCGCCGGGCAGCGGGCGCACGCTGAACGGCGAGACGATCGTCTGGCCCGTGCGATTCTGGAGGTAGTCGATGTAGACCTTGTCGCCGCGCCGGGTCACGTGCCGCGTGATCGTGGCGATGTCGCCAAGCTCCTGGAGCACCACGCGGGCGAGCAGCTCGCCGAGCGTGCGCGACTGCGCGTAGGTGCACAGGCGCGCCAGCGGCAGCAGGATGTGGAGGCCCGTCTTCCCCGTGGTCTTCACGTAGCTCGGGTAGCCGATGGATTCGCAGAGCTTGCGCAGCACGAGCGCCGTGCGGACGACGTCCGAGAACGGCGCCTCCTTGGGGTCGAGGTCGATGACACACCAGTCGGGCAGCTCCAGCGACCCCACGCTGCTCGCCCAGATGTGCAGCGGAATGGAGCCGAGGTTCGCCACATAGAGCAGCGAATCCACGTCGTCGCAGACGAAGTAGTTGATCTCGCGCTGCGTGTCCTCGCTCCAGATGGGCACCGTGCGGATCCACGACGGCGCAAACTCGGGGGCGTCCTTCTGGTAGAAGGACTTGCCGTCGATGCCGTCGGGAAAGCGCGTGAGCACCATCGGCCGCTCGCGCAGGTAGGGCAGCATCGCCGGCGCGATGGCGCGGTAGTACTCCACGAGGTCGCCCTTGGTGTAGCCGTCGGCGGGCCAGTAGATCTTCTTCGGGTTGGAGAACGGAACGATGCGCCGAGTGTCAGCGGCAGCCTCTTCGCGCACGACGCTCTCGCCGCCACGCGCGGGATACGTCGTCGCCGCCGGCGCCTCGCCGACATCGACCGCCTCATCCGCCTCCTGATCCTCGTTGTCGGTCTCCGGCGCAGTTGTCGCCCAGCCCTGACGGTCACAGTCGCGCGCATCCTTGTCGGGCCGCATCCGGATGAATGTCGGATGGCGAAGCAGGCCGTCCGGCGTCCACTCACGGAACCGCACTTCGCACACGTACTGCGGTTCGACCCACGTAGTGGTCTTCGTCTCGGGAATCGCCGCAGTCGCAAGCGGTGCCGCACCCGGCGACGTCACCGGCCCCTCGCATGGAGCGCTCTCGCGCACAGTGGGCGCGAGCAACGCGTGCACTTCGCGCAGCTTCGCCTCGTCGAACCCCGTTCCTGCTCGGCCGGCGTAGACGAGCCGTCCGTCCACCAGGTCCGCCAGCTGCAGGGCGCCGATGTGGCTGCGGCTGCGTCGCGGCGCCGTGAATCCGACGATGACGAAGTCGTCCGTGCGATCGGTCTTCAGCTTCAGCCACTTGTCGCTGCGTCCCGCGCGATACGGCGCGTCCGCCTTCTTGGCGATGATGCCCTCGAGTCCCAGCGCCGCGACCTGTTCCAGGAATCGCTCGCCCTCGCGCTCGATGTGATCGAGCGTGCGCACGATGCCGAGCTTCGGAAAGGTGTCGAGGAGCAGGGCCTTTCGCTCCAGCAGCGGCAGCGGCCGGAGATCGAACTCTTCGAACGCGATGAAGTCGAAGGCGAAGAACGTGGCTGCGAGCTCGACGGCCGCGTGCCGGATCTCGATGGGCGACGACAACCGGCCGCGCCGCTGGAGCCGCGAGAAGCTGGGCTTTCCCTCGGGGTCGAGGACAACCACCTCGCCGTCGATGATGAAGTCGTCGAGCGGCAGCGCCTCGAGGGCACGCACGACCTCGGGAAACACCGCCGTGTAGTCGTTGCCGTTGCGCGTGAGCAGCAGCACCTCGCCGCGCGACTTGCGCGCGAGCAGGCGGTAGCCGTCGAGCTTGAGCTCGAACACCCAGCCGTCACGCGTGAACGCCTCGTCGGCGGGCTCCGCGAGCATCGCGCCCACCTTGCGGGGATCCACCCGCGCGCGCGCGGCGTCACTGTCCTCGAGCGCCGCGCGCAGCGTCGCCGCCGGCGACCGCCCCTCCTTCACTTCCTCCACCGTGAGACCCGACAGCACCGACGTCTCGGCAAAGTCGTCACCCGGCTGCCGCACGAAGCCGTCGCGTTCCTTGATGAGCAGCCAGTCCTTCTCGCTCTTCTTGATCTTCACGAGCGTCCACTTGCCGTGCAGCTTGATGCCGCGCAGCTCGAAGAGCAGCTTGCCCTTCACGAGCCCTTCGCGCCAATCCTCGAGCGGTACCCACTCCCCGCGGTCCCATACGATCATGCCGCCGGCGCCGTAGTTGCCGGCGGGAATGATCCCCTCGAAGTCGGCGTACTCGAGCGGGTGATCCTCGACGTGCACGGCGAGGCGCTTGTCGCTCATGTCGTACGACGGCCCCTTCGGCACCGCCCATGACTTGAGCACGCCGTCCATCTCGAGGCGCAGGTCGTAGTGCAGCTGGCGCGCCGCGTGCTTCTGGACAACAAATAGGTGTCCGCTGCCGCCGGCCACCGACCCCATCGGCTCGGGGGTGTCGTCGGCAGACCGCTTGGCGCGGTATCGGCTCAGGTTGTCGTCGGCCTCCCCATCGTCCACGGCGTCACTCCGAGTTGCAGTTTCCCCCGGCCGGATGCAATCTAGATTCGAGCACCAACCACTCAACCGCAGAGTCCCATGCCCGCCCGTTCCATCGGCAACGCCACCATCTCCTTCGGCCTCGTCTCGGTCCCCGTGAACCTCTATTCCTCCGCGGAATCGAAGGCGAGCGTGTCCTTCAACATGCTGCACAAGAAATGCGGCAGCCGGCTCAAGCAGCAGTATATCTGCCCGAAGGACAACAACGAGGTCGTCGAACGCACGGACACGGTCAAGGGCTACGAGTTTGCCAAGGACCAGTACGTCGTCCTCTCCACCGAGGACCTCAAGGCCATCGAGGAAAAGGCGACGGGGATGATCGACGTCATCGAGTTCGTCCCCCTGGCCAAGGTGGACCGCGAGTACCTCGAGAAGGTCTACTACCTCGGCCCCGACAAGGGCGCCGACCGCGCCTACCGCCTGCTTGCCGCCGCACTCCTCGAGACCGGGAAGGCGGCGCTGGGCCAGTACGCCGCGCGCGGCCAGCAGCACCTCGTGCTCCTGCGCCCGCTCAACGGCGTGCTCGTGATGGAGCAGCTTCACTACTCCGACGAAGTGCGTCCCACTACCGAGGTGACAGTCCCCGCCGGCGACGTGAAGCCGATGGAGTTGACGCTCGCCAAGCAGCTCATCGAGCAGACCACCAACGAGAACTTCGAGCCGGAGAAGTACAAGGACACCGTGCGAGAGCGCGTGATGGAGACCATCCAGCGGAAGGTGGAAGGCCAGGACATCACCACCGACATCGCGCCGGACACCGGCAGCAAGATCATCGACCTTATGGACGCCCTCAAGGCGAGCCTCGCGGCTACCGCGAAGGCGGATGCAGAGGCGACCGAGAAGCCAGCGAAGAAGGGCAGGAAGGCGTCGTGAGGCTGCTTGCCGGTACGAGCGGCTACGCGTTCAAGGAGTGGAAGGGCTCGTTCTATCCGGGCGACTGCAAGGACGACGCGATGCTCGGCCTCTATGCCAGTCGCTTTCCGGCCGTGGAGATCAACAACACCTTCTACCGCCTGCCCAAGGAGCAGGTGCTGCTCGACTGGGCCGCACAGGTGCCGGAGCCGTTCACGTTCGCCATCAAGGCGAGCCAGCGCATCACGCACTACGCGCGCCTCAAGCCGGAATCGCTCAGCGCCGTGGAGTTCCTCATCAAGAACACCGCGTCGCTCGGCAGCCGGCTCGGCCCCATCCTCTTCCAGCTGCCGCCCAACCTCAAGAAGGACTTCGACCGGTTGCGCGTCTTTCTCGATACGCTGCCGCTCGACCGACGGTTCACCATCGAGTTCCGCCACGAGAGCTGGTTCGGCGACGACGTGTTCGACGTCCTCCGCGAGCGCGATATCGCGATGTGCATCACCGAGCAGCCGGAGTTCGCGTCGCCGGTGGTGGCCACTGCGTCGTGGGGCTATGCACGACTCCACAAGCTCGACTACGACGAGACGTCGCTCGCGGCATGGGCAAAGCAGGTCGCGGCGCAGCCCTGGAGCGATGCGTACGTCTTCTTCAAGCACGACGAGGGCGCCGGTTCGGGGCCTCCGGCCGTGGGTGCATTCACGCAGGCGTTCGGCTCGTGAGCGGCGCATGACATCGCTCGAGCGCGCATGATCGTCCACCTCATCGACGGCACGTACGAGCTGTTCCGGCATTTCTACGGGCTGCGCCGCTTCAACAAGGGCGACGACCCGAAGTACGGCGCCGTGATCGGCGTGCTCAACACAGTGCTCCAGATGGTGGAGCAGGGCGCCACGCACGTGGCCGTCGCCACCGATCACGTGATCGAGTCGTTCCGCAACGACCTCTGGGCCGACTACAAGACCGGCGAGGGCATGGACCGCGCACTCGTCGCGCAATTCCACCCGCTCGAGGATGCGCTCGCTGCGATGGGCGTTGCGGTGTGGCCCATGGTGGAGCTCGAGGCGGACGACGGCCTCGCATCGGGCGCGCATCTCGCCGCCGCCGTGGCTGACGTGGACAAGGTCTGCATCTGGACCCCCGACAAGGATCTCGCGCAATGCGTGCGCGGCGACCGCGTGGTGCAGATGGACCGCCGGTCGCAGAAGATCCGCAACGCGGATGGCGTGCTCGAGAAGTTCGGCGTCGCCCCGGAGCGCATCCCGGACTACCTCGCGCTCGTCGGTGACAGCGCGGATGGCTACCCGGGCATTGCCGGCATCGGCGCCGTCACCGCCGCACGACTCGTCAACCGCTACGGTGCGCTCGAGGCGTTTCCCGCCGACGTCCTCGGCGACAACACGCCGCTGGCGCTCCTGTTCAAGAATCTGGCGACGTTGCGCACCGATGCGCCGCTCTTCAGCGACGTGGACGAGCTGCGCTGGAAGGGCGCCACGCCTGCATTCGCGGCGTGCGCGAAAACCCTCGGCGACGAGCGACTGGTCGCGCGGAGCGAACGCGCGCTTGCGCAGATGGCGTCGTAAGGCTCGGCGCGCCGAAGCAGCACCCGAGGCTCAGCTTTCCTGGCGCCCTTGGCCGTTCATCTTCCCGGGACTGATGAACCGGCAAGAACGCGAAGGGCGCCAGGAGAGCGGACTCACCCTTTGTCATCCTGCGCGCGGCCCCCTTTGTCATCCTGAGCGCAGCGAAGGATCTGCTTGTCGCAGAGTGAAAAAAGCAGGTCCTTCGCTGCGCTCAGGACGACATGAGCAGGTCCTTCGCTGCGCTCAGGACGACAAAGGTGCGCGCTCACGACAAGTGCGGTGGCTACTTCGGCCAGCCCGCCTGCGGCAGCGCCGGCGTGATGTGCAGCGCGTTCTGGAAATACACCTTCTTCAGCACGCTGTCCGGCAAGTCGATGCCGTACAGCTTCCAGAACGCATGATAGCCGCGGTAGTAGTCGAAGTAGTCGTCCCTCGTCTCGAACACCCGCCAGTAGTACGGATACTCCTCGGGCTGGAAGGAATCCTTCCCGAACAGGATGCGGTCCTGGTACTTCACGAAGAAGTCGTGCGCGCCACGCGGCTGCCGCCCGATGTCGTAGAGCACCGCGCCGACCTCCGTGTACACGTTCGGCATCGCATCGAGCAGCTTGCCGAGCCGTCCGAGGTCATTGGCCTGCCAGCCCATGTGCGCCGTGACGAACGTCGTCTTCGGGTGCCGGCGGAACAGGTTGTCGCGCTCCGTGATGAGCGTCTCGAAGCTGGGGAAGCGGTCCGGCGGGTAGCGGCGATCCGGGAACAGCGACAGCTCGAGCCAGCGCTCATTGGTGTAGTCGATGGGATGGAAGAACTGCTCGGGGTCTGCCGTGTGGATGAACACGGGCAGGTGAAGCCGCGCACACGCGTCCCAGATCGGGTCGAGCTCGGGATCATCCAGCTTCAGGCGTGAGCCGTCGGGCTTGCGCACCGAGAGGCCGAAGCTCTTCGAGATTTCTCCGACCCCAACCGCGCCGTTGGCGACGTCCGCCTCGAGCTGCGCCACGGCCTTCTCCGCCCAACCCGGCCCGACGTTCTGGAAGTTGATGCCCGCCAGCACGCGTGCACGGTCCTTCATCTTTTCGGAGGCGCGGATTGTCGCGACGGTGTTGCGGAGACGGTCGCCGGACATGTTGTCGGCCGAGATCATCATCCGCACGTTCAGGCTGTCGAGTGCGGCACCGAGGCTCGCGAGCCCGTCCGCAGAGCCCATGAGGCCGGAGGGATGGCCGTGAAAGTCGATGGCGGGATACTTCGCCATGCGCACCATGTGCACCGGCGTCACCAGCGTGGACCGCGGGCGGTAGTCGAGGATGCTCGGCGCCGGTGCCTCGGGCGCCATGCAGAGTCGCGGACGGATCTCCGTGGTGCCGGGTGGACAGCTTTCGCCCGGCTGAATGGGCGTGCCTCGCCCTCCGCGCTGCGCGTCGGCCGGCGACGTGATGAGAACGAGTGCGGCAAGGCCCGCGATGGCGAACGCGCTGGACATGAAGGCTCCCGGGAAAGTCCCCCAAGAAGCAGGGCGCCATGTCGGGCGTCAAGCGTTGGACGTCGGGATCAGTCGCCGCTTGCAGGCTGCCTTGCTCAGGAAGACGAGCGTCCGCCCAGCCCCTGCACCCAACTGCGGCTCGTGTCGGCGATGTAGTCGAGCACCGCCGCATCCGTCGTCCCCGACGACTTGAGCACGTGGAAGCTGTGGTCGGCGCTATCGATCCACTGCATGTCCCACGGCGCGGCCACCGTCGTGAGCGCATCCTCCATCAGCGACCGAGTGCACAGCGGGTCGCGCGTGCCACTGAACGCGATCACCGGCATCCGGATGTCCGCCAGGTGTGCCACACGCAGCTTCGTCGGCTGACCAGCGGGATGCAGTGGATACGCCAGCAGCAGCAACCCATCGGCTGCAAAGCCCTCTGCTGCGAGCATCGACGCCGCTCGGCCACCCATCGAGCGGCCGCCGATAAGCAGCGGACGCGGATCGCCAAGCTCCTCGCGCGCACGCGCGACGACCGCGGTGGTGGTGTCCATGAGCTTTGGCATGGCGTCGGGGCGACTCGACTTCCGCTCGCGATAGAGGAAGTTGAAGCGCACCATGCCGAAGCCGCGCGCGCACATGGCCGCCGCGGTGGCCTGCATGCCGCGGTCAGCCATGCTGCCACCGGCGCCGTGGGCGCAGATGAACGTGGCGATGTCCTTGCCCGCCGTGGCGGGCGCGTACGACGCCGTCGTCACATCGGCTCCGACGGCAACCTTCCACTCCAGTGCATTCATGGCACCTCCGTAGCGTCAGTGTGTGGGCGAAATGTCGCGCCGTGTCCCCGTCGTTCGATCACGGTCCGCGTGCTCGAGTCATGCAGGCTCGACGTCGCCCGGCGGTGACGGCAGCAGCCCCATCTCGTCGAGGAACCGGTGTCCGCCGGTGGGCTTGTCGCCGCGCGTTGCCACACGGGTCATCACCAGCCGATCCTGCGTGCGCGTCATGCCGACGTACAGCAGGCGACGCGCCTCGTCGATCTCCTCCTGCGTCGCCGCGCGCGACGGCGAGCCGCCAGGCAGCTGGTCATCCTCCGCACCCACGACGTATACCCGCGAAAACTCGAGCCCCTTGGTGGAATGCAGCGTGAGCAGGTTCACGCGCATGCGCTCCGGTTCCTGGCCGTCGAGGCGTGAGAGCACTGCGCGTTCGAGGAACAGCGCAAGCTGCACCGCCAACGGACCAGCCGGAATCTCGGCGATCAGTCGCCGCATGCGGGTCATCGCCGCGGGGTAGCGCTCGTCGGCAGACTTCGCCGTGCGGATCTTCACCATCAGCGCCGCGCCGCCGAGCCGCTCGATCACTTCCTCCGCGCCGGGTACGGTGATGTCGTCACCAGTCTCGCGTTCGTACGCGTCGAGCGCACCGCTGTACGCACCGAGCGCGAACGGACGCGAGATGTTGCGGAAGAGCAGTGCTTCCTCGGCGAGCGTCGCCTCGTCGCTCAGTGCGAGCGCAATGCCGAGGTGGCCGAGCAGGTCCACGAGAGCAGTCTTGCGGGCGCGGGCGACCTTGAGCTCGCCCAGCGCGAGCAGCACGTTGGCCAGCGTGCGCGTGTCGTCGAGCGCACGGTGCGAGTGCCCGGCATCGATGCCGAACTGGCGTGCGAGGTCCACGAGCTTGCGACTCGCCGCCGAGAGGTCGCGCGCGAGGGGAAGCGTGTCGTAGGTGCACAGGTCGAAGTTCGCGCCGATCTCCCGCGCCATGCGGCTCACGATGCGGAAATCAAAGTCGTAGCCGTTGTGCGCCACCACGACGTCGTCGCCGCAGAAGGCGCGAAACGCCGGCCACACCTGGGGGAACGCGGGCTGGCCGTCCAGCTCCGCCTCGCCGATGCCGTGCGTCGCGAACGCGCCGGCCGTCACGCGTGTGCGCGGCTTCACCAGCGAATGGAACTCGCCCACGATCCGCCCGTCTCGCACGCGCACGGCGGCGATCTCGACGATCTCCGCCGTCGTCGTGTCGTTGTCGGTGGTCTCGAGGTCGAACGCGGTGAAGCTGGTGAACGAGGACTCCGTCTGCGTCATCTCGAGGAGCTGTGCCGCCTTGAAGACGCCGAGCGGCAGTCCCACCGACGGCACGTCGTCGGGCGCGAGGTGGAACGCACCTTCGGGCGCGATACCGCGTCGCGCGTCGATGCCGATGGCCACGAGCATCGCCTTGATGGGAATCTCCACGCCACCCATCGGAGGAATCCACACTTCGGCCCTGCGTGCACGCGCGTCGCGCAGGCGGTCCGCGAGCTGCACCACGTCGGGGAGTGACGCGGGGTCGCTCAGCTCGTCGTGCCGGTCGTCCAGCACGGAGCGCAGCGCACCAACGCGCCGCGAAAGCAACTCGGTGACGAGCCCCGCGAGCGTAGTGTGCTGCCGGCCAGCTGCCTCGAGGTTCTTCCAGTCGGCAAGCGCGCGACGAATCTGGCGCGCGGTCTCGTCCACGCGCGGCAATTGCGTGGCCATGAACCGCAACTGCATCCGCAGCTCACGCTGGTTCTCCTCGGCCTTCGCCCTCGCTTCGTCGAACAGCGCGCGCGGCAGCACGACGCGGAAGAACGCGTCGCGCAGCACGACATCGCCGGGAAAGGCGATCACCCGCGCTGCCGCGATCACGTAGGCGACGACGGGGTCGTCGGCGAGCGCGCGGCCCTGTGCGAGTCGGCACGGGATACCCGCATTCAGGAATGCCGTCTCGAGTCGCTCGCCGATGCTGTGCTTCCGGTACAGCAGCGCGACGTCGCCCCAGCGGTGACCGTTCAATTCCTTGTCGCGGCGGATATCCTCGAGCATCCACGCTTCTTCGGCGTCGTCCGTGTCGAACGCGAGCGTGCGCACGGGGAAAGTGGACTTCCTGTCGGCGCGCGGCTCGATGCGGTCGGTGAAGATCGGCCGGTTGGCGCGGATCAGCTGGCGTGCGAGCGCGAAGACGTCGGCCGGGCAGCGGCGATTCTCCTCGAGGTGCACCGTCCTCGCCGCGCCGATCTGGAAGTCGTTGGTGAAATCGAGGAACACGCGTGGGTCCGCGCCTGCCCAGGAGTAGATGGATTGCTCGTCGTCACCCACGGCGAACACGTGCCGGTGCTCGTGCGCGAGCGCCTTTATCACCCGGTACTGCACCGGGTTGAGATCCTGGAACTCATCCACGAGTACCACATCCCAGCGCGCGCGCAGCGAACGCGCCGCCTCATCGCTGCTCTCGAGAAGCTCGGCGGCCTTGATCACCAGCGTGTCGAAGTCCACGAGCTTCCTGTCCGTGAGGAAGCGTTCGTACCTGTTGAAGAGGACCATGTCCTCGTGTCGCAACGGATCATTGCGGAAGCGGTGCGCCGAGAAGCGCGTGAGGACGCTGCGGTGCCAGCGCCGCGGCCCCTCGATGCGCCGCAGCACGCTCAGCTGGTACTCTTCGTCCGCGATGCCGAATCCCGGCGGAAGCAGCACCTGCGCGCCCAGCTCGCGCAGCAGCTCGGCGCAGAAGGCGTGAATCGTCCCGCGCTTGATTCGTTCGGCGTCGGTGCCCAGACGCGCCTGCAGCCGGTGCGTGATCTCGCCCGCCGCCTTGTTGGTGAAGGTGAAGGCGCAGATGCGGGCGGGGTCCATGCCGTGGTGCTCGATGAGGAACCGGATGCGCTCGATGAGGCAGAACGTCTTTCCGGCTCCCGGCCCTGCGAGAACGAGCAGCGCGCCCGGTGCGGCTTCAATGGCGCGCCGCTGCGAGGGCGACGGCTCGGCCAGCGGTGGAGCGAATGCCATTGCGACGGTGGCCATGTCCTGGAAGGGCAGAGCAGAGAATATGGCCCGCGGGCGTCGTGATTGCGACGGCACCGCGGCGCACGTCGTACCATTCCCGCAACTTCAGACTCGCCAATGACCACAGAGGACGCACAGGGCCACAGAGGGCTGCACCCGAATTCTCCCGCAGTCCTCTGTGCCTCTGCGGTAACAATGCTCATTGATGCGCTCGTCGAGCCGCAAGAAAAAGGGCGACGCGTTATCGCGCCGCCCCTTTTTACAGCGACCAGGCGCTACGGACGAGGCTTGGCCGTCCGCTGTTCCGCCGGCTTGGCCTGCGGCTGTGGCTGCGGCGACGGTGCCGTCGATGCACTCGAGCCCGAGGACGACGAGCCACTGTTGCTCGGCGATGCCGTGCGACCGCTCGAGGTGCCCGCGTTCGGCCCCTGCGTGTAGCCGCGGCCCTTCACCATCTGCCCGCTCGCCCCGCCGCTCGCCTGCGTGCCGGTGATGACGATGATGGGCGCGCCGCCGTAGTAGCCCGGATAGCCGAAGCCCGACCCGTAGGCAGAGCCATAGCCGTAGCCATAGCGGTTGTAACCATAGGGCGAGTAGCCCCAGCCCCAGGGCGAATAGTAGGGATCGAGGTAGACCGGAATCCGGCGCCCGTACACCTCGTCCTCATTCGAGTTGCGAATCGCGCGATCGTCTGCGCGCGCCATCTCGAACGCGCCCGGGTTGGAGACCGCGACCATCGCGTCCGTCACGCCCGACGGAACGCCCGCGTCGGCCAGCGTGACGAGCGTGTTGGCGTTGAGCGCGAACTTCTGGCCGCGCTCGAGGAGGAATGCCTCCACGACCTCTGCGTCGACGGCGTGGACGGCCTCGGTGACGGCGGCGGTCCCGATGTTCGCGCCGGCCGCGATGCGCGCGTTCTGCGACCGCATGGTGCGGCCACGCAGGACCTCGGCGATGTCGGCCGGCACGGAGGCCGGCAGGCCGATGTCGTGGTAGTGCGCCACGCGGACATTCTCGCCTTCACCCGCCGAGATGCCGCGGACGTCGATCCAGTCACCATTGGCCGTGAGGCCGAGGATGGACGATGCCGCGGTCTTCATCCCGTCGCACGACGAAGCGGAGCGGAGGTACACGCGACGCTCGTCGGATGACCAGCGCGCGGATTGCGATCCCTCGCATCCCTTGGACTCGACGGCGTGCGCCACACTGCTGGCGTCGATGGTGTCGCGCTTGGTGACCTTGCCGTCCACCACCGTCGCGACTTCCACGACGTCGGAGTTCGTCGTGGGCATGATGCAGACGACGGGCGGCGCGAACTGCGCGGAGCCGTACGATTCGCCAGGTGTGGCGGAGGACCAGCAGCCGAGCCAGGCCTGCCAGCGCGGGCCGACGGACTGCGCGCTGGCCGGCGTGACGCCGAGCAGGGCGACCGCCGCCGCGACAGCCAGGAACTTCAGTGTGTAGCGCATGAGGAAAATCCTCGCTGGGGTGCTAGAGCCGGTACGTGAGGCCAAGCGTGCCCTGCACGCCCGACAGGTCGATGCGGTCGAATCCGGAGAAGGCGGAGCTCAGGTTGGCCCTTGCCCATACATAGCGCGCATCCGCCCGGAGCGCCAAGCGGGGGGAGAGCGACAGGTCCGCGCCGCCCATGCCGTGCCACGTGGCGGTCCAGTCGGATGATTCGATGGTCCTGGTGAAGACGTTGTTCGTGTTGAAGTCCACGAAGTCCCCGTCCTGGCTGAACTGATAGTGCATCATGCCACCCCCGACACCGATCCACGGGACGACCTTGCTGGGAATCCACGCCAGCTTGCCGATGGCCCGGCCCGGCGGGGTGAGGTAGTAGCGCAGGTTGGCCGTGATGGGCACGCGGTCGAACGTGGTGGTCTGCGCGATGGGCTGGTTGTTGTTGTCGACGAAGTGCCGGAACTCCGAGCCCTTGGAGGCGTGGGAGAAGGACCCGTCGATCGAGAGGTCGAACCGGTCCGACAGGGACGCTGCCGCCTCCACCCCGATGGTGAGGCTGCTGAAGTCCCGCTTGTTGATCGTCAGCATGTCGATCGACTGGGCGAACACGTCGCTTCCGGCATTGGCGTGGTCGTATCCGGCCCGGACGCTGATGCGGGCGGACGGTGACGCGAAGAGGAAGCCGTCGCCGCTCGACTGCGCAGAGAGCGGTGGGGCCATGCCGAGCGCGAAGAGGGCGCCCAGGGCTGCGGTGACTGAACGGTGAAGCGACATATATCCTCGTTCCAGATCAGGAAGTTAAGGGTACCCGATCCTGCCGTGGTGAGTTCCGTCACCAAGTTCTGTTCTCAACTTAGTATACATCGATGACACCCGTCAAGGTCGACACCGTCCGGAGGAAGGCGGCATTGCTTCAGCTTCGAGCATACGATGACACCGGCGAGCCGGTGGTGTTGCCTGCATGTGGTACGCTGCAGGCTGCCCTCACCGCTGCAGGAGACTCGACTGCACCCGCACTTCGTGCGAGCCTTGGGACGTACGATGCTTCGAGCAGGGAACAACAGTCCGAGCGCGGTGTCGATTTCCACGCGCAAGGCGCTCAATTCGCCGACACACGGCCATGCCCGAGCAGGTGCTCGCGCGGTGGCTTCCGAAACATTGATGGAGGTGAAGTGAAGCAAGTCGCGAGGATGCACCGCGGAATGGTCGGCATTGCGACGGCGCTCGTCGCGGCAACGTCGTGCACCGCGCCCCCACCCGTCCTTGCTCCGCCTGTGCCGGCGCGCTACGGCGCCGTGGTGGACGTACGCTTCACCGGACGCGACGGCGACGTCGTCGCGGGCAGTCCTACCTTCCACACCGTGGCCGCCGCGCTGACGGCCGCACCCGATGCATCGCCGAGCCCCTTCGTCATCCTGATCCGGAAGGGCCGGTACCACGAGAAGCTGCGTGTGGACAAGGCGAACATCACGCTGCGCGGCGAGAGCCGCGACGCGTCGGTGCTCACCTTTGACGCACACGCCGACACGCCCCAGCCCGAGGGCGGCACGTACGGCACGAAGGGCAGCTTTACGCTCCAGGTGAGCGCGCCCGATTTTCGCGCCGAGCACCTCACGATCGAGAATGCCTTCGACTATCGCGCCAATGCCGCGAAGTCGCTCACGGACCCCACGCGGGCGAAGAACAGCCAGGCGGTGGCGCTGCACCTCGAGCGGGGGAGCGACCGCGCGGCGTTCGAGGACTGCGTGATCGCCGGGTGGCAGGACACACTCTACGCAAACGCCGGACGCGCGTACTTCCACGACTGCATCATCCTCGGCCAGACGGATTTCATCTTCGGCGGCGGAGTCGCCGTGTTCGACGACTGCGACATCATCTCGCGCGGGCCGGGCTTCATCACGGCGCCGAGCACGCCGCCGCTCCAGCGCTACGGCTTTCTCGTGGTGGGCAGCCGCATCGGGCGCGAGTCGGAGCGCGTGAAGCCCAACACCGTCGCGCTGGGACGTCCCTGGCACCCCTCGTCCAACCCGGAGGTGAATCCCAGTGCGGTGTTCATCGACAACAACCTCGACGACCACATCACCGCCGAGGCCTGGGCGCAAATGGGTGGCTTTGGTCCGGAAACGGCGCGGTTCTTCGAGTACAACGACCACGGCGTGGGCGCGGTGAAGAACCCGGCGCGCCGCCAGCTCAACGACGCCGAGGCGCTGGCCTACAACGTCCGGGAGGTCCTCGGAGGCTGGAAACCATGAACCCCGGACGAGGCACACTCGTGACCCACGGTCTCACGCTGCGCACCGACGCAGCGCTCGATTTCGTTTCCCTCGGCGCCATCATTCACCGCCTCGACCCCGGGCTCATCCCGTTCCGCAAGGCGACGGAGTGCTCGATTCACGTGAGCGGAGGCGAGTTCAATTGCGCGGCGAACCTGTCCGACGCGTTTCGACTCGAGACCGGCGTGGTCACCGCGATGGTGGACTATCCCATCGGCGACCTGATTGCGGAGCGGGTGCGGGCGATGGGAGTGAAGCCTTTTTACAAGCGGTTCAGGCACAACGGCGTGAATGGTCCGAACATGGGCACGGTGTACAGCGATCGCGGTCACGGCGTGCGCGCGCCGGTGGTGTTCTACAACCGCGCCAACGAGGCGGCTGCGATGCTCAAGCCGGGCGACTTCGACTGGACGGACATCTTTTCGCGCGGCGTGAAGTGGTTCCACAGCGGCGGCATCTTCGCGTCGCTGTCCGACACCACGGGAGAACTCATTGTCGAGGCGATGCAGGCAGCGCACGCCGCAGGTGCGGTGACGTCCTTCGACCTGAACTATCGCGCGAAGCTCTGGAACATCTGGGGCGGCGGCGCGACGGCGCAGTCCGTGCTCGGCCGCATCGTGGAGCACGTGGATGTGCTCGTCGGCAACGAGGAGGACCTGCAGCTCGGCCTCGGGATTCCGGGTCCCGAGGTGGCGGCGGAGCACAAGCTCGACCCGAGCGCATTTTTCGGCATGATCGACCAGGTGGTGGAGAATTTTCCGCGCGTGAAGGTGGTGGCGACGACGCTGCGCGACGTGCACTCGACCAGCCACCACAGCTGGGGCGCTGTCGCGTGGATCGACGGGAAGACGTACGTGTCGCCAACATGCGACCTCAACGTCATCGACCGCGTGGGCGGCGGCGATGGCTTTGCGTCGGGGTTTTTCTATGGGCTGATCACCGGCGCGAGTCCACAGGAGGCGGTGAATCTCGGTTGGGCGCATGGCGCGCTGCTCACGACTTTCCCGGGCGACACGAGCATGGCCACGGTCGAGCAGGTGGAGTCGTTCGCAAAGGGCGGGTCGGCGCGCATCCAGCGGTGATCGCGCGTCGGCACGTCGCTGCGGGCTCGCACTCGGTTGATTTTTGTTGACGGCAGCGGCAAACGAGACTAGACTGCCTCACATGACGAATGCGCGCACGAACAATCCTGCAAATAATCCCGCCACTCTCGGGAGAGCTGGGTAGCGCACGCGTCTCGCACCACGACGTTCCATGCGCCCGCCGGCTCGATGCCTGGCGGGCGTTTTCGCTTGATGGGGTGTAGGTCAACTGGCAGACCGCCTGACTGTTAATCAGGAAGTTGGAGGTTCGAGTCCTCCCGCCCCAGCTCATTGAGCGCTTCACGAGTCGATGTCAAGAAGCTCCTCGGCTTCCGCCCGCATGGCCAGCTCGCTGTGGAGCCGGCGCGCCCGCTTCGCGCGCCGGCGTTCGATCGTCCGTGTCGGCCGTAGGCCGCGCTGATGCTCACTGCGGCGCGAGCTGCACGGGCTGCCAGGACTCGCTGTGCATCATCGTGCCGACACCGGCGCCTGCGACCGCTCCGATCGCGCCGAAGAACGGTGGGGCGAACATGAAGCCCAGGGGACAGAAGTTCTCTTTACCCCCTTGCTGTATGCAGCCGTAGACCGCCCCCGCGATCCCGACGGCCACGCCGGTGGCGAGACCGGCCAGGACACCCTCCCACGTCCGGCGGGAGACGGAGCGCACCTCCACTGCCTTCAGGTCGGTGAGGCGGAACAAGGAAGGACTCGTTCCGTTCCCCTCCCGACCGGCCAGCGTAACGCCCGCGGCATTCCAGTTGACAAGCGTGCCCTTCACGACCGCGCCGTCGCGCTTCGTCACCCGGAGCACCGCGCCCGAATCGACGCGATCGGTCGACGAACCTTGCAGCACGTCCTGCGCGCGTGCCGGCGCGCCGAGGAGGGACAGCGCGACGAGCGCGGGAACTGAGAAGCGGGTGGCGGAAGGCATGATCGGCTCCGGTAGGAGGTGGGAGGCCATCTCGCCGCTCCGACGGTCGCCGGGTGCTCGGGGCCTCATCACCTAACGCGCGGAACGACGCCCGACCGGCTCAGCTTGTGGAGAGGTCGCGCCCAGCGCGGCCGAGGTCGGTGCGACGGGCCCCATCATTGCAAAGTCAGCGGCTCATACCCGTCCATTATCCGGAGGTATAGTCATGCAGTTCAAGTCGCTTTCCATCATGACCGGTGCACTGCTCCTCGCGAGCTCGGCATGTCACGTCAAGAGCACCACCACCGACGTGAGTCCCGGCTACTCGCGCGTGCCGACCTGCGCCAACGCGGTCACCGTGTTCGACAGCCGCAGCGAAGTCCCCAGCAGCTATTACGAGCTCGCCTGGATCGACGTGGAGGGGAACTCGGTGTGGACCACCGACGGACAGATGCGCAGCAAGATGCAGGACAAGGCGGCCGAGGTGGGCGCGAACGGCCTCATCGCCAATCCGGTGCGCGAGAACAAGACCGGCGTCAACGTGCTGGGTGAGGCAGTCGGAGCGCACACCGCGACCTCGCGGGCAAGCGGCCTCGCCATCTGGATGCCGGCGGAAAGGACCCGCGCGGTGAGCGCCTGCCCGACGCGCTGACGCGCGCGAGCTCACGGGGCCGGCGGTCGGCGGGGGAGTGCGTGAGTGCGATTAGACTTGCGTGGGATGTCAACGAGCGAGAAGGCGCACGTCCCTCGCTTTCCGTGATATGGACCATACGCCCTGCACATGAACGTCGACCTCATTACTCGCCATATCGTTGCTGGTTTTCTCTCCGTCGATGCGGATTGGATCGTCCGTACGGCCAATCCGCGCGCATCCACCCTGCTCCGGCGCCACTCGGGCGAGATCGTGGGCAAACCCCTGTGGGATGCCATCCCCGGGTTGCGCGACACCAACGCGGCGCACGAAATCAAGGCCGCCGAGTCGGCGACGATCGAGCGGCGCAGCGAGTTCTTCTCACCGTCGCTTTACAACTGGTTCGAGATCTGGTGCGTGTCGGACGGTCCCGACCTGCGATATGTCTTCTTCGAGGACGTGACCAACCGCGCGCGCGCCATGCAGAGCGATGCGGTGCGGGAGTCGCTGCGACAGATCCTGATGGACGTGCCGGTGGCGATCACGATCACTCGCGGCGCCGACCACCGGTTCGAGCTGTCGAACACGGCTGCACGCGCCCTCGTGGGCGGTCGCAACCTGGAGGGGCTCACGGCGCGGAGTGTGCTGCCCGAGGTGGATCCCGCGATCTTCGACGTCATGGACAAGGTGTTCGAGACCGGCGAGCCGGTGACCATGCGCGACCTGGTCGTCACGTACGACCGCAATGGCGACGGCCAGGCGTACACGGGTACGTTCGACCTGACGTACCTGCCGCTGCGGAGCACGGGCGGCGAAATCGAGGGGACGATCCAGACCGCGGTGGAAACCACCCATCTTGCGACGACCTGGCGCGAGCCGGCCGCGGGCGCCAGCGCGCAGTCCCTGCAATGAGCGACGCTGCCGGGGCGGGTGACGTACGCGCACGGAACAACGTGAAGGTCACCGGCCGGGGCACCCAGCCGATGCTCTTCGCGCACGGATTCGGGTGCGACCAGCACATGTGGCGCTTCGTCGCGCCGGCGTTCGAGCCGGACTATCGCGTAGTGACGTTCGACTACGTCGGCGCCAGCGACTCGAACCGCGGCGCCTACGACGCCGAGCGCTATGCGACACTGGATGGCTACGCGCAGGACGTGCTGGACGTGTGCGCCGCGCTCGACCTGCACGACGTGGTGTTCGTGGCGCACTCCGTGAGCGGGATGGTGGGCGTGCTCGCCGCCAACCGCGAGCCCGCGCGATTCGCGCAGCTCGTGATGCTCGGACCCTCCGCGCGCTACGTGAACGATACAGCGAGCGGATACGTGGGAGGCTTCGAGCAGGAGGAACTGCGGGGCCTGCTGGACATGATGGAGCGCAACTACATCGGCTGGGCCAACTTCCTCGCGCCCGTGGTGATGAAGAACGGCGAGCGCCCCGAACTGGGCACCGAGCTCGAGGCGAGCTTCTGCTCGACCGACCCGGTAATCGCCCGGCAGTTCGCCGAGGCCACGTTCTTTGCCGACAATCGCGCGGATGTGCACAGTGTGTCCGTGCCGTCGCTCATCGTGCAGTCCGCCGACGACGCCATCGCTCCACAGTCCGTCGGCGAGTACCTGCGCGACGCGATGCCCCACAGCACCTACCGCCTGCTCGACGTGACCGGGCATTGCCCGCACATGAGCCACCCGGAACAGACCATCGCGGCCATCCGCGACTACCTCGGCGCCGCGAGGCCCTCCGGCGCCGACGATTGACGGCGGCGGACAATCCGCTCCGGCCGCCGGCGCTGGCCACTGCGGACGCACTGCTGGAGGACGCGCCCTGCGGATTCGTCGTCTTCGCCGACGACGGCACGGTGCGCCACGCCAACGCCACGTTGCTGTCCATGCTCGGCAGGGCACGCGAGGCGGTCGTGGGACGGCACTTCGATTCCGTGCTCACGGTGGGCAGCCGGATCTTCTACCAGACGCACCTGTTTCCACTGCTGCGGCTGCACGGGCGCGCCGACGAGATCTTCCTCGCCTTGCGGGCCGCCGACGGCGAGGAGGTGGGCGCCTTGCTGAACGCCGTACGACGTGAGCGTGACGGTGTGTGGGCCACCGAGTGCGTGTTGATGCACGTGCGCGAGCGCCCGAAGTTCGAGGACGCGCTGCTGCGCGCGAAGAAGGAGGCCGAGGGAGCGCGCGCCGAGGCGGAAAAGCGCCGCGACGAACTGCTCGCCGCGAACGAGCTCCTCCGAGCGCAGGCCATCCGCCTCGAGTTGAGCACGGAGCAGCTCAGCCGGCAAGCCGAGGAGCTGGAGATGCAGGCGGAGGAACTGCAAGTCCTGAACGACACGCTCACGGAGCACGCGGAGGAACTCGAACGACAGCGCAAGGTGGCCGAGGAGGCAACGCGCGCCAAGGGGGATTTCCTGGCGGCGATGTCGCACGAGTTGCGCACCCCGCTCAATGCCATCGGCGGATATGTGCAGCTGCTCGAGATGGGGATCCACGGACCACTGGCGCCTGCGCAGCTCGAAGCGCTGGAGAAGGTGACGCGGAGCCAGCGGCACCTCCTGCGCCTGATCAACGAGGTGCTGAACCTTGCGCGCATCGAGGCCCGCGGCGTGGAATACGAGCTGCGCCCAGTGCGCCTCAAGGACGTGGTGGCTGCCGTGCTCCCGATGATCGAGCCACAGGCGGCCGCCCGCCGCCTGTCACTCACCGTGGACGTGCCTGCGTCGCTGTGCGCGATGGCCGACCCACCCAAGGCGGAGCAGGTGCTCCTGAACCTGCTGTCCAACGCGGTGAAGTTCACGCCACCCGGCGGCCATCTGCGCGTGGTCGGGAGCGAGGATCCGGGGTCACATGATCGCGTGCAACTGATCGTCGAAGACACTGGCCTCGGCATTCCCGCCGACCGCCTCGCGCAGGTGTTCGAGCCGTTCGTGCAGGTGGACGTGTCGCCGGCGGGGCGCAGCGAAGGCAGCGGCCTCGGCCTCGCCATCAGCCGGGACCTCGCACGCGGAATGGGCGGAAACCTCACCGCGACCAGCACGCCCGGAATCGGGAGCCGTTTCTGCCTGGAGTTGCCGGTGGCCCGCAACGCCTGACGCAGCGCCGGAACGGCATGGTGGGTGGAACCGATATTGCCTTGCCTGCGACTCGTCACACTCGCGCCATTCCCTTCGCCACACCATGCACGTCGAGCAGCTCCAGTTTGCGACCGGCAAGTGGGCCGAGGCGGGCGGCGGCAACGCCGATCCAGCGTCCATTCAGCTGGTCCTTGCCTTTGGCGACCGCGACCTCCTCCAGAGTGCGGCTCCGTACTCGTACCTGCGAGCTCGCTACCCGGATGCGGCCATCGTGTCGTGCTCCAGCGGAGGCGACGTGCTCGGTGCGCATGTAGAGGACGGTGGGATCGTCGCCACAGCGGTGGGCTTCGCGCACGCGCGGGTGCAGGCGGTCGAGGAGCGACTCCACGATTCCGCCGAGAGCGAGCGCGCCGGCATTGCCCTGGTGCACCGGCTGAAGAAGGACGGGCTCCGACACGTCCTCATTTTTGCCGAAGGGCTCCGCGTGAACGGCAGCGCCCTGGCGCGCGGCGTTGCGGGGGCGCTTCCTGCAGGTGTACCGGTCACGGGCGGGCTTGCCGCCGACGGTGAAGACTTCGGTCGCACAGCGGTGGGGCTGGACGGGACCGCGACCGAGGGGAGGGTGGTGGCGGTGGGACTGTATGGCGACTCGCTGGACATCGGCATCGGCTCGTACGGCGGGTGGCAGCCTTTTGGGCAAGAGCGCGTGATCACACGCTCGCGCGGAAACGAACTCCTGGAGTTGGACGGCAGGCCGGCGCTCGATCTGTACAAGGAATTACTCGGCCCACTCGGGTACGCGCTGCCTGCGAGCGGCCTGCTGTTTCCCCTCAGGGTACGGGAGTCCACGGGGCGACAGGGAGTCGTCCGCACGATCCTCGGCGTCGATGTAGCCGCGCGAAGTGTCACGTTTGCGGGCGACGTGCCGGAGGGGTGGTTGGCGCGGCTCATGCGCACCGACCTTGACACGCTCATCCGCGCCGCGGGAAGTGCCGCGGACCGCAGCATCATGGTGGACGCGAGCGGCTCGCCGTCGCTGGTGCTGGCCGTGAGCTGCATCGGGCGGAAGCTTCTTCTTCAGCAGCGTGTGCACGAAGAGCTGGCGCTGGTGGGTCAGCGGTTCGGTTCGTCCGCGCGCATGGCAGGATTCTACTCCTACGGCGAGCTGGCGCCGTCCGAGCACGGCGCGCCCTGCGAGTTGCACAACCAGACCATGACGCTCACCACGCTGCGAGAGCGACCGTAACGTTCGCGCGTTTCGTGCTCTGCGGCGCGCGATCGCCGCACATGCGATGACCCGTGGTCCACCGGCTCGTCGGCGGTTGTCGGCGCGAGGCGCGTACATGCCACGAACCCGCCGGCACCAGGGTGCCGACGGGTCCGTAAAGCCGTCGCCTGTCGCCCACCAGCGCAGGAAGACGCGATTACAACCTTCAGCATCGGCAACCAAAAAGAAAGTTCGTGCCGCCCTTCTTAGTGGAATCTTTGCGGAGCATGCGGCATGACACGCGTCAGCGTGCGCCACCGCCGGCGACGTACGCGTCGACGCACTGCGCCACGAAATAGTCGAACGCCTCCACGCGCTTCTGGACATCGCCGGAGATGCGGGGCGCGCGCTCGAAGAGCTGCTTGATTGCCTGGACCATCTGCGCACGGTCCACGTCCGCGCGCAGCGCCTCGGCCGACACGCGGGTCGCCGCCAGGCGCATGCGCGCATTGCCATCGACGGCACGCGAGGAGGCGTACGCGGCGATCGCCAGCGCAACCTCGGTGCGACTGTCGGGGGAGAGCTCGAACGGCGATGCAGCTGGTGGCATGCTGCAATCTGTGCCGGCGGCGCGCCGCTCGTCAGGTTCCCGTGGCAGGGCAACGGACTTGACTGTAATGTATCCACGCACGATGTGCGGCCCGCGCCCATCGCGCAGGAGTTTCCCGATGGTCCATCAGGCACCCATGGACGACGGACTGTCCGCGCACACGTTCTCGCCCGGGCTCGCGAGCGATATCGGCGCCGCGCTCGGCAACTACCTCGCTTCGCCAGGGCCGGATGCCCGCGCGGAGGCGGCGTTGCGCTCGGTCACGAACCGCGTGTGCACCGAGGCGAAGGGACTCGGACTCCCGCCGGAGAAGATGCTCATCGCGATCAAGCAGCTGTTCGATCACACGCCGCTGCCTGACACCGTGCAGCCCGATCGCCGCCGGAAGGCATTCGAGCGATTCATCACCGGCTGCATCGACTCCTACTTCAGCGGCGACCACACGGGCTGACCCGATCGCCACCGGGATCAGGCCGCGCCGCGCTTCTCCTGCGCAACGCGCGGCCGGATGAGCACCACACCGTGCCCGGCCGCGCCGGCGAGCGCCGAGCCGCGATAGTGCTCCACGACTTCCTGCTCGCCTCCATGCCCGCGCGCGCGACAGGGTCATTCCCGTGACGCCGACTGCGAAGAGGGCGCCCTTCAGGGGTTGGTGCCGCTCGGACCGGACGATCCACGTGATGAGCTTCATGCAGATCCGAACGCGATTTCAGCACGACGAACGGCACAGGCTGCATCCGTTTCGGTTGCCACATGCCAATTGGCTCGGCAACATTGTGAAGATCGCACAAAAACGACAACACCCGAATTCATTTTGCCAGTTCTGTAGACAAAATGCACAAGATCGTTGCAATCGAAGCACGGAAAGCGTTACACTAGGCCACAACCCGAACCCCGAGCCCGATGACCCGGTCTGCCGAGCACTCGCCCCTCGCCGCCACGCACCCGCTCGATTTCGTCTCGCTCGGCAAGATCGTGCAGATCCGCGAGCGGCTGCTCGCCGCGCAGGCAGCGGGCAAGCTCGTGTACCGATTCGAATCGGGAGACCCGAGCTTCGCGCCGGCGGCGCATGTGTCCGAGGCAGTGGTCGCGGCGACGTACGCCGGCAAGACGCATTACGTACCGAACAACGGCATCCCCGAGCTGCGCGCCGCGCTCGCCGAGAAGACCCGGGTACGCAACGGCCTCGCGGGCGTGACGAGCAACGACGTGTTCGTGACCAACGGCGCCATGCACGCGCTGTACGTCGTCTTCGGCGCGCTGCTCAACCAGGGCGACCAAGTGATCATCCCCGATCCGATGTGGACCGAGGTGGCGGAGAACATCCGCCTCGCCGGGGGCGTGGCGGTGGGCGTGCGACTGTCGGCCGAAGAGGGCTTCGCGTACCGCGCCGCCGACATCGAGACCGCCATCACGCCGCGCACCACGGCGATCTTCCTCAATACGCCGCACAATCCGACCGGCGCCGTGCTCTCGCGCGACGCACTGCGCGCGATCTATGACGTGGCGCGACGGCACAACCTGTGGATCGTGTCCGACGAGGCGTACGAGGACCTCGTGTTCGAGCCGCACGAGCACGTGTCCATCGGCAGCCTGGCCGACGAGGGCGACGACCGCGTCGTGAGCATCTTCTCCTTCTCCAAGAGCCACGCGATGAGCGGGCTGCGCGCCGGCTACGTGATCACGCGTGCGCCGCTGCTGCAGGACCGCCTGCCGAAGCTGCTGCGCTGCACCATCAACGGCGTGAACAGCATCACCCAATGGGCCGCACTCGCCGCGGTACAGGGCAGCAGCGCGAGCACACTCGCCATGCGTGACGAGTACAAGGTGCGTCGCGACATCATGCTCAACGCGCTGCGCGACATCCCGGGCGTCTCTCCATTCGTGCCGCGCGGCACGTTCTTCATCTGGGCGAACATAGACCCGTCCGTATACGACCGCCTGGAAGTCGCCGACGCCGACGCACTGTGCGCCTCGCTCGCGGACGACGGCATTGGCAGTGCGCCCGGCGACGCCTTCGGGCCGAGCTACCCCGATGCGCTGCGCTTCTCGTTCAGCTGTGACACCGCCATGGTGCGCGAAGGCAGCATCAAGCTGCGCGAGGCGCTGTTATGATCGCGCCGGCGCCCGGCATTCACCGCGGCCACGCCACGCTTCGCGTCGCGCTCGGCGAGTACGACACGGGGTGGCAGCAGCCGGAAGGCTCGCTGGACCGTGCGGGCGTGTGCGTCGCGCGGGCCGCGTCCACCGGCGCGCGCCTCGTGGTGCTGCCCGAGATGTGCACCACCGGCTTCACCATGGAACCGGAACGGTGGGCAGAAGGGCTCGACGGCACGTCCATCGCGCGGCTCGGCACACTCGCCGCCGTGCACGACGTGTGGCTGATGGCAGGCGTCGCGCTGCGCACCGAGACCGGGTACGTCAACGCCGCCGCGGTATTCAATCCGGAAGGCGCCCTCGCGCTGACCTACGCCAAGCAGCGGCTGTTCGGCTTCGCGCATGAAGACGACCACTATCGCGCGGGCGCCATGCCCGCCGTGGTGGACATCGACGGTGTGCGCGTGAGCCCGTTCGTCTGCTACGACCTCCGCTTCCCGGAACTGTTCCGTGCCGCGGCACCCTACTGCGACGTGATGGTCGTGATCGCGAACTGGCCGGCGGCGCGCCGCCCGCACTGGGATGCGCTGCTGCCGGCGCGCGCGATCGAGAACCAGGCGTACGTCATCGGCGTGAACCGCACCGGCATCGCCGGCGGCATCCAGTACGACGGCGGTTCCGCGGCCTATGATCCGTGGGGACTTCCGGTGGTGCAGCGCACCGCGGTGGCCTCGCCGGCCGTGGCCGATGTTTCATCACTGCGGGTGAACACCATCCGCACCGAGTACCCGTTCCTCGCGGACCTCGCGGTGCAGCCCACGCTCAGCGGAGCCATGGCCTGATCAGCCGGTATTGCGCAACCCCTGCGCAATGCCGCTGAGTGTCGTCGAGAGGATTTCCTCGACGAGCGCGCGCTCATCACTGTCGGCGGGCAGCGCGCGCTTGCGGCGCAGCAGCGCGATCTGGAGCAGCGACAGCGGATCCACGTACGGATTGCGAAGCGCGATGGCCGCGCGCAGCACGGGCACGTCGGCCACGAGCTCCGTCGCCTCGCGGATGCGCAGCAGGCACGACACGGTGCGCTGGTATTCCGCCTCGAGCACGGCGAGCAGCTCCACGTCGCCACCGAGCTGCTCGACATAGGTGCGCGCGATCTCGAGGTCGGTCTTGGCGCAGACCATCTCGACCTTGGCGAGGAAGTCGTCGAAGAACGGCCACGCATGCGCCATGTGGCGGAGCTCGCGCAGTCCTGTTTCCGTGCGGCACACCGCCTCCAGCGCCGTGCCCACGCCCAGCCAGCCCGTGAGCATGAGTCGGATCTGTGTCCACCCAAAAGCCCACGGTATGGCGCGGATGCCCGCCATGCCGGCGTCGGCGCCCGGCCGGTAGGCGGGACGCGAACCGAATCGTGCGTCGGCCAGTTCGGCGATGGGCGTCGCCGTGCGAAAAAGCGTGAACAGTTCCGGCCGCTCGTGCACGAGGTCGTGATAGAACGCATACGACTGCTCGGCGAGCGAACCCACGATCTCGCGGAACCGCGCAACGTCGCCCGCATCCTGCGACCGGCGCCAATCGGTGAAGCCGTGCAGCAACACCCCCGACACCGTCACCTCGAACGTCCGCTCGGCAATCGAGAGCAGGCCGAACTGCTGCGAGATGATCTCGCCCTGCTCGGTGATCTTGATGCGTCCGTCGATGGTGGCTGGGGGCAACGCGGAGAGCGCGCGATAGACGGGCGAACCGCCCCCGCGACCCACGCCGCCGCCGCGGCCGTGGAACAGCACGAGTTCCACGTTCGCCTGCCGGAACACTTCGGCCAGCGCCTCCTGTGCGCGGTAAAGTGCCCATGACGCCGTCAGCAGCCCCGCATCCTTCGCGGAGTCGGAGTAGCCGAGCATCACTTCCTGCCGGTTGCCGCGCGCGACGATCTGGCGGCGGTACGTGGGATCCGCAAGCAACTCGCGCATCACCGCCGGCGCCCGGTCGAGATCCTCGAGCGTCTCGAACAGCGGCACCACGTCGAGGCGCGACACCGGCGTATCCGCGGCGAGGTCGGCGAGGCCGGTCTCGCGCGCGAACAGGAGCACGCGCAGCAGGTCTTCCGGTTCGCGCGCCATCGACACGATGTAGGTGGACGCAGCCGGTGCGCCGGACTCGTCCTGGATGGTGCGAATGGCTCGGAAGGTGTCGAGCACGCGCCGTGTGGCGTCGGACACGGGCAGGTGCGCGCCAATGAGTGGGCGACGTCCGCCGAGCTCCGCGCGCATCGCGGCGGCGTCGAGGGCGGGGAGACCGAGCAGGCTCGCCACCTCGTCGAGCGCGGCGCGATGGACGTCGGCGTGGTCGCGCACGTCCATCATGAATCCGTGGAAGCCGAGCGCACGGACCACGGCGATGATGGGGTCCAGCACCGTGCGGCATGCCTCGACTGCGCCGGCGGAGAGGAGGCTGCCCCGCACGAGCAGCAGGTCCGCCTGGAATGCGCCGGCATCGGCGTATGCTGCGGGCTCCGCCCGGATGACGCCGGCATCGTGCGCGGCGACGAGGCGTCGCGTGGCCGCGATGCGCGCCGCCATGAAGCTGAGCGCGAGTCGCACCGGCTCCGATTCATTGCGGCGTCGATTCGTGGCCCATACGTCGGGCAGGAGGAGGCGGTTCTCCACGAGCGATGCGACGAGCGCCTCTGGCGGCGGCGCGAGCTGTGCCGACAGGGAGAGCCGCTCGGTGAGGTCGGCGAGGGCGCGCCCGTAGCGGCCGAGGATCACGTGACTCGCGCGGCGCGCAGCGGCGATCGTGGTGGCGGGCGTGACGTTGGGATTGCCATCGCGATCGCCGCCCACCCAGTTGCCGAGGCGGATGGGAACGGGGATGCGCAGTGCATCGCCCGTGGCGCCGAATTCATCCTCGAACGCGCGGATGAGCGCGTCGCGCGCGGAGGCGCTGGCATCGATGAGGCGCGTCTCGAGATACCAGAGGCCCGTGCTCACCTCGTCGAGCACCGTGGGCCGGTCGCTGCGCACTTCCGCCGTGAGCCACAGCAGCTCGATCTCGCCGTCGAGCCGGTCCTCCATCGCGCGCCGCTCCGCGTGCGCCGTCGATTCCCAGCCGAGGAGGAGGTCCGCGACGCGGGCCTGCAGCGCGAGGAGCGTGCGCCGAGTGGACTCCGTGGGATGAGCCGTGAGGACGGGGCGGACGTCCAGTCGCGAGATCGCGTCCATCACCTCATCGGCGGAATGGCCACCGTCGCGCAACTGCCGCATGGTCCATCGCGCAGACGCCGGCTGCGGTGCGGCGTCCGCATCGCGCGCGTACGTGCGTGTGCGCCGCACGCGGTGCACCTGCTCCGCGGTGTTGATGAGGAGGAAGAACAGGGTGAACGCGCGCGCAGCGGTCGCGCTGAGCGACAGCGGGAGCGCCTCGACTTGCTCGAGTAGCTCGGCGAGGGAAGCTGCGCTCGCGTCGCCATGTCGTCGCGAACGGGCGGCACGGCGAAGCGTCTCCACGGTCTGGAATGCCGCCTCGCCCTCGAGGCGCCGGATCACGCGGCCGAGCGCGGCGGCGAGACGCCGGACGTCCTCGTGAAGGGGGAGGTCTACACGACGCGTGGGCGTGTGCTCGAGGATGCCATCGCGAAGGGCGTCCTTGGTCATGCGAGGCGGGGAAGTCGGCGGATATTGATGCGCAACCCGATTGGTTTGACGATCGCGCAAAATCGAGCGTCACCGGGCCCAGCGCAATAGCCAACCGGGCCGTTGTCCCAGCGCCGCTGATCCTTGACGCCTGTTGGCTCTGCCTTCAAGGAGAACCGCGCGCATGCCTTTCCGACCGGGTTCAGCGAAGCTGCGCACGGTCGCGTTACCGCGCGCGCCGTTCCATATTCGTCCCGCCCATCGCACGAGCTGGCGTGCGGGCATTCCTCGGCGAGGAGCGGGACATGGGCGGAGCAGTCGCGGTCATCCTGATCAAGGAACGGCACATGGTCGAGGCGCTCCAGCGCGCCGGCGCCACGTCGCCGGCTTCCGCCCGTACTCTCGACGATCTCGGCGGGGTCGGAATCGATGCCGACGGCATCGCCTGGCGCCGGCTGCGTGACCGCGCGGTTGTCCGCGAGGTGGCGCCTGGCGCCTACTATGTGGATATGGAGGTGTGGGCGGCGACGCGCCGGCAGCGGCGCCGCCTCATCCTCGTCATACTGGTGCTCATCTTCCTCGTCGCCACGTTCGGCATCACGACGACGGCGACGCAGCGGTGATGCGCCACCACCAACCGCGTGCCTAGCGGGCGAGCAGCAGCTCCTCGACCTCGAGTTCGCCCGCGGGCGGCCCGAAATGGTGGCCCTGCGCATAGCGGAAATTCCCGATCTCGGCGAGTGCGTCGGCCTGGGCGCGCGTCTCCACGCCTTCCGCGATGACATCGAGGCCGAGGGCGCAGGCGAATCCGTTGATCGTCGCGACAATCGCGCGGCACGCATCGTCCGTCGCGATCCCCGCCACGAACGAGCGGTCGATCTTGATCGCGCTCACCGGCATCCGGCGCAGTGCGGCAAGCGACGACGAGTCGCGGCCGAACCCGTCCATCTGGATGTTCACACCCTGGTTCCGCAGCCGGCGGAGCACGGTGATGGTGTGCTCGCCGCTGGCCGTCATCGCGCCCTCGGTCATCTCCAGCGTGAGGTAGTTCGCCGGCACGCCGTGCTTCCGCAGCGCATCCTCCACCACGGCCGCGAATTCCGGATCCATGACCTCGCGGTCCGACAGGTTGAGCGTCACCGTGAACGGCATCGCGTTGGGGTACGTCACGCGCCAGTCCGCGAGCTGCGAGCAGATCTCGTTCAGCATCCACCGGCCGATCTGCACGATGAAGCCGTTCTCCATCGCCTCGCTCACGAATGCGGTCGCGTTCAGGCAGCCACGCGTGGGATGCTGCCAGCGCACGAGCGCCTCGAAGCCGCGCAGCCGCCGGTCGCGGAGGTCGAACACGGGCTGGTACGCCACGCGCAGCTCGTTGCGCACGAGGGCGTGCTGCAGCTCGGACTGCGTCTGGTGCCGCGCCACCATCTCCTGGTACATCTGGTCGTCGAAGCTCACGGTGCGCGCGCCGCCGTGCCGCTTCGCCTGGTACATCGCGAGGTCGGCATCGCGCAGCAGGTCTGCGGGCTTCAACTCCGTGGCGTCACTCACGCGGATACCGATGCTGAGTGTGGTGAGCACCTCGCGGTCACCAAGTGGCATGGCGGGGCGCGTGACCGCGTGGACAGCGCCCGCGATGCGGTGCACCTCGTGCTCGTCCGTCACCTCGTCGAGGACGACGACGAACTCGTCGCCCCCCACGCGCGCCAGGAGGTCCTGCGGGCCGAGCACCGATCCGATGCGCGCCGCCGCCTCGATGAGCATCGCGTCGCCGGTCGCATGGCCCAGGCTGTCGTTGATGATCTTGAAGCGGTCGAGGTCGAGGTACAGCACGGCGAATCCCGGCTGCCGCGCGCCGTCCGCACGCGCGATGCGCGCCGTGAGCCGTTGCGCGAGCGCGAGCCGGTTGGGCAGGCCCGTGAGGACGTCGCGGCGCGACTCCTCGCGCAGCGCCAGCTCGCCCCGCTTGGTGTGATCGATGTCCGCGAGCGACCCCGCGATGAGCAGCACGCGTCCGCTCGCATCCCGACGCGAGCGGATCCGCACCCGCGTCCACCGCGCCTCCCCACCAACGGTGATCAGCCGCACCTCCAGCTCCGCCCGCGCGCGGTCGCCACGCAGCAGCTCCGTCATCGCACGCCGCATCACCGGCCGGTCGGCCGCATGCAGGTGCTGCTCGATCTGCTCGTGGCCCGGCTGCGCGTCGGACGCATGATAGCCGAGTAGTTCCATGGTGCGCGGCGCCAGGTGCAACCGGCACTCCGCGGCATCGAAGTACCACAACCCGTCATTGGCGACGGACGCAGCCAGTTCCCACGCGTCGCGGTCGCCGACCATGGCCGGCGCTGCGTACGTATGCGAAAAATCCTGGGTCTGCTGCGTCACACCGTAGCTCCCTTCGCCGTGAGGTGGTGATTCCGGTGCGTGAGACAGAGATGTTTGGCGCGGCCATGGACCGGGGCGGCGAAGCGATCTGCTGGTCGCTTCCACGGCACGCCGGCCATTACGGGCCCGGCGAGGCGGTGGCAATTGCGCGATTCCCTACCAGGTGCATAAGGCAAGGGGCGAGCCGCCTGTGATCCAGGTCACATAAATGGTATTATCACGCCGCCCGGTCTGGCAACCACACGCATTTTGCGACGATTGTCATCATTCCGGCGCAGCGCCCTCTGCAGGAGCGTCCGCCGCGCCGGAGGTGGCGCACGCGAGGGCCCTTACAGGGCCGCACCGCCGTGGCCTGCACGCAACCAGCTGCCGCCGACGCGCAACGCCTTGTTGCGACCTCCCTACACGCGGGAGCGAGCAGGCCGGCTGAGGTGACTCGGGACACCCCGCACGACCGGCGTCATTCGCCGTACGGGATCCAGATATTCTTCACCTGCGTCGCCTCGCGGAGGAACTCGCGCCCCTCACCGGCCCCACCCCACGAACGCGCCTCAAATTCCGCCCACGTCCGCTTCATGTTGCCCGCGCTCGCCATCTCCACGCCCCGCACGCCGCTCCGCGACCCGAAATACCACACCGCATCCACGTCGTCGTGCTCTGCCAGGGTCTTCGCGAGCGCATCCTTCGCCCCCGTGACGATGTTGATCACGCCCGCCGGCACGTCCGACGTCTCGAGGACCTGGTAGAAATCCGTAGCGGCGAGCGGCATCTTCTCGCTCGGCACCGCCACCACCGTGTTGCCCGTGCAGATGGCCGGCCCGATCAGTGACACGAGGCCGAGCAGTGGCACCTCGTCCGGACACACGAGCCCCATCACGCCGATGGGCTCGTTCATCGCCAGCGCCACGCCGCGCAGCGGCACCTGGTGCACCAGTCCGTCGTACTTGTCCGCCCACGCCGCGTACGTGAAC
>JBDTYL010000264.1:0-2050 GCA_040005695.1 bacterium | reverse complement strand
CCGTCAATCCGCAGCCGGATGCGATAGCTCACCGCAAGTCCGGCCTCCTTTCGCATACGCTGTACCCTGCTGATGACCTCACGTGCCAACCCTTCGCGCTCCAGTTCCGGCGTGAGTGCAACATCGATCGCGGCGAAGTAGCCGTGCTCTTCCTCCACGATCAGCGCACCCGACGCGCGGCGCACGATCGTGAGATCGTCCGCGCCGAGTCCATGGGTCTCGCCATCGACCGTCACCAGCAGCTCGGCGCCCTGCTCGAACGCCCGCAGGTGGGCACTCGTGAATGCTGCCACGGCCTCGGCCGCCATCGGCGTGCTCTTGCCGAACTTCCTGCCGAGCGCGCGGAAGTTCGGTTTCGCCGAGAGCGTCACGAGCGCATCGCCGCTGGTCGCCAGCTCGATCGACTTGATGTTCAGCTCCGCCGCGAGCACGGGCAGCAAGTGCCGCAACGCTTCCTCGTCCACCGCGGGCGCCACGCACACCATGCGGGCGAGCGGCTGTCGCACGTTGATCTTCGCCTGCTCGCGCGCCGCCCGACCGAGCGTCGCGAGTCGACGCACGCTGTCCATCAGCGCCTCGAGCGCCGCGTCGCTCGGAGCCGGCGTCTCGCGCACATAGGGCGCCAGGTGCACGGAGGTGCCGGTCAACTCGCCGTGCAGCAAGTCCGTGGCGAACGGCGCGAACGGCGCCAGCAGGCGACACACGACGACGAGCACTTCGTGCAGCGTCGCGAAGGCCGCGTTGTTGTCGTCGCTGAACACGTTGTCCGCCGCCCAGAAGCGCGCACGCGACTGCCGCACGTACCAGTTCGCCAAATCGTCGTCCACGAAGTCCATCACCACGCGTGACGCCGCGAACGCATCGTAGCCGAGCAGCAGCTCGTCCGCCGTGCGCTCCACGGTCGCCAGGCGACTCAGGATCCAGCGGTCCATCACCGGCCGGTCTGCCGGCGCGGGATCGGCATCGGACGGCGCCCAGCCGAAGTTCGCATAGTTGGCGAACATCCCGCTGTAGATGTTCTTGAGCGTGCGCAGGAAGCGGCCGGCGCCCTGGCGGATCACCGCTTCATCGAAGCGCCGCTCCTCCCACACCTTGCTGCTGCTCACGAGGAAGAGGCGCACGGCGTCCACGCCGTGGCGCTCGATCACGCCGAAGGGCTCCACGATGTTGCCGCGGCTCTTCGACATCTTCTTCCCCTCGGCGTCCGTGACGATGCCGTTCACCATCACGGCACGATACGGTGCCGCCGTCCCGGGCTCGTTGTTCGGCAGCGCGTCGCCGAGACCGGTCGCGATCGCCAGCAGCGAGTAGAACCACCCGCGTGTCTGGTCCTGCCCCTCGGCGATGAAGTCCGCGGGGAACTGCGCGGCCACGAGATCGCGATTCTCGAATGGATAGTGCCACTGCGCAAAGGGCATCGAGCCCGAGTCGTACCACGCGTCGATCACTTCCGGCGTGCGACGCATGTGTCCATCGCACCCCGTCGTCGTGCAGGCCCACGAGAACGAGTCGATGCCCGGTTTGTGCGGGTCGAAGTCCGCGGGCAGCGCTGCACCGGAGCGTTCGGCCAGGTTCGCGAAGCTACCCACCGCATGCACGTGCTCCGGCTCCTGGTCGCACACCCACAGCGGCAACGGTGTACCCCAGAATCGGTCGCGCGACACGGCCCAGTCGATGTTGTTCTCGAGCCACTCGCCGAAGCGTCCGGAACCCACCTCGGACGGATTCCAGTTCACCCGTGCATTGCGTGCGAGCATCGCCTGCTTGTACGTGCTCGTGCGCACGAACCATGACGAACGCGCGTAGTAGAGCAGCGGCGTGCGGCAGCGCCAGCAATGCGGATACGAATGCGTCAGCGTGCCTGCCTTCCAGAGCACGTCGCGGCGCTTGAGCTCCGCGATCAGCGCCGCATCCGCGGCCTTCACCGGTTGGCCGCCCACCAGCGGCAGGTCCGCGGGGAACTCGCCGCGCGGCGTCACGGGCTGGAGGAACGCGAGGTTGTGCCGCTGGCCCGCCGCGTAGTCGTCGGCGCCGAACGCCGGCGACATGT
>JBDTYL010000263.1:0-3389 GCA_040005695.1 bacterium | reverse complement strand
ATACTCTACAGACAATCCTGCTCGTCGCGCCGATCCTGCTGTTCTCCGTGATCGCCCACGAGATTGCGCACGGCTACGCAGCACTGCGACAGGGTGATCGGACGGCGCTGGAGGCAGGACGGTTGAGCTGGAATCCCGTCAAGCACATCGACCCGTTCCTCACGATCCTGCTGCCCCTCATCATGCTGACGGGGTCGGCCGCCGTCGGCGGCCGCCTCGTGGTGCTGGGCGGCGCGAAGCCGGTCCCCGTCGATCCGCGGAACTACCGGCACGTCCGTCGCGGGGACATCATCGTGTCGCTGGCCGGTGTCGCGACGAACCTGGTGATTGCCCTCGCGTGCGGCCTGCTCATCGTGGGGAGCGGTCTCGTGGCCCGCGCAGCCCCGGTGCTCGGCGACACCATCGGCATCCTGCAGGCGATGTTCTGGATCGGTGTGCAGGTCAACTTCCTGCTGATCGTGTTCAACCTGCTCCCGATTCCGCCGCTCGACGGATCGCACGTCATGAAATACCTGCTGCCGCGGCGGCTCGCCATCCACTACGTCCGGCTCGCGCGGTACGGCTTTCTCGTCCTCATCCTGCTGCTGTACATGGGCGACGGTGTCCTGAACTTCTGGTTCCAGCCAGCCGCCTATGCGGTCAACGGGATGCTGCGCGTCACGTCGCCGTACTTCGTTCCGGCGGCGCTGTCGTGGATCCAATGACGGATGATGTCGGCCGGCCCGCCCCGTACGCCGCGGACTCCGCGCTGCCGCCCACGTCCTTTCTCGTGGAGCTCACGCACTTCTCCGGGCCGCTCGACCTGCTGCTCACGCTCCTGCGCGAAGAGCAGCTCGACATCTACGACATCCCCATCGCGCGCGTCGCGGAGCAGGTCGTCGCCCGCATCCGCACGCTCCAGTTGAACGAGGCGGCCGAATACCTCGAGATGGCCGCGCGCCTGCTGCGCATCAAGGCGCAGATGCTGCTCCCGCGCGGCCACGGCAACGAGGCATGGGACGACCCGCGCTCGGAACTCGTGCGCCGGCTGCTCGAGTACCAGCAGATGCGCGAGGTGGTGGACGTGCTCGAGCGCGCGGGCGAGGAGCGCCGGAGCCGCTTCGCGCGCGCCTGGGTGCCGCTCGCCGCCGCGCCACCCGAGGCGCCGCTCGCGCTGTCGCTCAGCGAGCTGCTCGCCGCGGTGGACCGCCTGCTGCGGGCGACGAGGGACCCCGTGATGCACGACGTCATCTCGCGCGCCGTGGACGTGCCGGGCGCAATCGCGCTCATTCGCGCCGTGCTCGCGCTGCGCGCGCAGCTCATGTGGACCGACCTCGTCACGCGCGACGCCGACCCGTCGCAGGTCCTGTCCACCCTCCTCGGCCTGCTCGAGATGGCGAAGCTCGGCGAGTGTCGCGTCCTGCAGTCCAGGCCCTTTGCCAACGTGGAGATCACCAGTGACGCCGCTAGCGAAGCTGCTTGAGGCGGCGTTGTTCGCCAGCGCCCGCCCCATCCCGACCGACGAGCTCGCCGGGCTCGATGGCGACGCCTCTCGCGCGGCCATCGCTGCCGCGCTGGACGAGGTGCGCCATCACTACGACAACGAGGGTCACGGCGTCGAGCTCGTCGAGATCGGCGGCGGATGGCAGATCCTCACGCGCGCCGAGTACACGGAGGCCATCGAGCGCGCGCAGCTTGCATCGCGGCCCGCTCGGCTCAGCGCCGCCGCCCTCGAGACGCTGGCGCTCATCGCCTACCGTCAGCCCCTCGGCCGCGCGGAGATCGAGGAGATTCGCGGCGTGAACGTGGGCAGCGTGCTCAAGTCGCTGCACGAGCGCGGGCTCATCGACGTCGTGGGACGCGGCGAAGGACTGGGTCGACCCTTGCACTACGGCACCACGCCGATGTTCCTCGAATACTTCGCGCTGCGCCATCTCGAGGAGCTGCCCCGCTCGGACGAGCTGGCAGTGGCACTGCGCGCCGAGCCCAGGCCCCTCTGATGTCCGAACCGATGCGCATCCAGCGCGCGCTCGCGCGCGCCGGCATCCTGTCCCGCCGCAAGGCCGAGGAGCTGGTCTCCAACGGGCGCGTCACGGTGAACGGCACGCTCGCGCAGGTGGGCCAGACGGTGGATCCGGACAGTGACGTCATCAAGGTGGACGGCGAGCGCATTGGCGCGTCGCCGCCGCTCGAGTGGTTCGTCCTCCACAAGCCGGCGGGCGTGATTACCTCGCGTCATGATCCCGAAGGCCGCAAGACGGTGTTCGACCTCGTGCCCGCGCGGCCCGGCCTCACATACGTCGGCCGACTCGACTTCCTCACGGAGGGCGTGCTGCTGCTCACGACGGATGGCGCGGCCGCGCATCGGCTGACGCATCCCAGCCACGAGGTGGAGCGTACCTACGTCGCCTCGGTGCTTGGTGAAGGGGGCTACGCGACCGAAGTCATGCGTGATGGCGTGGAGCTTGACGACGGGATCGTGCGGCCGAAGAAGGTGACGGCGGAGAAGGTCGGCCGCGGCCGATGGGACCTCACGATCACCATCGCCGAGGGACGCAACCGCGAAGTGCGCCGGATGTGCGAGGCGGTCGGCCTCGACGTGGACCGACTTGTGCGAGTGAAGTTCGGCCCTGTCGAGCTCGGCGATCTGGCCGCGGGCAAGGTGCGATCGCTGACCAAGCAGGAGAAGGCGGCGCTCGACAAACTGTGAACGGCGATCCGTGAGCCGTGAACGGTGCGGTGCGTTGCGGGTAATGTCACCGTAGGCCCGACCTGCGGTTCACGGTTCACCGTTCACGGATCCCGATCTTCCATGGCTACAACAGCGTCATCGACGGCGGATGCCCGCCTGATCCAGGATGTCAGCCGGCAGGTCGCCCTGCGCGTCGTCGGGCAGGAGTACATGATCGACCGGCTGCTCATCAGCCTCCTCACCGGCGGACACGTGCTGCTCGAGGGCGTACCCGGCCTGGCGAAGACGCTCACGGTGCGCACGCTCGCCGAGACGATCGCGACGACGTTCTCGCGCATCCAGTTCACGCCGGACCTGCTGCCCGCCGACGTCGTCGGCACGCAGATCTACGACCAGCCGACCGGCCAGTTCATGGTGAAGAAGGGCCCGATCTTCGCCAACATCATCCTGGCGGACGAGATCAACCGCGCGCCGGCCAAGGTGCAGGCCGCACTGCTCGAAGCCATGCAGGAGAAGCAGGTGACCATCGGCGGGACGACGTACAAGCTCGAGGAGCCATTCCTCGTGCTCGCGACGCAGAACCCGATCGAGCAGGAAGGCACCTATCCGCTGCCCGAGGCGCAGGTCGACCGCTTCATGCTCAAGCTCCGCGTGGGCTACCCCACGCGCGACGAGGAGAAGGAGATCATGCGCCGCATGGCGAGCGGCCACGCGATCG
>JBDTYL010000262.1:0-11600 GCA_040005695.1 bacterium | reverse complement strand
CCTCGTGGATGTATCTCGCCGCGCTCCTCGAGCGGCGCGATCTCGGCGCGCGCGTACATGGGGAGCTGACGTCCATCACGATGCCTGAGGGCGTGGTGGGCGGCACGGAGACGGTGTTGTTCTACACGCTGTTCTTCCTGTTCCCGCATCACCTTGTCGTGCTGTTCGGCAGCATGGCCGCGCTGGTGCTGGTGAGTGTCGTACTGCGGCTCGTCTGGGCCGCTCGGCAATTGTGAGCCCATTTTCATGGCTCGCACATCGGCTGGGTTCCTGCTCGCGACTCCCATCATGGGGAGCCTTTCCGGCGCGCACGTTCCAACGACCGAGGCGGCTACGCTTCGCTCAGGCCCTTTGACTGCAGAGCCGCCAACACACTGGCGCGCAGCCGTTCGGGGTCCGAGTGCGTGCGCCGTCTGGCTGACACGGCATCGAGGAACGCACGCTCGAACTCGTACTGCGGATAGCATCGCTTGCACATCTCGACATGCATCCGGATGTCTTTCATACGCTCCGGCGTGAGCTCGGCGTCCACATAGTCCCAGAGCTGCCGCATTACCGACTCGCAGTCGAGCATCGGCGCCGCCATCGCGTCGTCCCACATCCCGTCCTTCATCGAGAACACGCGCGCCAACCAGCGCGGAACGAATCTCTTCATCGTGGCTCCTGACCGGGGATTCCGGCCTTTCGCGGCGACCGCACGAGACCGGCGTCCCGAGCATGAGTGATGAGCGCTTCCTGCAGCAAACGCCGCGCGCGAAAGAGTCGGGAGCGGACCGTTCCGATTGGCACATCCAGCAGTGCCGCCGCAGAGTCGTATGACTGGTCGTTCACATCGACGAGAATCACCACTTCTCGAAATGCCTCCGGCAAGGCGGCGATCGCCGCGTCAATGGCGTCCGACAGGTCGAATCGGCTAAAGAGGTCGGCCAACCCGCCCTGCTGCGCGGCCGCGTGTACCGCAACGGCGGCGAGGGCCTCCAACTCCGGATCGTCGCAGCGCACGTGGCGCTCTTCGCGCTTGCGCCGCTTGTAACAGGCATTTCGGCAGATCGTGAAGAGCCACCCGCGGCATTCCGTTCCCGGCGTGTACGTGTGCCAGGCCTCGTACGCCTTCAGGAACGTCTCCTGGACAAGGTCGTCGGCGTCCGCCTCGTCCCGTTCGAGCGACAGCGCAAACCGCGTGACCTCCGGCAGCCAACGGAGCGCTTCCACCCGAAACTCGTGGTCGCGCCCTCCCGTGCCCTCCCTGGCTGGGACGTCGTTATGCATTGCAGCTGACACGACTCGAGGCTGCGCTCACGACGTCCTGGTCGTCGTGCCGTGCGACTTCTGCCACATCACGTGCACGATGCCACCGGGCACGGGATACATCCTGCCCATCGGCGGCATCAGCATCAGGTGCAGCTGCTTCATGGGATTCCGCGTGCAGTTCCAGCAGGTGTATCCGACATTGCTTCCGCGCGCCTTGCCGCGCGTCTGCGTTGTCAACATCACATGAATCGGCGCATTGTCATCGATGAGCGCGCCATTCCGGAACGTGCCAGAGATGTTCGCCGCCTTGTCGGAGAACGGCCCCTTCATCGTCATCATCTTCAGCATCTTCTGCTTCTCCGGCGGCGCCTTCGCGATGACCGCTGCTGCGCTGTCGCCCATCGCGTCAGGACCGGGAAGCACTTGAATGACCGGACCACCACCAATGACGCGCGTCATGCGCGCACCTGCCTGGGCACTCGCACTCGCACTCGCAGTCACCACGATGAGCATGACGCTCACATCTCTCAGGACTCTCGACATCGCACTGCTCCCCTTTGCCAAGGAACGCGTCATTACGTCATTCGACGCTCGACGACCGCTCTGCTGGCGTGGCAAGGAACGAGCATTGCGCAAAGTTCCCCGACCCGCGCTGAAGCAATGATCACCTACCGCCTTGTTGGCCGGCAGTCAACGGAGTGCCTCCACTGTGAACTCGTGGTCGCGCCCCCGGTTGGCGTCGTCAGTGACACTTTCCGTATCCATTGCGCCGCGACAGGGCATGAGTCTGGCATGCAGTTCCCTGTGCCTCGGAGCATCTGGCGCGCAAGCAAGGTACGCGGAACTATTCGGCGTGTGGCGACCTCTCGACGTGAAGGACAGCGCTGTTCCTCGGGCGTCAGCGGCTCAGTGCCCTGACGATTCCCCGGTGCACCTACACCGACTCGGAGATCGCCCATGTCGGCCTCAATGCGCGGCAGGCGCGCGACAAGGACATCTCGGTCAAGACGTTCACGCCGCATCCGTTTCTGGTGGTCTCTCACGCGCCACACTTCCCGGATCCGGTGCACCTACGACGTGCGAGTCGTCGGTCGCCTGGCCGACGTGCACGAGCGCTTTGACGCACGGAGGCAGCATGGGATCCACACTTCACGACGCTGGTTGCGAAGATCGGCTCCGCGCAAGTCGGTCGCTCCGTCCGTGCGACGTTGCCGCCCGCGCGTAACGTGCTTCGCCCGCACAACGTTTTCTTGCTCCTGCGAGCCCGCAAGGCGGCACCGATCGTGCACACCGCACTCGTACCTGTCGTTCGACATCAGTCGGCTCCGAACATCGGCCGTACGGATTCACGATCGCCATCGGGAAGGACGTCATGATCCACGCTGCGCAGGGCCCACTGTACCTACTGCCATTCGATCATCGGCATTCGTACATCTCCGGCATGTGCCATTTCATCCCGCCGCTCACGGCCGAGCAGCACGCTGCCGTGTCGGCGAGCAAGCGCATCATCTACGACGGCTTCCTCGAGGCCGTCGCAAACGGACTGCCGAAGGAGCGGGCCGGCATCCTCGTCGACGAGGAGTTCGGCGCCGACATCCTGCGCGACGCCGTGCGACGAGGGTATGTCACCGCGGTCTCGACCGAGTTGAGCGGCTCCGACGAGTTCGAGTTCGAATTCGGTGAGGACTTCGCCGCGCACCTCGAGGCCATTGCACCGACGTACGCGAAAGTACTGGTCCGATACAACCCTGAAGGCGATGCCGAGCTCAATGCGCGACAGACCGCGCGGCTCGCACGCCTGTCCGACTATTGCCGCCGCGCGAGCCAGGCGTTCATGTTCGAGCTGCTCGTCCCGGCGACGAAGGCGCAGCTCGCTCGCGTGCATGGCGTGCAGGCGGATTACGACCTCGACGTGCGCCCCGCGTTGATGCTGGCGACGATTCGGACACTCCAGGACGCCGGCGTCGAGCCGGACGTGTGGAAGATCGAGGGTCTCGATCGCCGTGAGGATTGTGCGGCGATCGTCGCCACGGCGCGGCGTGGTGATCGGAGCGGGGTGGGATGCATCGTCCTCGGCCGCGGCGCCGACGAACAGAAGGTGGTGACGTGGCTCGAGACCGCCGCTTCGGTGCCGGGCTTCATCGGGTTCGCGGTGGGCGCACGACGTTCTGGGACGCGGTCGCCGACGTCCTGTCGAAGCGCGCAACGCGTGAACAGGCGGTGTCGCGCATCGCGCAGCGCTATCAGGAGTGGGCGACGATCTTCGAGCGGCAACAGCCATGAACATCGTGTGTCCGCCTCGCGGCACCGCCGTCGCATCGCCGCGACCCGCGTGACGAGCGACGGCCGTGCGTCCTGACGATCAATGCGGGGTCATCGAGCATCCGTCTGACCCCGTCGGCGCGATGCAAGCCAACCGCCGCTTCCAGCTGGCGATCAGCGCGCGACGATACGCTTCCTGGTCGACTGGCTCGCGCCGCAACCCGTGTGGCAAAACCCGCGCGCCTACCGACTGCTTGAAATTCACATCCCGCCACTTTTCTTCCACGAAGCGAGGCAAACACGATGAGCGCAACGGACGGCCGCACATTTCGCGACCCGGTCTGCGGCATGCAGGTCCAGGAAGACTCCCCTCACCGGTACGAGCTTGCTGGCAAGCTGTACCGGTTCTGCAGCACGAGTTGTCTGGAAAAGTTCAAGGCCGACCCGGCTCGGTATCCTGAGCGGGCGTAGGGAACCAGCCCCCGAACGCGCCGCCTGCAACCGCAGCAGGCGGTGACGATGTCATCTACACGTGCCCGATGCATCCGCAGGGCCGGCCACTCGGCCCCGGGGCATGCCCGATGTGCGGCATGGCACTCGGTGATCGGCAACGCGCTTCGCCTTCGCTCACGGGACATCTGACGCGAAGGCAGACAACGGTGCGTCGTTCTGCCCCTTCGGTCACCGGTCGTCACAGGTTGCTCCCCCGCGACGACACGGTGCATTCATGTCCTCGGCTTCGCCATCATCTGGCTGTGCATGCCCATCAATCTCGTCATGCGCGCATGATACGCTGGCATCGCGGCGTGCATCTGTGCACCAGTCAGCCCCGCCATGTGACCGAGGTCCTGGCGAATCGAGTCGCTCGTGGCGCCCCAGCTCATGTTCGGCGCCATGGGCATGCCTTGTACATCAGCGCTCATCCTGGACAGCAAGACCCCGGCGGCCTGGCTGTACGCCGGAAACGCCGCCGCGATCTGCGCCGCGCTCATCATGTCCATCGTGCGGAGGCGCGTCTCCATGGAGTCCGAGGCGCCCGCGCCGGTCATGGCACCCCTGTTCGCCATGCTCCCCATGCCCCCCATCATCGCACTTCCGTCACCCTGCGGACGTCCTTCGAGCGACCCGCCGCTGGCGCTCGCCACTGAATCGTCCGCGCTCTTATTTCCTGCGGCCGGCGTGCACGCGGAGAGTGAGGCAGCGAGCGCGACAGACAACAACAGGGACAACACAGGCACTGTCTTCACGGTACTGCTCCTTCTCCGAGGATGAGTGGGACGTGCACGGTTGCCGGCTAGCGCGCGTGGTGCTCACGAACGCTTCAGGTTGGGCGAGCAACTAGCCGCAACAGCATCCGCCTCCCGTCCCTGCCTTGGCAGCACCGTCCGCCGCGCCCACAAGCGCCGCTGACTCGACAGGCTCATAGCCCGCATCGGTTACCGCCTGGGCAATCGCCGCTGGAGTGGTTTGCGACTCGTCGTAAGTAACCGTCGCCGATCCGACGGTCACCGCATCGACGTGCGTGCCCGAGAGGGCGCCCAGCGCGTTCCGCACTTTGGTCACGCAGCCACCGCAGCTCATGCCGGCGATCGCCATCGTCAATTGTTGCATTGATCCACCCTCGAAGAACATTCGTCGCCGACATGGGCACCGTCCCGACGGTCGCGAGGGCCCACCACGGATGGTTCGGACGGAGTGCAGTCCGCCGCTCCGAACCCGACAGGAGTCCTGGAGGAACTCTGCGGGGCTCGTGTCCACTGCATCATCGGTGCACAATACGAGCCGCTTCTGGGCATCGCGCCAACGTTCACCGGAGCACACCGGAGGCGAGGTAGCGCTCGTGGTCTCTACTCGCCTTCGGTGGCACGCCAGGAACCGCACGCGGCGGGAATGCGCGAGAATGCATTCGACACCCAGCAGCTACCCGAGCTCGCCAGGTGTCAGCTGCTCGATACTCGCTTCGCCGCACACCAATGCAACACTGCATGCCGACGGCAAGATCGAAACTCGAGATCGTGACGTGCGCCACGATCGCAGACGGCGTTACAACGCGTTCGGCGGCACCCATGAAGGGAGGCCAGAGAGGAATCTTCGTGCCCTTTGCCCCCCTGCTGCTCGGCGCTGGGTATAACTTTGCGGATCGCAGCTCGCCGCGTTCGCGGGAAGGCGCAGTCCGCCGATCGATTGCAGGTAATGACATGAACGTCGAGTCTCTTCTCTTCCTCGCGCAACCTGCGTTCGTCATCCCGTGGTATGGCATCGGCGCGGCCTTGGGCATCTGGGTTCTGTACGACATGTTCACCGCCAACAGGGACGTCGGGCCGGCGTTGAAAGCGGCGTGGCCGATCATCGTGCTGTTCTTCTCTGTTGTTGGCCTGGCCATGTACATCTTTACTTGTCGGCCCAGGCGCATCGGTTCGACAAGAAAGCGAGAGGGAGATGCGGAAGCCAAGCGAGTGCACCACGAGTTCGTTGCTGGTACATGGAAGAAAGTCGTGGGCTCCGACATTCATTGCGTCGGGGGAGACGGATTGGGGATCATGAGCGCGATGGTCATCACGCGCATGCTCGGCTTCCGGTTCTGGCCGGAGTTCTGGACGGAGTATGCTGTTGGATTCGCCTTCGGGTGGTTTGTATTCCAGATTCCGGCCATGCGTCACATGGGCCATTCCTGGAGGGCGGCGGCATGGAAAGGCGGCCGCGCTGAGTTCTTCTCGATGGCGACGGTGATGGTGGGAATGGGCCTGGTCATGAGATTTGTGACACCGGGCATCGTCGGGTCCCCACCGACCCCAGGCACCGCGGCGTTCTGGGGAATCGGTGCGCTGGGCTTGATGGTCGGATTCATCGTCACGTATCCCATGAACTGGTGGTTGGTAACGATCGGGTGGAAGCACGGTATGACATGATTATGGGGCCGCACTCGGGGACGTGTGAATGTGTGACAGATGCAGCACCTTGCGCACCCGCTCGCGGAGCGCCGCATCAGCGGTCAGCACCACAATCACCATGTTGTTCGCCGTGACGAGCGCGGGCGGTTTCTTCCACATCAACGCCCCGTCAGGCATTCGCATGAGCCGGTCGAACCGGTCGATGTCCTGCGCGGTCGCGTTGGCATCTCCATAGAGATAGACCTCCAGTTCCCCGCCCGGGATGAGGACACGCGTACCGGGCACCGCCATGTGCTTCTGCTGGACAGGCCCGGCGAGCGTCGGTGAGAGACCGGCGCTCGCGAGCCGCTCGAGCACGAAGTCGACGGTCCAGGTCACCGGGAACAAGCTGACCGAGTCCCGCGCGGGCGCGGCGGAGAGCACCGAATCGGCGACCGGCAACGACGTGCCCTTCGCGTCCGACACCGCCGTGTCCGCGCGACGGTCCTGGGAGTCACGGCCGCATGCGATCTGCATGACGAGCAGGACGGCGCTGGCCGCGGCAACACCGTTGGGTATCATCAGGCGCTCATATCTTCAGTCCGAAGGCAGCGGGGGCGGCGAGCCTACCGTGGCAAGACACACGCCGCGTGAATCGCTCGGCGGTGCGGTCGTGGGCGCCGCAAGTCGATGAGCGGATGACATATATCATTCGCCGCAGCACCTCTATCTCACCGCGAACGTGAGACTCGCCCTTTGGACTCGTAGCTCAGACGGTCTCCCCTGCGCCCGGTTGGGTATCCGGCCGCCTGTGACGAAGGCCCGATGCGCCCCCGCCGTTCGCGCGTAGTTCCGTGTTCGCTACCGCACCTAGGCACAGGAAGTGCACGGCCGTCCAGTCAAGACCGACCCGCGACCCACCGCACATCACGCATCGTCGACCGGCCTGAAGCGCAGTCGTTCCGTCGCCGTTGCGTAACGCGATATGAATCGCGTGCGCCGACGACTGCGAGCGACTCGAGTCGCGCTTATCGCAGTCAAGAAAGAGCCGGGTGGATCTTGTCGGTCGACAAGCGATGACGTCGCGCAATCCTGCGCCGGAGCAGCCTCCGGTCGCCAGCGCATCTCGGCGCTCCTTTTTGGGGGCGCTGCTCGGGTTGGCATCCGCCACGATTGCGGCGCTGCTCGCAATTCCAGTCGTGCGATATCTCCTCTATCCGCTCACGACGGAGTCAGAGGCATCCGGCTGGAGTGCGGCCGGTCCGCTGTCGGAGGCCACTGCGGCGACCGATCCCCTCAGGCGCACGCTTGATGTAGGACGACAGGACGGTTGGCGGAAAACCGAGAGCAGCCCAAAGGTGTACCTGGTCAAGACCGGCACCACGGTTCAGGCGCTGTCGGCCATCTGCCCTCACCTCGGATGCATTCTTCCGTGGGACGCGAGCCAAAAGGCGTTCGTGTGCCCGTGCCACGGCGGCGTGTTTGGTCCTGACGGCGCGTATCGCTCGGGGCCTCCGCGGCGAGGAATGGACACGCTCGAGACTCGCGTCACCGGCGGCACGGTGATGGTGAAGTATCAGACGTTCCGTCCCGACGTGGCGAACAAGCAGGTGACGAGTTGACCGGCACCGGTCCATCGCCGGAGCCCACGCCTCGCGGCGACGGTGGCGCATCCTCCGCCTGGCGACTCCGAATCTGGCATTGGCTCGACCGGCGCACAGGTGCGGACCAGCTGCTGCGCACGTCGCTCGACGAGCCGATCCCCGGCGGTGCTCGCCTGGCGTACGTGTTTGGGTCGGGGTTGCTGTTCATCTTCCTTTCGCAAGTCGTCACGGGCGTCAGCCTCGCCGTCTACTACGTCCCGTCGCCGCTGAGCGCGCACGTGACGCTGTCGTACATCGTCAAGGAAGTCGCGGGCGGTGCGTTCCTGCGAAGCCTCCACTCGTACGGGTCGAGCGCAATGGTCGTGGTGCTCGTGCTCCACTTCCTCCAGACATTCCTGTTTGGATCGTACAAGGGCAGACGCGAGCTGCTGTGGATTTCCGGCAGCGTGACCGCGCTCCTCGTGCTCGGCATGACGTTCACGGGCTACCTGCTGCGGTGGGATCTCAATGCGTTTTTCGCTGGCTCCGTAGGGACCAACATCGCCGGCGACGTCCCGTTCGTCGGAGGCTGGCTGCTCCGGATGCTGCGCGGCGGCAGCACCATGGGCGCGTTGACGCTGTCGCGATTCTACGCGTTCCACGTCTTCGTCCTGCCGGCCACGATCTTTCTCTTCATCGCCCTGCACGTCTTCTTCTTTCGCAAGGCCGGGGCGGCAGGTCCCGTGCACGCGGATCCGGTTCACCCAGCGCTCGCGACGGAACCGTTCTATCCGCGCCAGGTCATCATCGACATGACGTTCGTGCTGATCGTGATGGGCCTGCTCGGGATGCTTGCGCACTTTGTGCCGGTGGCACTTGGCCCGATTGCCGATCCGTCCAACGGTACGTACCTGCCCCGCCCCGAGTGGTATTACCTGCCGTTCTTCCAATGGCTGAAATTCTGGGAGGGTGCGAAGACGGTCATCGGCGTCGTCATCATCCCCGCCGTGCTGCTCGCGTTGATCGTCTTCCTCCCATTCCTGGATCGCGGCCGCGAACGACGCCCATGGAAGCGCCCGATTCCCGTGGGCGCCGTGCTGATCGTCCTGATCGGTCTGATCGGGCTGGGCATGCAGAGCCGCCTGGATGACTCACGCGATCCGACGACCGTCGCACAAATTGCAAAGCAGGACCTCGCTGAGTCGCAATTCGTCCACGCGCCGTTCGAGCCGTTGGCAGCTCCATCCGATTCGGGTGGCGCCGCGCCAGCGACCGCGGCGACCGGCGCGACCGCGTCGGCCGTACCGAGCAAGGCCGCGAGTCGTGGCAAGACACTGTTCGATTCGCACGGCTGCAGCGGCTGTCACGGCGTCGACGGCGCGGGCGGCGGTATCGGCCCGGCGCTCACCGGGATTTCCGGCAGGTTTTCGCCCGCGCAACTCACTGCGCTGCTGAAGGCGCCGAATGCGGGGATGAAGGCCGGCGGTATGTCAGCGTTGACGCTCAATGCAGCCGACATGACGGCGCTCGTTTCCTATCTCGGTAGCCTTGGCGGAGGTCCGGCTCCGGCAACCTCGGCGGTCGCAACCACCGCGGGCGCGCCAGGCGGTTCGGTCGCAGTGTCTGCGTCCACGGTCAGCGACACCGGCAGCGGCAGCGGCAAGCCGAGCGGCGCGGCGGGACGCGCGATTTACCAGTCCGATGGTTGTGCCGCCTGCCATGGCGCGGGGGGAACGGGAACAGCGCGTGCTCCCGCCCTCACCGGCGTAGGCGCGAAGCTCTCCGCGGCTCGGATCTCGGCCCTGTTACGGACTCCGAATGCAGCGATGGTGGCCGGTGGCATGCCGCCCGCGAAGGGAAGCGCGAAGGACATCGCGTCTCTCGTCGCCTATCTGAGAAGCTTGTCATCGACCGCCGTCGCGCACGGCGCGGTCGCGAGCGCAAGCGCCGGCGCCGGTACGGCCGCGACTCAGGCGCCGCCGCCGGCGGTCTCCACCACCAACCCCAAGGCAACCTCACCGGTGACGCCGGTGGCGAAGACGCCAACGTCGGTGACGAAGACCTCGAAGCCAATCGCTACGACAGCCGCGAGCGCGACGGACACGTTGCCCGCGGTCGCCTCGCAGGCTGCCGCGACAGACCAGCGAGGAGCGGCGATTTTCACGGCGCGAGGATGCGCCGCGTGCCACGGTGTCGGCGGCGTCGGCACCAGGAGCGCGCCGGCGTTGACGGCGTTCAGCAAGACACTGACGCCAGCCGCGCTGACGAGTCTCCTGCAGCATCCGAATCACAAGATGCAAGCCGGCGGCATGCCTGCGGTTGCGATAAGCGCGACGGACATGACGGCCCTCGTCTCGTATCTCCAGCATCTCGGCACCCCGGCGACGTCGGGCGCCGCCGTGGTAGCGGCCAGGGGATCGTCCTCTCCCGCCCAATCCGCGGCCACCGTGTCGAAGCCTGATTCGACGTCCACCGTCGCCGGCGCGTCCGGCACGTCGGCACGCCCGATGAATCAACTCGAGCTTCTGGGCCACATGGTGTTCACCGCGCATTCGTGCGCCACCTGTCATGGCAGGGATGGCGTGGGAGGGTCGTGGGCCGCGCCCGCCCTCGCCAATACCGGCAAGAGCTTTCCAGCGGTGCTGCTCGTCACGATGCTGCAGCACCCGACCCTGCGAATGCGACAGGGGGCCATGCCGGCCGTCTCGCTCAGTCAGGGTGAGCTCGACGCGCTTGCGGCGTACGTGAGCTTCATCTCGTCGAAGCCGCCGGCGCCGCCGGCGCCGCCGGCGAGCCGAGTGAGCCCGTGAGCGCCGCATCGCTGCTTCAGCTCGACGCCAACTCGGAGAGACGATCATGAGGTTGCCGCGCCGCACGGGTGTCGTCAGGACTGCGCTGACCGCCCGCCGATTTCACGGCTTGTGTCGCGCGGGAGCGCTGACGCTGACACTGGTCGTGCTCACCGTCGGAACGGCCCATGCGATCGAGCCGGCTTCGCGGCGGATCGCCTCGATGGAATCGCCTCGCTTCATCGCGGGCGTGCCGGCGAACCGCGTCGTGGCACCAGCGTCGTTGCTGCGCGCGCTCGCGGCAGTGCGAGGAAAGGTCCCGTCATACTCTCGGCAGACCGGGTTGGCGTGCAGCGCCTGCCACTACCAATTCCCGCATCTCACGCCGTTCGGTCGCAAGTTCAAGTTGAACGGCTACACGCTCACCGGTCTCGCGACCATTGGACAGCCCAGCGATTCGGCGGAGAAGGCATCGCTCAAGCTGTCCCCGATTGCGCAGATTTCGGCAATGCTCCTTTCGTCGATGACGCAGACGAACAAGGCGCTGCCCGGCACGCAGAACGGCACGGTGGCCATGCCGGAACAGTTGGGCATTTACGCCGCGGGCGGCATCACTCCAAAGATCGGTGTATTCAGCCAGTTCACGTACTCGGCGGCCGACGGGTCGTTTGGGATCGACATGGTCGATCTCCGATACGCGGATCACCGCACGGTGGCCAATCGCGACCTGCTTTACGGAGTCACGCTGCACAACAATCCGACGCTTCAGGACGTCTGGAACACGGTACCTGCGTGGGGCTTTCCGTACATGAGCTCATCGACCGCGCCGTCGCCCATGGCGAGCA
>JBDTYL010000261.1:0-11581 GCA_040005695.1 bacterium | reverse complement strand
ACGACACGAAGAAGGCCGGCCTGCTGTTCGCCGGCACCGAGAGCGGCATGTACGTGTCGTTCGATGACGGGGACCACTGGCAGTCGCTCATGCAGAACCTGCCGAATACGTCGTACCGCGATATCGCCATCAAGGACAACGACCTCGTTGTCGCGACGTACGGGCGCGGCTTCTGGGTGCTCGATGACTACTCGATGCTGCGCGACATCACTCCCGCCATCGCCACCGAGCCCGCGCACCTGTTCAAGCCGGGCGACGCAGTACGCACGCGCCGCAACGTCGGCGCCGACACGCCCTTCCCGCCCGAGGTGCCGCACGCGCTCAATCCCGCGGATGGCGTGGCACTCGACTATTGGCTGGCGCAGGCCCCCGCACGCCCGATCACGCTCGATGTGCTCGACGCATCCGGCGCCCTCGTCCGGCACCTCTCGAGCGCCCTGATCACACCGGTGACGGAAGCCGCGCGGCCGCCGCACCCGAACTTCTGGGTCGCCACACCGTCGCCACTTCCCGCCTCTGCCGGAACGAATCGCGCCCACTGGGACCTGCGTTACGACGCGCCACCAGCACTCGCGCACACGTTCGAGATCAACGCGAATCCCGGGCTGACGCCGCCGTCGCCGGAAGGTCCCGTCGCGCTGCCAGGCACCTACACGCTGCGCCTCACGGTGGACGGCCGGAGCTACACGCAGCCCGTTTCGGTGTCACCCGATCCACACTCGCCAGCGTCACTCGCCGCGCTGCGGGCGCAGCATGCACTCCTCATGCGGCTCACCGACGCGATCAGGCTTGCGTACGAAGGGCACGAACTGGCCGGCGCTCTCCGTCTCGCGCTCCGGGGCGCGGCGCCCGCGGGCGCGACGCCGGAGATGCCCGACGTCGCAGCTCGCGCGGTCACGCTGCTGGCGCAACTCGACACCGTGGCCGGACTCGATGGCGAGCGCGGAAATCGTGGACGTGGCGGGTCGGGCTCGCCGAACTTCGCATCGCTCACCGGAACGCTCATCGCGCAACTGAACGCGCAGGACCTCGGCGACATGGCCCCGACGGCTGCCGCGCTGGCGGCGTACACGAAGACCTGCACCGAGCTCGCGGGCGTCGTGCGCGCGTGGGAACGCGTGAGCACGACAGACCTCGTCGCCTTCAACACCGTCCTGCAGGGTCGCGGGCGTGCCGCGCTTGCGGCGCGCCGCCTGTCGACGAAGGCGCCATCCTGCACCTGAGCGACGCGCTGGACCGCGGTACGGAGGCCCGGGCCATAGCCCGCTGCGAGCCCGGACCGCGAACAGGAAGCGTGCGACAATGCGATTCTGTGCTCGCAAATGCAACCCACTGCACCAAAGCTCGCTCGAAAATGTGCTTCCTGAGTGAAAACAGATTGCGAAAACTCCCAACTGCGCGTAGCATGGTCGCACCTGCGAGCCCGTCGCGTTATTCCTGACCGGTGTCGCGCCAGTACTCGTCGCCGGACGGCGACCCCGTCGATAGGTCCATCTTGGCTGCACCTCCGATGAGTTCACCCGTGACTCTCGCGCCCATCGAGCGCGCGCGCATCACGCTCGGCCTCACGTACGTCGAGATCGCACGTGCCCTGCATGTAGACGAAAGCACCCTGCATCGCTGGCGATCCGGCTTTGACCGCCGCCGGATGTCCGCGGGTGTGCGGGCGATCACCGGCCTCACGCACTTGCTCGCGATCCTCGAGAAGCGCTGGCCCGATGCGCCGCACCTCGCGGCCACCTGGCTCGATACGCCACATCCGGACTGCGGCGGCAATACGCCGCGTGCGTGGCTGGTGGAGGGACGCGTGGATTACCTCGCCGGGCTGCTCACCGGCGAGCATGCTGCCGCCGCGGCGATAGCCGGCGCCGTCCCCGCGGCGCGCGACGTCTTCGATATCTCACCGGTCGGCATGGCGCGCGTGGCCTTGAGCGGTGAATTCCTCGCCGTGAATGCGCGGCTGTGCGAGATCCTCGGCTACACGGAGCAGCAGCTGCTCGCCCTGCGCGGCCAGACGATCACGCATGCGGAGGACCTTGCCACCAACCTCGAACAGGCGCTCCAGCTCATCAGCGGCGCCGTCCGCATCCTCACGCTGCAGAAGCGGTATCGCCATGCGAACGGTGCCGTCGTATGGGCGAGGGTCGCATGCACGGTCGTGCGGGATGCGTCCGGTGTGCCGCTCCATTTCCTCACGGTCGTGGAGCCACTGCCCGACATCGGGGCAGCTGCATGCTGACGGCGCTGGCATTGGGCGCACGCGCGCGGACGCGCGCTCAGCAGCGACGATGAGGGATATCGCACACGGATGGTCGGCGGTGGTGGGGAAGGGAGCGCGATCAGTGGCGCGCTGACGTCACCACGTTGCAGCAGCCGGAGTACTGCGGCGTCCGACCCGGATCGCGTCCGACGCCGATGCTCGCGATTCGCGTTCGAGCTCGAGACGCATCAGCCGACGGTCGGCGCCGCGAAGCGCCTCGATGACGCCGCCGTTGAGCGCCGCCAGCAGCTTGACGGAGACCGATGACCCCTCATCGAGGAGTCGCTCGCAGGCGGCGCGGTCCAGCTCGGCCACCACGGCATCCCGGTGGATCGAGCAGCTGGCGAGGCGCGGCTCGCCGAGGATGAGGCTGAGCTGACCGAAGATGCTGCCGGCCCCGAGTTGTGCGAGCAACTGCGGATGCCCGCTGACCTTGAGGCTCACGTCCACGACGCCATCGACGACGACGTAGCACGTTCCGCCGGGATCGCCCTCGGCGAAGAGCAGCGTGCCCTCCGACAGATCGAGCCGGTGCATCGCCGCCGCAACCGTCTCGAGTTCTCCCGGCGAGAACTCCCGAAATAGCGGAAAGCCGGCCAGCTGGTCCGCGCGCACATGCTCGGCTGTCGCGAACGCAAGATCCGAAACGGTCACCATGCGCGACACTCGCGGCGGACGCTGCCCGTGCACCGCCGATTCCACCGGCACCCCGCGCAACGTGAGCGCCTCGGAGATGCGCTGGTCGACGGCGGTGAGCTGCCTGCAGAGCGACGTCGCGATGCGCCACAGTCCCGCGCGTCGCGTCATGAAGATCGGCGCGTCCGTGGTGAGCCTGACCGGCGAAAAGACATCGGGCGGCAGCCACTCCGGCGCGCGCCCCGTGAGCGCGATCTCCGCAGCGCCGAGTCCCGCCGCCGTGGTATAGCTGCCGCCGTATCCGTTGTAGCCGGCGGCGATGATGACGCCCGGCCTGAGCAGGCCCACCGCGGGCAGCTGGTCCGGCGTGAATGCCATTGGACCTACCCACTCGGTTGACGGCGGCTGGCCGCGCAACTCGGGAAAGAACTGGTCGCGCAGCGTCAGCAGCGTGCGGTGCACCGCCGCCGAGCGACGCCGCGACGACGGGCTGTGCATCGGGCGATCGTCCCCGCCCCCCATGAGCAGCGGGGCGCGTCCGTCACGCGCGCCCTCACGCGGCTGGTTGTAGAACACCGGACCTTCCTCGCACGTCACCACACGGCCGCGGGCGCGGTCCGGGGCGTCTTCCGTCACCTGGATCTGACTCTGGTGCGGTCGAATCGCTGCCAATTCGGGGAACAGCGAACTCGTGAAAGCATTGGTCGCGGCGATCACGCGTCCAGCCACGATGGTGCCTTCGTCCGTGACGACACGATGCGCGTCGGCCGCGTCGCTGAGCACGGCCCGCACGGGCACTCGCGTGTAGAGCTCGACCCCAGCGCGCACTGCGCACTGCAGCACGCCGCACGCGTACTTGAACGGATGATAGGTGCCGTCGCCCGGGATGAAGCGACCCAGGAACTCGCGCGAGACGCCGACCTCCTCGCGGATGCGCCGTCGCGACCAGAGCTCGATGCGCTGGCCGTGCTGCGCGGCGAGGAGGACCTCTTCGCACAGGCCTTCTTCCTCCTGCTCCGTGCACGCCAGGTGCAGCCAGCCGCGCGTCATGAAGTCGCAGTCGATGCGCTCCCGAAGCACGATCTGCTTCATCAGCTCGCGGTTCTTCAGCGACATGCCCAGCACCACGGACGACTGTCGCTCGCTCTCGGCGTGCAGGACTTCCAGCGGAAGACCGGGATGGCAGCGGCGGAGGAATGCCAACCGCTCGCGGGCCAGTCCTTCGTACACGCCGACGGAATTCTCGGGAATGAGCTCGAAGTTGCCGCCGTTGCGCCCACTCGCCTCGCCGGCGGGGTCGCCCTGGTCCAGGACGACGACGCGCACGCCGCCTCGCGCGGCGTCGGCGAGATGGTATGCTGCGGAAGCACCCGTAAGGCCGGCACCGATGATCACGACGTCAGCCGTGGTCGGCAGCGTGGCTTGCGATCGATAGCCCGCGAGCGGACGGCCGGACCGGAACCAGAACGGCTCGTCGCTCCTGGGCATCACGATCGCGCGATGCGTGGCGACGCCGACCTCCGCCAGGAGCGCCTGGAACGCCGCGAGCCCTCCGGCCGAAAACGTCGCCACCGTGTCGATGCGCTGGAGCTCCGCCTCGAGCTCGGCTGGAAAGATCGGCGCGCCACTGGCCGCCCATCGCTCGCGCACGGAGTGGCCGAGTGCACGCACCTGGCGCGCGCCGAGTGCCTGCGCGCGCGCGCATCTTTCGTCCGGTGGGAGACGAACGCGTGGTTCTGGCATGCGGTGGACGGAGGGTGGGTGCCGGCCAGCTTCGCGGTCGCGCGGACGCGATGCGCTGCAGGGTGTTAATACCAGCAGGGCAGGCATGGCCGCAATGACAAGGGACCGTGTATATATCGCCCATGTTGACGACGCGCACGCTCGGGAGCCAGGGACTGGACGTCTCCGCGCTGGGCCTCGGCCTGATGGGCATGAGCCACGCCTACGGCACGGGCGAGGAGCGGGACGAACGGGAATCCATTGCCACCATCCATCGCGCGATGGAGCTGGGCGTCACCTTCCTCGACACGGCCGAGGCGTACGGGCCGTACGCGAACGAGGAACTGCTCGCGCGCGCGCTGGCGCGTGTGGGCGGGCAGCGGGAGCGGTTGGTCATCGCCACCAAGTTCGGATTTCGCTTCGACGCCAATGGCGTCATCGCGGGCGTGGACAGTCGGCCCGCCCACATCAGGGAAGCGGTCGAGGGCTCGCTGCGTCGGCTCGGTACAGATCACATCGACCTCCTCTACCAGCACCGCGTCGATCCGGAGGTGCCCATCGAGGAGGTCATCGGCACCATGGCCGACCTCGTGCGCGAGGGCAAGGTGCGTTTCCTCGGCCTCTCGGAAGCGGGCGAGCGCACGATCCGCCGCGCGCATGCCGTGCATCCGATTTCCGCGCTCCAGAGCGAGTATTCACTGTGGGAGCGAAACCTTGAGCCGCGCATCATCCCACTGCTCCGCGAACTGCGCATCGGCCTCGTGCCATTCGCACCGCTTGGCCGCGGGTTCCTCACCGGTGCCGTGAAGCGTGCGGAGGAGCTTCCGATCGGCGACTTCCGTCGCGGCGACCCCCGCTATCAGGGCGAGAACTTCGATGCGAACGTCCGCGCGGCATCTGCGGTGCGGGAGCTGGCAACGAATCGTGGCGTCACGCCCGGACAGGTCGCGCTCGCGTGGCTCCTCCACAAGGGCAGCGACATCGTGCCGATCCCCGGCACCAGGCGGCGCAGCTATCTCGAGGAGAACGTCGGTGCGGCGGATGTGGCGCTGAACAGCACGGAGATGGCCCACCTCGATGCCGCGCTCGCGCCCGGCAAGGTGGCGGGGCCGCGCTATGGCGAGAAGCAGATGGCCCAGGTGGACAGGTAGCGAAGCCGAACATCGCGCGAACTCAGCGGGTGCGCATCGGGTTTCTCGTGAGACCACAGCCACGGTGCGCATGAACGAAATGCTGGAGCTCGGCCTCGATACCTTCGGCGACGTCACGCGATCGGCCGATGGAGAACCGCTCCATCAGGCGCCGGTGATCCGCGACGTGATCGCAGAGGCACGATTGGCCGACGAGGTCGGCGTGGATTTCATCGGGGTGGGCGAGCACCATCGCGCCGACTTCGCGGTATCGTCGCCGGAAGTCGTCCTCGCCGGCATCGCGGGCTGCACCAGCCGCATCCGCCTCGGCTCCGCCGTCACCGTGCTGAGCTCCGATGACCCAGTGCGCGTGTTCCAACGCTTCTCCACGCTCGACGCCGTTTCCAGCGGGCGCGCCGAGGTGATTCTCGGGCGTGGCTCGTTCATCGAATCGTATCCGCTGTTCGGGTTCGCGCTCGACGACTACGAGACGCTGTTCGAGGAGCGCCTGGACCTCTTCGCCACGCTGCTCGAGCACGACCGCACGGGCGAGCCCATCTCGTGGTCCGGCACGACGCGCGCACCGCTCGAGCGACAGCGCGTCTTTCCACGCACCGAATCCGGCCGGCTGACGACATGGATCGGCGTTGGCGGAAGTCCGGAGTCGGTCGTGCGCGCGGCGCGATACGGGTTGCCACTCATGCTCGCGATCATCGGCGGCGACCCGCGTCGCTTTGCGCCGTACGTGCGTCTCTACCACCAGTCGCTGTCGGAGCTCGGCAAGCCTCGGCTGCCCATCGGCGTGCATTCGCCCGGCCACATCGCGGAGACGGACGAGCAGGCGAAGCGCGAGCTCTTCCCCGCGTGGCGCGACATGCGCAACCGGATCGGTCGCGAGCGCGGCTGGCCACCCACCAGCGAAGCGGAGTTCGAGCGGGAGATCGCGAGCGGATCGCTGTACGTCGGCGCACCGGAGACCGTCGCGCACAAGATCGCCGCGACCGCGACGGCGCTCGGCCTCGCGCGGTTCGACATGAAGTACAGCTCGGGGTCGCTCGCGCACGACCGGCTCATGCGGAGCATCGAGCTGTATGGCCGTACCGTGATCCCTCGCGTGCGGGAGCTGCTCGCGGCCGACTGACCGGCGTGGTGCACGTCAGAGCGGCGGCAGCGTGAGGGCGTGGAACTCGTCCGTACGGAGCGCGCGGTGCGCCAGCACGCGCCGCCGCCGTCCTTCCGACACCGACGTCGCCACGAGCAATCCCGCCGACAGCGCCGTCGCGGCGAGCACCATCGTGAACGCCGTCTGCACCCCCGCGATCACGTTGCGCTCGAGCAGGCTGTTGAGGCTCCGGAACCCGACGCTGCCCGGCACCAGCATCAGGATCGCGGGCACGAGCACCACGCTCTGCGGACGGTTGCGCCACTGTCCCCAGAACGTCGCCGCCACGCCGTCGAATAGCGCCGCGATGAAGAGACCGAGCTCCGGACCCGCGAGCCGGACGCTCGTGCTCGCGAACAGATAGCTCGCCGCACCGGCCGCCACGATCCATCCCGTGTCTCGGCGCTCGGCCTTGAGGATGACGACGAAGCTCATTCCCGCGGCCAGGATGGCGACGGCCATCGTCCACCACGGCAAGGCCGCCGGTGCGAGTTCGTGCGTGGCGCCGAACAGCAGCACCGCCAGGCGGTCGCCGAGCGCCACGCCGAAGACCAGCCCGAGCAGGATCATCGTGGCGCCGGCGAGCCGTGCCGTTCCGGATGCGAGGTGACGCTCCGCCAGCTCGCGCACCGCGTTGGTGAGCACGAGGCCCGGCAGGAGCACGATGATGCCGGCGAGGATGGCGGTGGACGAACCATAGGGCCCGAGCAGCGCGGCGACGCTCGTCGCGATGAACGCGGCGGCAAACGCGGCGATCGGCTCGTACACACGCTCGAAGGCAGGGCGTCGCTCGGCGGCCGCTTCGAGCGCTCCCGTGATGACGCCGAGCACTGCGCCAAGCACGATCTCCTTCACGCCGCCGCCGAGGATGCGTGCGATGCCGGCGGATCCGAGCCCGAACGCGAATACCGTCGTGAGTGAGCCGTAGGGCGACGGCTCGGCCTCGATGCGCTCGACGAGCGCGAGTGCTTCGGGCGTGGAGATCGTGGCGTCGAGCACGTCGTTTACTACCCGGTCGAGCTTGGAGAGCCGTCCGATGTTGGGACCCGCCGGTGCGAGGCGGAGCAGGTGCGTCTCCTGCCGTTCCAGTTCGCCGAAGGCGCACATGATGGACGTGGGCGTGGAGAAGAACTGCGCGTGCACGATGCCGAGGCCACGGGCGAGCAGCGCGAGGGAATCCTCGAGGCGCTGCGCGGTGGTGCCTGACGTGTGGAGCGCACGCCCCATCGTGAGCAGGAAGCGCACGTCGCGCCGGCTCGCGGCGTACTGCCGCGCCGGTTCGCGGATGTCGGCGGGATCTGTCATCTGTCGGGATCTCCCAGGAGCTGTCGAGCTGCGCTAGTGCGTCTCCAGGCCTCGCAGGCGCGCAGGTATCACGGTCCGTCCGCTACGCGGACAGCGGCGGTGAGGCCGCCGTGCAACCTATCGTGGAACGGACGTGGGCGTAGGACGGGCGGTGTGCCGCGCGACACTCCCTTCGAGAGGGCGGAGTGTGGCGGCGCGCGGTGCAAGGGACCGCTCTCTTCACCTACTGGCTTTCGGCTTCGCGATCGCGCTGCTGCTCTTCCTGCGGCGGCGGTCCCTCCGCGCCGACGATGATGGCGCGGTAATCACGCCATCAGGCTCGTGTCATTCGTTCAACAACGGCGTCAGGTTGGCTATTTCGGCGATAGCCGGGCGAGCGCCCAACCATCAGGATGAACTGAGGCCTTGCGCACCATGCCCATGCCGCCGTCGCCGAGTGCGCCCAGGATCTCATAGCGGTCGGCGCACGTCGTCGTTCCGGAATCCGTCATTCAGCGCGGATGGCGACGGCACGGAGTGTCATTTCGCAAACATGTGGCGCCCGCTGACGCGTCGCCAGTGGGATCAATACTGATGCCGCCGAGCTTCGCGCATTTCATCCGACGAACACGATGTCACCTTCGTCGTCGATCCCGATGTCCTGCTGCAGCCCGCAGACGCCGCAGGTCTTGGTCGCGAGCCACACCGCCTTCAGGGTGTCCGCGATCGCCGGCAGCGCGGGCTTCACGCTCAGTCGCTTGATGGTGTACTCACCGCAGCGCTCGCAGGCATGGCCGCGCGCAATCCGCTCCGCGCGTTCCTTCGTCATAGCAGCCACCGCTCAACCTCCCACCATCATTTCGTGGAATCGTCGTCGCGTCGCGCGAGCGACTCGAGGCCCGGCGGCAGTCCGAGCGCCCCGGGCGCTGGCGCGCCCCGTCGTGTCGGCGCAGAGGGTGTCGGCGCGGCCCCGCCAGCGGTGCGAATGAACATCTCTCGCAAACCGCCAATCGCACCCATCACGCCAGTAGCCTCCGCGGGCAGGAAGATGGTTGTCCCCTTGCCCTCGGTGAGCTTGGGCAGCGCTTCCATGTACTTGAGCCCCAGGAGGTACATCGCCGCCTGACCCTCGGGCAATACTGCGGTGATGCGCTCGATCGCCTCGGCCTCGGCCTCCGCCATGGCCAGTCGCGCCGTCGCGAGGCCCTGTGCGCGCAGGATCGCCGCGTCCTTCTCGCCTTCCGCACGCCGTACCTGCGACTCGCGCACACCTTCGGCCTCCAGGATGGCCGCGCGCTTGCCCGCTTCCGCGTTCGTGACCGCGGCGCGACGCTCGCGCTCGGCGCGCATCTGCAGTTCCATCGACTGCTGGATGTCGCGCGGGGGCTCGATGGCCTGCAGCTCCACGCGCGTGAGATCCACGCCCCATCCGATGGCCGCCTCCTCGATCACGTCGCGCATGCGGGTGTTGATCGCATCGCGGCTGGCGAGGGTGGAGTCCAGCTCCATCTCGCCCACGATGTTGCGCAGCGTGGTCTTGGTGAGCGTCTCGAGCGCGTAGGGGAGATTCTGCACCGAATACGTGGCCTTCTGCGGATCGGCCACGCGATAGTAGAGCACCGCGTCAATGTCGATGGTGACGTTGTCCTTGGTGATCACCGGCTGGCTCGGAAAGTTGAGCACTTGCTCGCGCAGGTCGATGCGCGTGGTGGAACCCGAGGTGATCTTCTTTACGCCCGCGGCCCCCTGCTCGAAGTAGCGGACGTCGATGGCCTTGGGCCGTTCCACGAACGGTATGAGAATGTTCAGCCCGGATCGCGCGACGCGATGGAAGCGGCCGAGCCGCTCGATGACCATCACCTCTGCCTGCCCGATGATCTTCAGGGAGGCCGTGAGGAAGTAGGTGGCGAGGGCGACGATGACGGCGAGAATGACGTAGGTCATGATGTCATGGCGATGCTGGAGGAGTCCTCATTTGTACGGAAGCGCATCCGGGGCGGGGAGGGACGTGCGCACCAGCCCGCACTTCGCGCGGCCGCTCACGACGAATAATACGTAACTCGTCGTGAACGCGTCGCCTCGCTCGTCACGCACTCGAGCCTTCGCAGGGCTAGATTGGCGCGACCCGACTTCAGTAGGGCGGCGTCAACCACGAGCGTCCATGACTGTCATTCGCGTTGCATTCCTGGGTTACGGCACCGTGGGTCGCGCGCTGCACGCATTGCTCGGATCGCGACGCCGGGCCCTGGCCGAAAAGTACCGCATCGACGTCGTGGTGACCGGCCTCGCGTCGCGACGTACCGGTTGGCTGGCTGATGCACGCGGTCTCGATCCGAATTTGCCTGCCGGCGCTGATCGCGGCGACATTCGCTCATGGCTCAACGCGTCGCAGGCCGACGTGGTGTTCGAAGCCATCGCACTAAACGCGAATACCGGCCAACCCGCGCTCGACTATCTGCGTGCGGTGCTCCAGAGCGGCGCCCATGCGATCTCGGCGAACAAGGGGCCGGTGGTATTCGGCTATCATGAGTTGATGGGCCTCGCGGCGAAACACGGTCGCGCGTATGCGTTCGAGGCCGCCGTGATGGATGGCGCGCCGGTGTTCTCGCTCGTGCGGGAGTGTCTGCCGCTGGCCGGCCTCCGCGCGGTGCGAGGCGTGTTCACATCCACAGCCACCGTTGTGCTGGAGGCCGTGGAGGAAGGTCTGACCATTGCCGACGGCATTGCCCGGGCGCAAGCACTGGGCATTGCCGAGGCCGACCCGAGCTATGATGTGGACGGATGGGACTCGGTCGTGAAGCTCTGCGCCGTGGCCAATGTGCTTCTGGGTGGCAACCTCCGGCCAGACGACGTAGCCCGCGAAGGCGTCCGATCGCTGCGGGAAGATGACGTGCGGCGCGCGGTTACGGATGGGCGCCCGTACCGCCTCGTCGGCGAAGTGGGGCCGAGCGCGGACGGGATGCTTCGCGCGTCCGTCAAACCGGTGCAATGTCATGTGGAAGGCCCGCTCGGCGTGGTCCGCGGCGCTACGCTCGTGATGCAGTACGACGCCGACATCTTTCCAGGGGGCCTGACCGTGACCTCGCGCGACCCGGACGCCATGACCACGGCGTACGGGATGCTCGCGGATTTTGTGCGGCAGTACGAGGCCGGGTAATCGTGTCGAGCTGAGAACCCCCCCCGATCGGCATGTCGGCGGAGTCACGAGCCGTTCAGCTAGCGGCGTTCCTGGGAATGCCGCGCATCGTCGGACTCGAGTGGCGCGATCCGGTGCAGCGCCCACCTCGCATGCTCGCGCGCGAGCGGCTCGCGGAGCGACCCGCCTCGGCCGCCCACGTGCTCGTAGAATTGAACGGCGCGGAATCGGGTTCTCACAGGGCGCCTGCG
>JBDTYL010000260.1:0-7589 GCA_040005695.1 bacterium | reverse complement strand
GCGCGATGATCGCGCGCCGCGGCAAGTCTCTGCTCGAAGCGGTGACGTGCATGGAACGCGCGCTGGCGCTGGATCCCGAGTATGGACTTGCATGGGCCGGCATCGCGGAGGCGCACGTCATCCTCGGCGTGTTCGGCCTAATCACGCCCGAGCTTGCCCGCAGCCGAGCGGTGCCCGCCGCCGAAAAGGCAGTGCAATTCGCCCCTGACCTGGGAGATGCCCACTGCGCGCTCGGCATTGCGATGCTGATGTTCGACTACGAAGATCGCCCGCGCGCTGCGCGAGCGTTCGACCGCGGCATGGCGCTGGACCCCGCCGCGCAGGGTGCGACCTGGTACTACCTCTACTACGTCGCGGGCTTGTGCGGCAGCCACCAGGAGAGCGAAGCGGGGATGCGCGGGCTGATCGCCCGCGACGAGCTCTCGGCCTATTTGCACGGGCTGTTCGCGATCCTGCTCGCGGTGCAACGCCGCAGCGAGGCAACCGACTCAGCCACGCTGGCGCTGGGTCTGGCGCCCGATGCCTTTCTCTCGCACTACGCGCAGCAGTCGGCTGCGGCTGGTGTCGGCGACTGGACGCGTTGCCTTTCAGCCGGGGATGCACTCTTTGCGCTGGCCGGGCGCACCCCCGCGCCGCTCCAGTATCACGCCATCGCGTACATCATGACCGGCGACGTCGCCGGCGCCCGGGCAGTGCAGGCGGAGCTGGAAGTGCTCACGAACCACGGTGAGCGTGCGCCGTGGGTCCTGGCCTGCGTGGCGGCGGCGCTCGGCGAGGTCGAGCGGGCCGTGACGTTGGCGCGGAGCGCCATCCGTCGTCGTGATCCGGGCGTCTTCGCTCTCCCCGGTGGGGAAGCTGAACGGGCGCTCCGCTCACTCGACGTGTGGCCGGAGCTCGAGTCCGCGATGCGATTGCCAACGAGCGGCGCGGTGGGGCGCACGAAGTGACGTATTCGTCCGCGATCAGCGCGGTCCAGCCGGCAACACGGCGTGCCAGCGCCAGGTATGTCACCGGCCAGACTGCTCCGACGGTCGCACGAGAGTGGAGCGCTTTTCCGACGCAGCGCACCCTGCGTGGACGAAGATACAAACATGTGATTGACATGCCCGTTCGGGCCGCAAGGACCTCGCGTCAACAGCTGTGGCGGGTGATGACGGGCAAGTCCGATCTGACGACCTCCCTCAGGAACCGCCTCGCGGCGGCGCTCGAGTGTGATTTGGCAGTGATTGCGACGATCGACAACGCGTCGGTCCCGCATCACCGGTTTCCTCGCGCCTCTGCGCCGCCCGGCACATGCGGCGAGTACGTCGCGAATTCTCGTCATTTCCTGACCACGCTGGCGACGCTACCTTCCGATGACAGTGGACGACAGCTGAAGCGCGTGCTCATGCATTCGCTCGAGCTGCTCGCCGGCGAAGTCTCGCGCGCCATTCCGTCTGACTTCTGGGAGCTTCACGGGCGCGTACAGGCGGAAAGCTGTAGGCTCGCTAGCGCGACTGTTGAAGCATCCCGCAACATGGCTAAATTGCGCGCCATGACTGACGTCGTCGCGCTCGCCGCCGAACTGCTTGCCATTCAATCGTCCACCGGCTCGGAAGGGCCCGCAGTGGATTTCGTCTCGCGTTGGCTTATCGCGCGCGGGTGGAACGTGACCACCCAGGAGGTTTCCAAGGGTCGCGCCAATGTGTGGGCCTCCCAGTCCGGCGACGGCGTCACCCTGTCGACGCATCTCGACACGGTACCGCCATACATCCCGCCCCGCCTCGAAGGCAAGCGGCTGTACGGACGAGGGTCGTGCGATGCGAAGGGAATCGCAGCCGCGATGCTCTGCGCCGCGGAACGCCTCGTCGAGGCGGGCGAGAAGCGCGTCGACCTGCTCTTTGTCATCGGCGAAGAGAAGGGATCGGACGGCGCGCGCGCCGCGAATCACCTCGCCGCCACCAGCAGGTTCCTCGTGAATGGGGAGCCGACGGAGAGCAAGCTCGCGTCCGGGGCCAAAGGGTCGCAGCGCGTCATCGTCCGCACGCGCGGCCGCGCCGCGCACTCCGCCTACGCCGCGCTTGGTGTCTCCGCCATCGAGCCGATGCTGCGCCTCCTACCCACCGTGGCGCAACTTCCGCTGCCCACCGATCCCGATCTTGGCGAGACAACGGTGAACATCGGCACCATTCACGGCGGTACCGAAGCGAACATCATTCCCGCCCTGTGCGAGGCCGAGTTGATGTTCCGCCTCGTGAGCGACGTGGCGCCGCTGCGCGAGGCGGTCACGAAGTGGGCAGATGGAACGGCGGAGCTCGAGTGGGGCTCGTACATTCCCGCGCAGCATTTCCACACCATTCCCGGCTTCGAGGTGGCACCGGTGGCGTATACCTCGGACATCCCGCTCCTCAGCCGCTGGGGCACGCCCCTGCTGTTCGGCCCCGGCTCCATCCACGTCGCGCACACGACGGACGAGTTCATCGACGTCGAGGAGCTGCGTGCGGCCGTCGATGCGTACGAGCGCATCGTGACAGCGGTACTCGCATCATGAGTCCCGTCCCGGATCGCCGCACGCCGGTTGCGGTGCTCGGCGCCACCGGCGCTGTCGGGCAGATGTTCGTCCGCCTCCTCCAGGCGCACCCATGGTTCCGCGTCGCGGAGGTGGCCGCCTCGGAACGCTCGGCGGGCCGTCCCTATGCGGAGGCGGCGAGCTGGATCGGCAGCGATGTCATGCCGGTGGACGTGCGCGACATGACGGTACGGCGCTGCGATCCAGGGGAGATCACTTCGCGCCTCGTCTTCTCGGCGCTCGATGCGTCGGTCGCGGGCGAGGTCGAGGCAGCCTTCGCGAAGGCCGGACGCATGGTGCTCAGCAATGCGAAGAACTTCCGGATGGAAGACGACGTTCCGCTCGTCATTCCGGAAGTGAACGCGGGCCACCTCGCGCTGCTCGACGTGCAGCGGAAGAACCGCGGCTGGAGCGGCGGCATCGTCACGAACGCGAACTGCGCGTCGATCATGGCGGTGATGCCGCTCGCGCCGCTGCACGAGGCGTTCGGCATCCGCAAACTGTTCGTGGCCACCATGCAGGCCGTGAGCGGCGCGGGTTATCCCGGCGTGCCGTCGCTCGACATCCTCGGCAACGTCGTCCCGCACATCAAGGGCGAGGAAGCGAAGATCGAGACCGAAATCCAGAAGATGCTCGGCCGGCTGGTCGAGACGCGGATCGAGCCCGCGCCGATCGTGATCAGCGCCCATGCGAACCGCGTCCCGGTGGAGAATGGCCACACGGTGTGCCTGTCCATCGGGTTCGAGCAGAAGGTGACGGCCGCGCAGGCCGATGCCGTGCTGCGCGCGTGGCGGGGCGATGCGTCGGCGCGCGGACTTCCGAGCTCGCCCGAGCGCGTATTGCTCGTCACGGACCATCCTGATCGGCCGCAGCCGCGCCGCGACGTGGACGTGGGGCGCGGAATGACCGTCACCGTCGGACGCGTGCGCGAGGATGCGCTCTTCGACGTGAAACTCGTGGCGATGGGACACAACACCATCCGTGGAGCGGCCGGCGCTTCCGTGCTCAACGCGGAGCTGCTCGTCGCGACGGACCGGATGAAGTCCGCGTGATCGTCTGCAAGTTCGGCGGGACGTCGGTCGGCGACGCGAAGGCGATCGCGCGCACGGCGGCGATCATCGCCGCGCGGCGCGACCGGCAGCCCGTCGTCGTCGTGAGCGCCCTCGGCGGCACCACGAACAAGTTGCTCCAGATCGCCGAGCAGTCGGCCAAGGGGCAGCTCATCGGCGCGCTGAGTGCCGTGGAGGGCCTGCGTGACCGGCACCTCGGGCAGGCCGAGTTGCTGCTTGGCGGCGATCCCCCGTCGTGTGCCGACATCTGCGGCGAGCTTTCGGCGATGTTCGACGAGCTGGCCGCGCTGGCCGAGGCGCTCAAGACGCTCGGCGACCTGACCCCGCGCTCGCTCGACGCGATCGCGTCGCTCGGCGAGCAGCTGTCGTCGGTGCTCGTGGTCGCCGCGTTCCGCCAGCACGGCCTCGATGCGGAGCATGTGGACGCGCGCCAGGTGATGGTTACCGACGCGCAGTTCACACGCGCCGAGCCGCAGGCTGAGGCGATTGCCGAGGCTGCCCAGCGCGTCGTGATGCCCATTGTGCGCGCCGGCCGCATTCCCGTGATGGGCGGCTTCATCGGCGCCGCCTCCGGCTCGGGCGTGACGACGACGCTCGGCCGCGGCGGGTCGGACTACAGTGCCTCGCTCATCGGCGCGGCATTGCAGGCTGAGGCAATCGAGATCTGGACGGACGTGGACGGCATGCTCACGGCGGACCCGCGCGTGGTGCCCGATGCGCGGCTCATCGAGCGCATCGGGTTCGACGAAGCGTCGGAACTCGCGTCGTTCGGCGCCAAGGTGCTGCACCCGAACACCATCGCCCCGGCGGTCATGCGCGGTATCCCGGTGTGGGTGCTGAACTCCGCGCGGCCTGAGGGCACGGGCACACTCATCACGTTCGACTCGCCGCGCCGCGCGGTCACGGCGATCGCGGGAAAGAGCGGTGTCACGCTCGTGAAGGTGCGCAGTCCCAGGATGCTGCTCACGGAAGGATTCATGCGCACGCTGTTCGAAGTCTTCGAGCGGCACCACACCTCCGTGGATGTCGTGGCGACGTCCGAAGTGAGTGTGTCCGTCACCATCGACGACGCGTCACGCCTCGAAGTGCTCGTCGTGGACCTGCGCGGTCTCGGCGACGTCACCATCGAGCGCAACCGTGGCATCGTCTCCGTCGTGGGCAACGGTCTCAGTGATGGCGGCACCGCCATGGCACAAGCCCTGTCGGCCATCGGGGACCTTCGCGTGCACATGCTCTCGCTGAGCTCTTCCGGCATCAACCTCACCGTGGTTGTCGATGGCGAGCAGGTGCACCCGGCCATGCAGCGGCTGCACGCGGCCTTCTTTCCCCTGGCGGGCGGCAGGTGAGCCGCCTGCGCGTGGCGCTCATCGGCATGGGGAAGATGGGCCGCGCCATCGCGCTGCTCGCGGAGGAGCGCGACTGCGACATCGTGGCGCGCATCGATCCGTCACTGCCGAACGCTGCCGCTGTCTCGAGGGCGACACTCGGCGACGCCGACGTCGCGATCGAGTTCACGATGCCGTCGGCGGCGCCGGCGAACATCCGCGCCTGCCTCGCCGCGAGCTGTCCCGTCGTCGTCGGCACCACGGGCTGGTACGCCGAATTGCCGGCCATCACGCGCGAGGTGGAGCAGGCCGGCGGGGCGATGCTCGTGGCGCCAAATTTCTCCGTCGGCGTCGCGATCTTCGACCGCGTGGTCGCGGAGGCCGCGCGGCTGTTCGCGAGCGTGCCCGGCTTCGAGCCGCACCTCGTGGAGACGCACCACAGCGCGAAGCAGGACGCGCCGTCCGGGACAGCGGCCTCCCTTGCGCGCACCGCGGAGGCGGCAACGGGACGGCCGCTCGCGATCACGAGCGTGCGCGTGGGCTCCGTGCCCGGCACGCACGAGCTCATCTTCGACGCGCCGTTCGAGCAGGTCCGTCTCGTGCACGAAGCGCGGGATCGGCGCGTCTTCGCCGAAGGGGCGCTGGTTGCCGCGCGCTGGCTCGTCGGACGCACCGGCGTCTTCGGCATGCAGGATGTCCTCTCACCGCCCAGGAGCGGATCGCATGAGTGACACCAGGTTGGTTGGCTGCGGCACCGCGCTCATCACGCCGTTCACGGCGGGTGGCGCGGTGGATGAGCGTGCCTTGCGCGGGTTCGTGGACTGGCAGCTCGACGAGGGCATCGACTTCGTGGTGCCGTGCGGATCCACCGGCGAGGCCGCCACCATGACGACGGACGAGCACCGGCGCGTGGTCGAGATCACTGCCGAACAGGTGAAGGGCCGCGTGGCCGTGGTTGCAGGCGCGGGCTCCAACGATCCCGTCAAGGCCATTGCGCTCTCGCATGCGATGCGCGACGCCGGCGCGACGCACCTGCTGCACGTCTCGCCGATGTACAACAAGCCGCCCCAGCGCGGCATTGTCGCGCACTTCCGGGCCATCGCCGACGCGGTCACGCTGCCAATCGTCGTGTACAATGTACCGGGCCGCACCGGCAGCAACATCGAGGCGGCCACCACCCTCGAGCTGGCGGCGCACCCGCGCATCATCAGCGTGAAGGAGGCGTCGGGCAGCCTGCCGCAGATCAGCGACTGCATTCGCGGCAAGCCCGCCGGCTTCACCATCCTCTCGGGTGACGACGAGCTCACGTTGCCCATCCTGGCGCTCGGCGGCGATGGCCTCGTGTCCGTCGTATCCAACGTGATACCAAAGCAGATGGCCGAGCTCGTGCGGCTCGGTCGCGCGGGGAAGCTCGAGGAGGCGCGCGAGCTCCACATGCGGCTGCTGCCCTGGATGCGTGCCGCGTTCGTGGAATCGAATCCGATGCCGGTGAAGGCCGCCCTCGCGATGATGAAGCGGTGCGAGAACGTCCTGCGGCTCCCGCTCGTCCCGTTGGCCGACGCGCGCGGCGGCGTGGTGCGCGACGCACTGCGCACCGCGGGGGTGAGCGTGTGAGTGCCACGGGCGCTGCCCTCGACGAGGCGTTTGTCTCGAAGCTCCTGCGCTATGCAGATACGCCGGCCGGTGAGACCCTGCCGCATGATGCGGAAGCGATGGTCGATGCACTGCTCGGCGCGCTCGAGCACGGGGTCGTGCGCGCCGCCGAGCGCGATGCCGCGGGCACATGGAACGCCGTGCCCTGGGTGAAGCGCGGCATCCTCCTCGGGTTCCGCGTCGGCCGCATCGTGGACATGTCGCTGGGCGGCCATCACGGCGAGCCCCGGCTGGGGTTCTTCGACAAGCACACGTATCCGCCGCAGGCAATGCGGGTGGAGGGCGGCGTGCGGATCGTGCCCGGCGGTTCGTCCGTGCGACGCGGCGCGTATCTCGCGCCCGGCGTCGTCTGCATGCCCCCGATGTACGTGAACGTCGGCGCGTGGGTGGGCGCCGGCACGATGGTGGATTCCCACGCCCTCGTGGGCTCGTGTGCGCAGGTGGGCGCGCGCGTGCACCTCAGCGCGGCGGCGCAGATCGGCGGCGTCCTCGAGCCCGTGAACGCGGCGCCCGTCGTCATCGAGGATGACGTGCTGGTGGGCGGCAACTGCGGCGTGTACGAAGGGACCATCGTCCGCACGAAGGCCGTGCTGGCCGCCGGCGTGGTGCTCACGCGTGGCACGCCCGTGTACGACCTGGTGCACGAGCGCGTCTATCGCGCAACGGCCGACGCGCCACTGGAGATTCCGTCCGGCGCCGTGGTGGTGCCGGGCGCGCGCCGAGTGAGCGGAGATTGGGGCACGGAACAAGGCCTCTCGCTGCAGACCCCCGTCATCGTGAAGTACCGCGACGAGCGGACGGACCTTGCCACGGCCCTCGAGGGATGGCTCCGCTGCGCGCGTCGCGCGTGCGCGTCGAGGGGACGCTGCGCGTGCCCGGCGACAAGTCGATCTCGCATCGCGCGCTGATCTTCGGCGCGCTCGCGAGCGGCGAGTCGCACGTGCGCGGCATCCTGCCGTCGGCCGACGTGCAATCCACCGCCGGTGTGCTGCG
>JBDTYL010000259.1:0-5417 GCA_040005695.1 bacterium | reverse complement strand
CGTCTGCGCGATGTACTTCGCCGTGTCGAGCGTGGCGGCGGCGGCGTGCCGCGCCGCTGAATCCGGATACACGTAGTACGCGAGGCCCGCGTTCCCGATCGTGAGCGTGAGCGGCTTCGCCGCGAGGCTGGGCAGGCTGCCGACCTTGTCCGAGCCAGTCTGCGGGGCGAGGCCGGACTGGTCGAGTCGGATGCGCACGGTGCACTCGCTCCAATGACCGGTGCGCTGACAGGTGGGGCCGGCGCCGGGCACGGCGGCCGTGGCCGCCGCCGCCGCCGCGGTGTCGACTGCTGCGGGCCTGTCGCGCCTGCAGCCCGCGATCGCACAGGCCAGGACAAGCGCGACCGCGCGCCGCATCACGACCAGCCCATCCGCTCGCGCAACGCCGTGACGTGGGCGGTATGGTGTTGCCCATGCCAGGCGTAGGTGGTGACCATCGCGTCCAGGGTCATCGGGCCGTTTTCGGGGTGCTGTACGCCCCGCTGGAACGCGTCGTCCGGTGTAGCGCGGAGCAGGGTCACGAGCCGGTCGTGCATCCCGTCGATGAGCGCGAGGGAAACCTCCACCGGCATCGTGCGCGCGTCGCCGAGCTCGGCCCAGAGCGCCTCGGCGTACGGCTTGATCGTGGGATAGTCCTCGGTGAGTGCGAGGCGGAAGCGGCAGTAGGCGTTCATGTGGCTGTCGGCCACGTGGTGCACGAGTTGACGCACCGTCCAGCCGCCGGGTCTGTACGCGGTGTCGAGCTGTGCGTCGCTCAGGCCGTGCACGGCGTCGCGGAGCTGGCGCGGCGCGGCAGCCAGCGTATCCACCGCCGCGCGCCGTTCGGCGGTGGTGAGCTGTGGTTTGCGGTCCGGGCGGCCGATGGGATATCGGAGGGCGGTGTCGGCGGGGGCGGAGGAGGCCATGGCAGTAAGCGGTTCGGGATGGAGAGGAGGACGAATCGGCAAGCTACGCGCCCGCAGGCTCGTGACGCGAGGCCGGACCAAGGGCTCCCGCCTCGCCCGGCCACGGAATACGTTACAGAGGTGCACACGCGGATGATTGCGATATGACAGAAAAGAAGCGTCGCCCCGCGAAGAAGCGCGGGGGGCCGGTTCACAAGTCGCCCTACTTCCTGCAGCCGGGCAAGCAGGGCGCGGTGACGGTGCTGCGCCGACCCGCCGGCAACCGCATCGACGCAAAGCTCTGCGGCACGATGTCGAGTCGTGCGATGGCGCTGGCCCTCGTGAAGCAGCTCGAGAAGGCGGAGTCCGTGGTGAAGGACCTCTTCCTGGAGGCCACGGACGACGGCATCGAGGCGCTCGAGGCGTGCCGGGAGTCGGTGACCAAGCGCGGCGAGCTCGCACACCATTCCGGCGCGCCCGGGGGTCCGGCCGCCAAGAAGCGCGGGCGCAATCGCCGCCGCGGGGCCAGCCCGCGGCAACGCGGGCCATCGCCGGCCGCCGGCGACGAAGGGACGAGCGCCGCCTGACGCGCTTACCGCTCTCCCGCGCGTACACCGCGCGGGACGGCGCGCCCACCGTGCGCGCGGTGGACCCCGCGATCTTCGCGAGCCGGTACTTCGGCCACTGCATGTCGTGCGGCTTCTGCGCCGACGCCTGCTGCCAGCACGGCGTCGACGTGTCGATCGTGGAACGGGACCGCATCCTCGCGCATGCGGCCGAACTCGCGCCACGCATCGGCCTCGCGCCCGAGTCGTGGTTCGAGGCGACCGTCACGCCGGACGTGGACTTCCCCGGCGGCGGCGCCACCCGCACGCGCGTCGTCGATGGACGCTGCGTCTTCCTCCAGCGCAGCTCGCGCGGCTGTACGCTCCACGCACTCGCGCTGGAGACGGGCGACGACTTCCACCACCTCAAGCCGATGGTGAGCACGCTGTTCCCCGTGACCTTCGGCGAGGAGACGCTGTTCTGCTCCGAGGAACTCACGGACGCCTCCCTCGTGTGCGCCGGCGCGGGCCCGACGGCGTACGACATGGCGCGGGTGGAGATCGGCTACTACTTCGGCGAGGCACTGGTGGCGGAGCTGGATGGGCTCGCGGCCGAGGCGCCATCCTGACGGGTCAGCTGTCGTCCGGCCGGCTCGCGGCCCCGCTTCCGACGGCCACCTGCTCTCCGCTCGACTTGATCAGCTGCCGTTCCTCGCGGATGGCGGTCAGGAAAGCCTCGGGCCCCGCGCCATTCGGCAGGACGCGCAGGACACGCACCGCCAGCTCGTGGCTCACGGTGACGCCGGCGGGAAAGTTGTGGGGGTCGATCCCCACTCGCTCCATCTCCATCAACAGCTCACCGAAGCGTCGCTCGTCGCTCATGCTTGTCGGACACTGTAGAAGTGGATGCGGTTCCCGTCCGCGCAAAAAAACAGCCACGTCCGCTACGATTGCCGCCGCTGGTCCGCAACGAAGAACGGTTGGCCAGGCGCGTCGCCCGACCAACCGTTCCCCATACGAGACGACCCGCCCTCAGGGTTTCGGACCGGCAGGCGCGCTGCCCCACACGTTGTTCGTGCGATCGTCGTCCACCAGCCGCTTGTCCGGATCGAGCTCGATGCGCGTGAGCGTCTTGCCGGTCAGCGTATACCGCCGCATGTAGTGCGTGGTGTTCGTGCTCCATACCTCGGCCGGATAGTCGTGGTTCTCGACGGACCCGTCGCTGTACGTGAATCGCGCGTGGATGGGCAGAACACCACGGGCACGGTTGCCGTACACCACCGTCACCACGTCGGACCCGTTGGGCGCCTTCGTCGTCACGACGGTGTCGATGGCCTGGTCGAAGTGGACGTTCTCCTTGAACCACTCGCGCCAGAACCAGTCGAGCCGCTTGCCGCCAACGTCTTCCATCGTCCGATAGAAGTCGGTCGGCGAGGGATGCTTGTACGCCCACCGCTCGATGTAGGTGCGGAACGCGTCGTCGAAGGCCGCGGGGCCCATGATCTCCTGTCGTAGCAACTGGAGTCCCACGCTGGGCTTCACGTACGCCGCGAGGCCGAGCAGCCGCGGATCGATGCGGTCAGGGGCCACGTCGATCGGCATGTCCACGTTGGCCTTCTGCGCGCCTTCCACGTAGCCGCGCTCACCGAGCGCACGCGCCATCTGGTCGCCCTTCTCGGGATACCGCCGCGCCTCGCTGAAGGTGTTGATGAACGTGTTGAATCCCTCGTCCTGCCACATGTACACCCGTTCGTTCGAGCCAACGAGCATCGGGAACCAGTTGTGCCCGATCTCGTGCGTCACGACGTTGTACAGGTCGTACTTGTCGCTGCTCTTCGCCTCCATCACGAGCATCGGGTACTCCATGCCGCTGATCGGACCCTCGACGGCGCTCATCTGCGGCCACGGGTACTTGTACCAGCGCGTGGAATACTCGTCGATCGACATGCGCGTCTGGTCCGCCGCGTCCTTCCACGGATCAATCGCACTCGGCCGGTAGTAGGCCTGCGCGAGGATGCCGTTCCAGCCGCTCGCGTCCCAGAGGTATTCCGGTGACGCCGCCCAGGCCACGTCGCGTACCCGCTTCGCGGAGAACTTCCACGTGAGCGTGCCACTCGTGCCGTGCGGACGCGCGGCGCCCGACTGGATCTCGGCAAGCGAGACGATGCTCACCGGCGTCGGCGACTTGATCGCCTGCGCGAGCCGGCCGATCTGCGCAGACGTCAGCACATCGCGCGGGTTGGTGAGCGAACCGGTGCTGGCCACGATGTAACCCGACGGCACGGTGATCTCGACGTTGAAGTCGCCGTACTCGAGGTAGAACTCGCCCTGACCGAGGTACGGCTCCGTGTTCCAGCCGCGGAGGTCGTCGTAGACGTTCACGCGCGGGTACCACTGCGCGAGCTCGTACAACGAGCCTTCGCGGCCCATGCGATCGGCGCCGTGCTCGGGGATGAGGAAGTGCCACGCGACATCGAACGACGCCGACCGACCCGGAGCAAGCGGTTCGGCGAGATCGACCTTCATGGTGGTCTCGTTCGGGCGGCGCTTCACCGCGACGTGACGGGCGCCGAGCACCTGGTCGAAGCGGTCGATGACGTCGCCGCCCTCGAAGCCGCGCGCGCCGAACCGCGAGTCCTGCGGGAAGATGAAAGAGTTGAGCGACTTGTCCCTGAAGGCATTCTGCTCCACCTGGAGCCAGATGAAGCGGAGCGTGTCCGGGGAGTTGTTCGTGTACTTCAGGCGCAGGGAGCCGGTGAGCGTCTTGGACGTGGTGTCGAGCGACGCCTTGATGTCGTAGTCGGCGTGGTTCTGCCAGTACTTGGGGCCGGGCGCGCCGGAGGCCGAACGGAACATGTTGCCCGGCGGCAGGTCGAGTGGGGCGAAGATGGATGTGTCGCCGACGCCCGTGTTGTCGAAGCGCGGCATCGCGCTAGTTGGCGCCGGCACCGCGACTTGCGCCGCGAGCGGCGCCGCGCCGACGAGGACGGCAAGCAGTACGAGGGTCCTGGTATTCATTGGTCGTCTTTCGAAGAGAGGATGAGGAACTTAGTACCGTAGGAGGCAAACGATGATCCACCAGCCGGCTGACGCCGCTGGTGGATCATCGTGTGCCTGGGGCGCTTCGCTTACGGGGCGCTGGGCGCTGCGCGCCAGCTTACGTGGCGCTGGGCGCTACGCGCCAGCTTACGGGGCCTCGGCCAGTCTACTTTCTCGACAACGACACAGAGCCGTTCGTGGTGATCGCGCGCAGCGTCGTCCCACCGCCGTTCAAGGGCAGGCTCAGCCGCCGCCCGATCCGGCCCTGAACCGTGATCGAAAAGTCCGTGCTCATGCGGCCATTCACCGTGCCCGTCTCGATCTGCGCCGCATACGACGACGGAATGCCGATGCGCACCGACCCGTTCTCCGTTTCCGCATCCAGGCCGGCGCCATCCCACTTGCCACCCTCGAGCTGCACGTTGAGCGACCCGTTCTGCGTGCGGGCACGGACGTCGCCGCCGACGTCGGCGAGGTTGACCGACCCATTCTCCGTGCGCAGGTCCATCTTGCCCACCACCCCCGTGACGCCCAGGCTGCCGTTGTGCGCCTCGAGAGCGAGGTCGTATCGGCGGGGGACGAACACCACGTAGCTCACCGACCAGCTCTCGTGTCGGGCCCACGAGCGAGCGCCGTCGGCGTAGACGCGACGGCCGTCGGCGACGATGCGCACGTCCTTCAGGAGGTCCTGCGCCGCCGCATCGCTCCGGGCGTTGGCCTGGATGCGCGCGGTGACGCGCACGGAATCGCCATCCCACGACACCACGCGAATGCTGCCGTTCTCCCGACCGTCGATGTCGAGCGACCGACCGTTCGGCTTCACGGGCACGACGCGCACGTCGCACGCTCGGCCCCGGTCGTCGTTGCCGTTCCAACCATTGCGGCAGTCGTCGAGCCAACGGCTGTCGTCGTACTGCGACGAGCGCTGTGCGGCGAGCGGCGAGGCGAT
>JBDTYL010000258.1:0-10178 GCA_040005695.1 bacterium | reverse complement strand
TGGATCGTCCGCATCAACGCGGGCGCGCGCCAGCACGACATGAGCTACAGCGTGTTCATGAACGGGCTGAAGCTCGCCGGCATCGAGATCGACCGGAAGATCCTGGCCGACATCGCCGTCCGTGATCCGCAGGCCTTCGGTGCGATTGCCGACGCCGCCCGCGCTGCCCTGAACAACGCTGCGTAAGTAGCTTTGCTCGCAGGTTTCTCGGCGGCGGCGCGACCTCTACGGTTTCGCCGCCGCTGCTGTTTTTGTCTCGGCGGTCAATCGGTACACATGTAAACCGCAAGAGAACACATTCACCGCAGAGGACACGGAGGACTGCATGAGCCACCACGCGAGAGTGTGAAGCGGTATTCCGCAGTCCTCTGCGGCCCTCTGTGTCCTCTGTGGTGATTGCAGTTCGAGAACTTGAACCGCCAAGGATGCCAGGGACGCCAAGGACTGCTTGAGAATCCCCAACGCGCGCGTGGATCAGTCATTCGCAGTCCTCTGCGTCCTCTGTGGTGATTGGAGTTCAAGCACTTGAACCACAGAGGGACACAGAGGGACACAGAGGACTGCAAAGCGCTTTCATTCTTCCTTCCCCCTTCTCTGCTCAATCATTGTTTTGCGCCTCGTTGCAAGGCTGCTGCCGTCAAGAATGCAGCGCTTCACGAACACGGAAATATGACAATCGACGAATTCCGGTCCCGCGCGGAAGCGCACAAGAAGGAGGCGAGCCTCTCCATTCTCGCCGCGCTCGATGCCACGACGCTCGAAGAGGCGCGCACCAGGGTCTGGTCACGCACCATTCAGCAGTCGTTCAGCAAGGCGCTTGGTGAGCTGCCCCCCGACGATCGCCGCGAGGCCGGACGCGTCTTCAATGACCTCAAGGTCCATGTCGACGAGGTCCTGCAGGAGCGCCAGCACGCCCTCCGGAATTCGCACGGGGCGCAGGACAACGCAGCACTCGACCTCACCATGCCCGCCCGCAGCCGCTGGCGCGGCGGACGGCATCCCGTCACGCTCGTCATCGACGAGATCGTGGCGATCTTTCGCGAGATCGGCTTCACCGTGGCCCTCGGCCCGGAGAGCGAATCCGAGTGGTACAACTTCGGCGCGCTGAACTTCCCGCCCGACCACCCGGCGATGGACATGCACGACACCTTCTACCTCGGCGAAGGCGCGCTGCTGCGCACCCACACGTCGCCGGTGCAGGTGCGCACGCTGCAGCGTCACGCGCCACCCATCCGCATCCTCGCGCCCGGCATGGCGTTCCGCGTCGATCCGTTCGACGCGTCGCACGCACCCGCATTCGCGCAGGTCGAGGGCCTCGCCGTGGACGAAGGCATCTCGTTCGTGGACCTCAAGGCGACGCTCACCTATTTCGCGCAGAAGTTCTTCGGCCAGACGCGCACGCGCTTCCGCCCGAGCTACTTCCCCTTCACCGAACCCTCGGCCGAGATGGACGTGGAGTGCCGGGTGTGCGGGGGCGTGGGTTGCGCGGCGTGCAAGGGCACGGGATGGATGGAGATCCTCGGCGCCGGCATGGTACACCCGTCCGTCCTCGAGTCGGCCGGCGTGGACAGTGAGCGCTACACGGGATGGGCATTCGGCATGGGCCCAGCCCGCATCGCGATGCTGCGCTACGGAATTCCCGACATCCGGTTGTTGTACGACTCGGACGTTCGCTTCCTCGAGCAGGTGGCCCGATGAACGCCTCGGTGAGCTGGCTCAATGCGTTCGCGGAAACTGCGCGCTCCGCCACCGCGCTGCGCGACCTCCTCACGGCGCACGTTGCGACGGTGGAGGACGTCGTCGCGCTGCGCGAAGACCTCGCGCCCATCGTGGTGGCACGCGTGGTGGAGGAAGCCGCACACCCGGACTCCGACCATCTCCACATCACGAAGGTGGACATGGGCACCGGTGAACTGCTCGACGTCGTATGCGGCGCGCCGAACGTGACCGCGGGCAAGCTGTACCCGTTCGCGCCCACGGGCAGCGTCCTACCGGGCGGCCTGAAGATCGAGAAGCGCAAGATCCGCGGGCAGACCTCGAACGGCATGCTCTGCTCGGCGCGCGAGCTGAACCTCGGCACCGAGCAGGACGGCATCATGGAGCTCGACGTGGACGTCGCGCCCGGCACGCCGTTCCTGCGTGCCATGCCCGTCGGCGACTCGCGTCTCGTGGTGGACGTCCTCCCCAACCGACCGGACCTGCTCTCCCACCTCGGGATCGCGCGTGAGATCGCCGCAGTAGGTGGCGGTGACATCCACCTGCCGGACGTGGGCGCCGCGCATGTCGTGGTGCCGGACGCGAAGCGCTTTCGCCGCGCGGGCAACGCCGGCGGCATCGTCATGCACCTGGAAGACCACCGCCTCGCGTCGCGCTACATGGGTGTGGTGATCCGCGGCGTCACGGTGGGCGCGAGCCCCGACTGGCTCGTGGAGCGACTCGCAGCGGTGGGCGCGCGGTCGATCAACAACGTCGTGGACGCCACGAACTATGTGCTCCACGAGCTCGGCCAGCCGACGCATGCGTTCGACCTCGCGAAGATCGATCCCGAGCCGAAGATGCCGGAGAAGACGATCGTCATCCGCTCGGCGAAGGACGGAGAGACAATGGTCACGCTCGACGGCGTCACGCGCATGCTCACGCCGGAGATGACGGTGATCGCGGACTCGCGCGATCCCATCGCGCTGGCCGGCGTCATGGGCGGCGCGGGCACGGAAGTGGGTGAGGCGACGACGGACCTGTTCGTCGAGGTCGCGACCTTCGATGCGGCGCGCACGCGCCGGACGCGCCGCGCCGCGGGCCTGTCCACCGATGCGAGCTATCGCTTCGAGCGTGGTGTGGACGTGGCGCTCGCGCCGCGCGCGCTCGCTCGTGTGGCGTCACTGATCATCGCCCTCGCCGGAGGCGAGGTGACGGCCGCGCCTGTGGACCTGTACGCCGGCGATGTGGCGCACGTGCCCATCGTGTTGCGCACGGCCCGCGTCGCGCGCGTGCTCGGCGTCGCGCTCGAGGCGACCGACATCGCGCGCCATCTCAAGGCCATCGGTTGCACGGCAGACGTGGACGACGCGGGCGCCGCGGTGCACGTGATCGCGCCCACCTGGCGCCGCGACCTCGTCGCCGAGGCCGACCTCATCGAGGAGGTCGCGCGGCTGCATGGGTATGACGCCCTTCCGGACGAGATCCGTCCGTACCGGCCCGGCACCACGACGGACGCGCCGCTCTGGACGATCGCCGCCAGGCTGCGCGAGACCCTTGGTGGCGCCGGACTCCTCGAGGCGCGACCGATCCCGTTCGTCGCGGGCGGGGTCGAGCACGTTCGCGTGCTGAACCCGCTGGCGGGTAACGAGGCGCACCTGCGGCGCACCCTGCTCGAGACGCTCGCGACGCGCGCGGAGCACAACCTGGCGCACATGCAGGGCAACGTGCGGCTGTACGAGGTGGGGGCCGCGTTCGAGCGCGGTGCCGACGCGCTGCCCGACGAAACCATGCGCGTGGCGCTGCTCGTGATGGGCCAGCGGGAGCCGACGCACTTCACCAATGCCAGGCCGGCGCCGTTCGACGTGTGGGACGCCAAGGGGCTCGGTGAGCTCGTGGCAGGGGTCGTGTTTCCGGCCGCGGTACTGGAGCCGAGCGATGGGCAAGGCGACCTCCTGTGGCGCATTCTCGTCGACGGCACTGAGCGCGGACACGTGTCGCGTGTGCCGCTCGACGCACCCGTGTGGGCGTCGCCAGCGTACGGGGTGGAGTTGGTGCTGGGCCACGTGTCGAATGCGGACGCTGCCCCGCCAGGCGAGCACGTACACCCATCGGAAGCGGAAGAGCTTTCGGGCGCGTCCGAGCGCACCGACGGCGCGTCGAGTGGCACGCGCGTCCCTCGATTCGTGCCGCTGCCCACCATGCCGGCTTCGGAGTTCGACCTCGCACTCGTCGTACCGCCGGACGTACGCGCGGCCGACGTGGAACGCGTCATTCGTGCGACGGCGGGCGACCTGCTCGAGCGCCTCGTTGCGTTCGACGTCTACGAGGGCGAGGGCGTCGAGGCCGGCCATCGTTCCGTGGCGTGGCGGTTGACCTTGCGCCATCCGGAGCGCACTCTACGGGACAAGGAAGTCGAAGGTCGTCGCTCGCGGATCCTCTCAGCACTGGAAACCGAACTGCATGTCCGACAGCGTTCGACCTGAAACCGCGGCGTTTCGTGAGCTGGAAACGCTCGTCCGGCACCTCGCCGACGAGCTGGCCGGCTTTCGTCGCCGTGCCCTCCTGGCGGAGTCGCGCGTACGAGACTTCGAGAGCCAGGGGACGGTGCCCGTGGTGCAGGAGAAGCGCGAGTTGTCGGATCGCGTGACCCAGCTCGAGCACGAGAACGCCGCGCTCAAGGGTCGCCTCGACGCGGCCATGGCGCGCTCCAACCAGATGCTCGACCGTGTGCGGTTCATCCGCCAGCAGGCGCAGGGAGGAGGCGAACGGTGAGCGGCAAGAAGACGTCGGTGAAGGTCGAGATCCTCGGCGAGTCGTACGTGCTGCGCACCGAGGCGGCGCCGGAACATACCAAAGCCGTGGCGGAACACCTCGACCGGGCCATCCGCCAGATCCTGTCTGGCGGCGCGGTCATCGAGGCGAATCGGGCCGCCATTCTCGCGGCGCTCCAGATCACGTCCGAGCTGTTCCTCGCGCGCGAGGCGAATGCCGCTCTCGTTGGCGCGATGCAGGGGCTCTCGTCGGACGTGCGACGGCTGCTGCCGCCCGGCAAGCGTGACAGCGCCTCGATCCCGGTGGTGAGCGGGTAGTTCACGTGTGCGGCGCACGGGTATGCGCCTTGCCCGATCCCCGTCGCCGCCGTAACTTCCCGAGCGTCCCGGCTGTCCCCGTAGGTTGAAGCGCCCTTTGTAGTTAGCTCGCTCCACGTCGCGCCCTACGCCGGTGCGGCCTCGAGTGTTGCAGCTACCCGGCGGCGCTCCGCGGAGGCAGCGGCGGTTTCCTTCTTCCGCGGCCCGCCCGCGGTGGAGCATAGATGAAATGAATGATATGGCAATGTTTGCCGTGCTGGGCGTTCTGGTCGTCGCCCTGCCGGCATTTTTCATTTGGGGCCGTTCGCTGGGCGAGAGCAGGGGTCGCCGCGTTGAGCTCGAGCGCCACACCGCCGCGAAGACCACCGCGGAGGAAACCGCAAAGCGCATCATCGCCGAGGCGGAGCGCGAGGTGGAGACGTCGCGGAAGAGCGCGATCCTCTCGGGCAAGGAAGAAGTGATGAAGCTGCGCGAGGAGGCGGAGCTCGAGCTGCGCTCGCGCCGCTCGTTCGTGGAGCAGGAGGAGCGTCGGGTGAGCGAGCGCGAAAGCACTCTCGATCGGAAGCTCGAGCTGGTGGAGCAGCGCGACCGTGAGCTGGGCAAGCGGGCCAGCGACTTCGGGCGCCGCGAGAAGCTCGTGCAGACCCGCGAGGAGGAGCTCGACAAGCTGGTGGCCGAGGAGCGCCGTCGGCTGGAGCAGATGGCGGGCATGTCGGCACAGGACGCCAAGAACGAGCTCATCCGACGCCTCGAGGAGGAGGCGCATGCGGACGCGGCCAACATGCTCCGCGAGATTCGCGAGAGCGCCCGCCGCAACGCCGAGCGCGAGGCGAAGAAGATCGTGGCCCTCGCCATCCAGCGCATCGCGGCGGACACCACGGCGGAAACCACGGTGTCCGCGGTGTCGCTGCCCAATGATGAGATGAAGGGGCGCATCATCGGGCGCGAAGGGCGGAACATCCGCGCATTCGAGCTCGCCACCGGCGTGGACGTCATCATCGACGACACGCCGGACACGGTCGTGGTGTCGTGCTTCGACCCAGTCCGGCGCGAAGTCGCCAGGCTCGCGCTGGAAAAGCTCGTGTCGGACGGCCGCATCCATCCGGGCCGCATCGAGGAGGTCGTCAACAAGTCGAAGAAGGAAGTCGACGCGGCAATCATCGAGACGGGCGAGCAGGCAGCCTACAACACCGGCGTCCACGGCCTGCACCCCGAGCTCATCAAGCTCATCGGGCGAATGAAGTGGCGCACGAGCTACGGCCAGAACATCCTCCAGCACTCGCAGGAGGTGGCGCACCTGGCGGGCATCATGGCCGCTGAGCTGGGACTCGATGTCTCCATGTCCAAGCGCGGTGCGCTGCTGCACGACGTGGGCAAGGTGCTTACGCACGAGCACGAGGGCACGCACGTGCAGCTCGGCGTGGAGATGGCCACCAAGTACGGCGAGAACCCGCTCGTGGTGAACTGCATTGCGGCGCACCACGACGACGTGCCGCACGAGAGCGAGGTGTCCGTGCTGGTGCAGGCCGCGGACTCCATCTCCGGCTCGCGGCCCGGCGCGCGCCGCGAGGCGTTCGAGACGTACGTGAAGCGCCTCGAGGGGCTCGAGCGCATCGCGTCCAGCTACAAGGGAGTCGAGCGGGTCTTCGCCATCCAGGCCGGCCGCGAGATTCGCGTGATCGTCGTCCCGGACGACGTGGACGACCAGCGCATGACGACACTGTCCGAGGAAATCGCTCGACGCATCGAGGCCGAGCTGCAATACCCGGGGCAGATCAAGGTCGTGCTCATCCGCGAGACGCGGGCGGTGGACTTTGCCCGCTGAGGCCGTGGAGGCGCGAGAAGCACCGGCGCCTGCGAGTGCGCGCCTGATCGATGGGCGCGCGCTGTCTGCGCTCATCCGCGACGAGGTGGCAGCAGACGTGCGCGAGCTCAAGGCATCCGGCGTCACGCCGGGACTGACGGTGGTGCTCGTGGGCGAGGACGCCGCGAGCGCCGTCTACGTGGGTGCGAAGGAGAAGGCGTCGCGCGAGGCGGGAATGAGCGGCGAAACCATTCGCCTGGCGGCGGACACGTCGCAGGCCGAGCTCCTCGCGCTGGTGGAGCGGCTGAATGCCGATCCGCTCGTGCATGGCATCCTCGTCCAGATGCCCCTGCCCAAGCAGATCGATCCCGACACGGTCATCCGGCACATCGACCCGGCCAAGGACGTGGACGGATTTCATCCGGTGAACGTGGGCAAGCTGCTCATTGGCTACGCGGATGGTTTTGCTCCCTGCACGCCGGCGGGTGTCCAGCGCATGCTCGTGCACTACGGCGTCGAGACGCGCGGTGCCGATGTCGTCGTCGTGGGGCGCAGCACGATCGTCGGGAAGCCGATGGCCGCCCTGATGATGCAGAGCGGCCCGGGCGCGGACGCCACCGTCACGGTGTGCCACAGTCGCACGCGCGACCTCGCCGCGCACACGAGGCGTGCCGACATCCTCATCGTCGCCGCGGGCCGTCCGCGCATGATCACCGCAAGCATGGTGAAGCCGGGTGCGGTCGTCATCGATGTGGGCATGAACCGGATTCCCGACGCCACCACGCGCACCGGCACGCGCCTCGTGGGGGACGTGGATTTCGACGGCGTCCGCTCCGTCGCATCGCTCCTCACGCCGGTGCCGGGCGGCGTCGGGCCCATGACCATCGCCATGCTGTTGCGCAACACCGTTCGCGCGGCGCGGCAGGCGACAACCTCCTGATGCCGCGTCGCCAGGCCAGCGCGCCGTCGTCGCGCGGAGAGGAGGCGTCCTTCTTCGATTCGCTGCCGGATCCGGATGCCCTGCTCGAGGCCGTGGGCGAGATCTTTCCGGGCGCAAGCCCGCGGTCGGCCATCGCGGTCTCCACGCTCACCCAGACGGCAAAGGATGTCGTCGAGGGCGCGTTCATCCCGCTGTGGGTGCGCGGTGAGGTGACCGATTTCAAGGCGCATCGCAACGGCCACTGGTACTTCGGCCTCCGGGACCTGTCGTCGCAGCTGCGCTGCGTGGTGTGGTCGCGCGACCAGCGCGGAATTCCCTCCGCGCCTGACGACGGCATGCAGGTGACGGCACTCGGGCAGCTCGGCGTGTACGCGTCGCGCGGCGAGATGCAGTTCACCATCAAGCGCCTCGAGGCGGAGGGCGACGGGCTCTGGCGGAAGGCGCTCGAGGCGACGCGCGCGAAGCTGGACGCCGACGGGCTGCTCGCACCCGGCCGCAAGCGCGCGCTGCCACGGCATCCGCGCCGCATCGCCATCGTCACGAGCGGCAGCGGCGCCGCGCTGCGGGACGTCATCGCGGTGCTCCGCAATCGCGCGCCCGGCGTCGAGCTGGTGGTCGCGCATGCCTCGGTGCAGGGCGAGAGCGCGCCGCGCGAACTGTGCCGCGCACTCGAGCGCGTGGCGCGATGGGGCGGCGCCGATCTCGTGATCATTGCGCGGGGTGGTGGATCGCGTGAGGATCTCTGGGCGTTCAACAACGAGCGCGTGGCGCGCGCCGTAGCGGGATGTCCCGTGCCGACAATTTCCGCGGTGGGACACGAAGTGGACATCTCGCTCTGCGATCTTGTCGCCGACCTTCGCGCGCCAACACCGTCGGCGGCGGCGGAAGCGGCGGTCACCTCCCGCGTGGAGGTGCAGCTCGCAATGCGGAACGGGCGCCGTCGCCTCATGCATGCGATGGAGGAACGTCTGTACGAGCCGCGCGCACGCGCCGCCAGCGCCGCGCACAGCCTTGCCGATGCCACCACCTCGCACCTGCGCTCGCGCGGCGAGCGGCTGGGTGGGCTGGCCGGCCGCCTGCACGCGCTCAGCCCACTCGCCACCCTCGAGCGCGGCTACGCCGTGGCGCGCGACGCGGACGGCCGCACGCTCGCGTCGGTGCAGGACTTCACGCCGAAGATGCCGTTCACCTTGCGCCTTCGCGATGGCGAGGTGGCCGCGAGCGCCCGCAGCGTGAAAGCCGTCACCGAGCCCGGCGCATGACGCTCGAACAGCGGCTGGAACGGCTGGAAGCCATTGTGGCCGCGCTGGAGAACGATCAGATCGACCTTGCGTCCGCGCTGGTGCTCTTCGAGGAAGGCGTCACGTGCCTTCGCGAGGCCACGGGATCGCTGGCCGAGGCGGAAACGCGGGTGAAGCGGCTCACCGAGCTCGCGGACGGCGCGTTCGTCGTCGAGGAGTTCGACGAGGATGCCTGACGCCGTGCTGCGGGACGAGCCCGCAACCATCGCGACCCACCGCACGCGGATCGGCAACGCGCTCGCCGATTTGTGCGACCACGCGTTCGGCGACATGCCGCCGCACGTCGCCGACGCCATCCGCTACAGCCTGCTCGGCGAAGGAAAGCGGTTGCGTGGCACGCTCTTCCTGAGCGCCTTCGAGGCAGCCGGCGGTGCCGGCGATGGAGCGGACCTCGCGGCGGCCATCGAGGTCGTGCACGCCTATTCGCTGGTGCACGACGACCTGCCGTGCATGGACGACGATGATGTTCGCCGCGGCCGGCCGACGATGCACCGCGTGTACGGCGTGGCAATCGCGACCGCAGCCGGACTGGCCATGGTGCCGCTCGCAGCGCGATGCGCGGCGGCGTCCGCGCGGGCGCTGGGGCTCGAGGACGCAGTTGTCGGGGCCATCGTGATCGAGCTCATGCAGGCGTCCGGTGCGGGCGGGATGATCGGCGGCCAATTGCTCGATCTCGAGGGCGAAGGGCGTCTGCTGGAGCTCGCGGACCTGGAACGCATCCACCGCGCGAAGACCGGGGCACTGATCACGGCGGCAGCGACGCTCGGCGGCCGCGCCGCCCTGGCATCGGCGCCACGCGTCGACGCGCTCGGCCGGTACGGCGCCGCGGTGGGGCTGGCCTTCCAGATTGCCGACGACGTCCTCGACGTGACCGCGACGAGCGATCAACTTGGAAAGACGGCGGGCCGCGACCTGGCCCTCCGGAAGGGTACGTATCCGGCGCTGCTTGGCGTGGACGGAGCAAAACGGCGTGCCGAAGCGTTGATCGATGAAGGCTGCGGCGCGCTCGACGCGGTCGGCCTCCTGACCCCGGCCCTCGCGCACATCGCCCGCTTCACGGTCGAACGCACCTCTTAGATTTCACGCTGCCATGTCCATCCTCGATCGCATCAACTCATCCGCCGACGTCCGCGCGCTCACGCGCGACGAGCTGCGCACGCTCGCCGACGACCTCCGCGAGCGCATGGTGGACGTCTGCTCGCGCACGGGGGGGCACATCGGCGCCGGCCTCGGGGTGGTGGAGCTCACGATCGCGCTGCACCACACCTTCCGCACGCCACGCGACCAGCTGGTGTGGGACGTGGGACATCAGGGCTACCCGCACAAGCTGCTCACGGGCCGCAACA
>JBDTYL010000257.1:0-4010 GCA_040005695.1 bacterium | reverse complement strand
TCTTCCGCACGCACAGCGAGCCGCTCGCGCGCGACGTCCAGCGCGGCATGGTGTCCCGCATGGGCCTGCCCGACCTCGGCGTCAATTACGACAACCTCGCCGTGGTGCGCGGCACCTGGTATCCCGCCGTGCTGTGCGAAGGGGCCTTCGTGATCATGCCGGACCAGGAGGCCGCGCTCCGCACGCCCGAGTTCCAGGAGCGGTATGCGCGCGGCGTGGCGGATGGCGTGGAGAACTACTTTCGCGCCCTCCCGTCGCTGTAGTCGCGAGCACGCCGACACACCCTGACCCGCATCGCATGACCTTCGCCCGCCTGTCGGCGATCGTGGCGTTCGCCGCGTGTGCACTCTCCGCCGGCGGCGTGGCCCACGCGCAGCTCGCGCCGTATCACCGCTACCGTACGCTCGACACGCCGCACTTTCGTCTCACCGTGGCGGAAGGACTCGAGCGCGAAGGGCGCGTCGCGGCGGCGGCGGCCGAGCGGGCGTATGCGTTGCTGGCAAAGGAGCTGCACGAACCGCGCGGCACCATCGACCTCATCGTGAGCGACGACGCCGACTACTCCAACGGGTACGCGTCGCCAGTGCCAGGCAACCGCATCGTGGTGTTCGCCACGCCATCGGTGGACGCTGGCTCCCTTCGCCTCAACGAGGACTGGCTCGGCATCGTCATCACGCACGAGCTCACGCACATCTTCCACCTCGATCGCGTGCGCGGCGTGTGGCGGTTCGCGCAGGACATCTTCGGGCGCGCACCGGCGCTGTTCCCGAATTCCTACGGACCCTCGTGGCTCACCGAGGGGCTCGCGGTCTACTACGAGTCGCGCCTCACCGAGGGCGGGCGACTCAAGGATTCCGAGAGCCGCATGATCGCGCGCGCGGCCGCACTCGAGCACGCGCTCCCCACGCTCGACGCGCTCAGTCTCGGCTCACCGCGCTTTCCGGGCGGCACCGGCGCCTATGGGTACGGCGCGCTGTTCGTCGCCTACCTCGCGCGCACGCGCGGCGACAGCACGGTGCGCCGCTTCATCGACACCCAGAGCGCGTCGCTCGTGCCGTGGGCCATCGATGCCGACGCGCGACGCGGCTTCGGCGTCGGTTTCGGCGACGCGTACGCGGCGTTCAGCGATTCGCTCCAGCGCAGCGTGGGCGACCTCCGTCCTCCGCTGCCCGGCTGGCGCGAGCTCACCACGCACGGCTACTACGCGCTGGATCCCCGCTGGACCAGCGACTCCTCGCTCGTCTATGCGGCGAGCGACGGACGCTCAACCGGCGCGGCCTACGCGCTCTCCCTCGACGGAACCCGCCATCGCATCGGTCGCCGCAACGCGCTCGGACCGAGCGTGCCATTCGGGGGCGGACTGCTGTTCGCGCAGCCCGACTATGCCACCACGAGCGAAGTGCGCTCCGACCTCTACGTCGACGCGCACGGCGAGCAGCATCGACTCACGCGCGGCCTTCGCCTCATCCAGCCCGACGCGCGGCAGGACGGCACCATCGTCGCGGTGCAGATCGCGCCCGCCCGCGCGAGCCTCATGCTGCTCGACAGCGCCGGCGGCGAGCGCCGCCTGCTGCGCGATGCCGCGGCCGACGAGACGTGGAGCGAACCACGATGGTCGCCAGACGGGAGCGCGATCGCCGTGTCGCATCGCACGCACGGCGGCACGTTCTCCATCGAGGTGATCGACGTCGCCACTGGCGTGGCTCGCGTTCTCGACCGCGGCCCGTACGTGCTCGCGACGCCGAGCTGGAATGCCGACGGCAGCGTGGTGCTGTATACCACGGAGCAGTTCGGCGTGCCCACGCTCGCCTGGGCGCGCGCCGACGGCCAGGGCCTTCACACCATCGGATCGCTGGCGGGCGGCGACAGCAGCGCCACCGGTGTCTACGGTGCCGTCGTCTCGCCAACGGGACGCACGCTGGCCGCCACCTCGCTGCGCGCCGATGGCTATCACGTCGGCATCACGTCACTGCGTCTCTTCACCGAACCCGCCGTCGCCGCCACGGGAGAGCCGAACGTGATGGCGGCGATGCCCATCGACAGCCAGCCGCTCGCCGCGGGCGAGTTCCACGCGTACTCCGCGTGGCGCACCGTGCGGCCCCGCTACTGGTATCCCGTCCTCGACCACGCCGCCGGAAGCGGATACCTGCTCGGCGCCAGCAGCAGTGGCTCCGACATCCTGTCGCGGCATCTCTATGACGCGAGCCTCTCGTTCTCCACGAAGGGCGCGCATCCCGTGGCAAGCATCAACTATCGGTACGCGGGGCTGCGCCGGCCGTACATCGATCTCGCTCTCTCGCAGGACTATCTCCTCGAGCGCGACCTGGTGAGTGGGACGAGCGGACAATCGCTCGGCACCCTGCTTCGCCGCGTGCGCTTCGCCGCGCTCTCCACCGCCTTCGTGCGCCCGCGCTATCGCACCTATACGGCACTCGCGTTCGGCGCGACCGTCGAGCACCGCAGCTTCCTCACCGACCCCGGTGCGCTGTACGCACGCCTCGCCGATTCCACGTACACGCGTTCGTATGTCTTCCCGGGCGCGTTCGCCAGCGTGCAGTGGTCCAACCTCCAGCGGCCCGCACTGAGCATCTCGGCCGAAGACGGCATCAGCACCGCCGCGACCGTGCGTGTGCGGGCGCAAAGTGGCGACGTCTCGCGCACCGTCTCGACGAGCGTCGTGGGCACGATGGCGGGCTTCAAGAGCCTCGACCTGCCCGGCTTCGCGCATCACGTCCTCGCGCTCCGCCTCGCTGGCGGCACCGCCGATTCGCGCAGCGCATCGTCGTTCGTCATCGGCGGCACGAGTGGCACCGCCATCCAGCTCGTGCCCGGCTACTCCGTGGGCGAGGGCCGCCGCACCTTCGGCGTGCGCGGCTTCGACGCGGGGACGGCGTACGGCACCAGCGCCGCGAGCGGCACGCTCGAGTATCGTGCGCCGCTCACGCTGGGCGGACGCGGTTTCGGTGGCTTGCCGCTGTTCTTCGATCGCGCGTCGGTGAGCGCCTTCACGGATGCGGCCGTCGCGACGTGCGCCGCGGCGCCGCTGTTCGCGAATGCGTGTGCGACCTCCCCACGCATCGGCCGCACGATCGCCAGCGCCGGTGCGGAGCTGGTGCTCTCGGCCGCGGTGCTGGACTGGGACACGGCGCAGAACCTCCGCGTCGGTGTCGCTGCGCCCATCGCTGCGCGGGATCTGGCGCCGCGTCCGGTGAGTGCGTACCTGGCGTACGGATTTTCGTTCTAGCTCCACCCGTCACCCGTCACCCTCCATGCGCCAGCCCACCATCCACGCGACCGCCTACGTGCATCCCGCCGCGCACGTCATTGGCGACGTCACTCTCGGCGCGCATGTGAGCGTGTGGCCTACCGCCGTGCTCCGCGGCGACACGGCGGCGATCACGGTGGGTGCGGATTCGAACGTCCAGGACGGTGCCGTGCTGCACGTGGACGCCGGGGTGCCGTGCACCGTGGGCTCCCGCGTCGCCATCGGGCATCGCGCTGTCGTGCATGGCGCCACCGTGGCCGACGACTGCCTCATCGGGATGGGCGCCATCCTGTTGAATGGCGTCGTGGTCGGCACGGGTTCGATCGTCGGGGCAGGGGCGGTCTGCCGCGAGGGGATGGTGATTCCACCCGGATCGCTGGCGCTCGGTGTTCCTGCCCGTATCGTACGCGCCACGACGGAGGCCGAGCGTATGCGGATCGCGAAGACGGTGGAGTCGTACCTGGCGCTGCAGGCCGAGTATCGCGGCGGGTGACTCACGGTTGTGCCCCTCGTTTGTCATCCCGAGCGCCTCCCTTTGTCATCCTGAGCGCCTCCCTTTGTCATCCTGAGCGCCTCCCTTTGTCATCCTGAGCGGAGCGAAGGATCTGCTTGTGGGGCCGGCCGGAAGCAGATCCTTCGCTTCGCTCAGGATGACAGGGATTTGCGTCGCTCAGGATGACAGGGATGCGCATCGCTCAGGATGACAGGGATGCGCGTTGCTCAGGATGACAGGGATTCGCTTCGC
>JBDTYL010000256.1:0-7427 GCA_040005695.1 bacterium | reverse complement strand
GCGCCGCCTGCCACGCGAAGCTCGCGACGACCGCCGAGTTGAACTTCATGTCGTCCGGCTGGAGGCGCTCGTAGACATCCTGGTTCGTGTGGTGCGTCGCGGTGCCGTAGTCGAGCGGATCCTGGATGAACTGGAAGCCCGGCAGCCCCACACTGATGAACGACAGGTGATCGGTGCCGCCAGTATTGCTGATCGTGGCGGTGCGCATGCCAAGCTTGCGGAACGGCGCCATCCACGCCTCGAAGATGGGGCGCTCCTCGGCGATCCCCTGCAGGTACACGCCGCGGATCCTGCCGCTGCCGTTGTCCAGATTGAAGTACGCCGCGAGCTTCGCCTGCTCGTCAGTGGCGTGGACGCCGCCCGCGTCGCGTGTGACGAAGTGGTGCCGCACATAGGCCGTCGAGCCGAGCAGCCCCTGCTCCTCCCCGGTCCACAGCGCGATGCGGATCGTCCGGCGTGGCGAGAGGCCGAGGGTCTTGATGAGGCGCATGGCCTCGAGCATCACGCCGGAGCCGGCGCCGTTGTCGGTGGCGCCCGTGCCCGAATGCCACGAGTCGAAGTGCGCGCCGATCATCACGACTTCGTCCTTCAGCTTGGGATCGGTGCCCGGAATTTCGCCGATGATGTTGGCCGAACTCGTGTTCTGCGGCAGGAAGGTGTTCTGCATGTCGAGCGTCAACGTCACGGGGACGTTCTTGTTGAGGATGCGCGCGATCCGACCGTACGACTCCTGCGCCACATGCACCGTCGGTACACGCGCGACGCCCGCCAGCCGTGACGCGCCATTGTTCGTCCCCACGTCGCCGCCCGCATGCCGCTCATCCGCAAGCAGGATTGCCGACACGCCCTCGGCCGAGAGCCAGCGGAGCGTGGCCGTGTCGCCCACGCTCACGCCGCGCGGCACGGGACGCATGGGCACTCCGCGCGCTGCGGCAATCGCGGCCATCGTCATCGAATCACGCTGCGCCTGCGCCTCGCACACCGCGGAGCGGCGCGGAACCGGAGCCGCCGCGACCGGAGCGCGTGCAGTCGGCACTCGCCGCCCAGACACCACCGGCTTCGCCGCGGCCATCACGGCGAGCGCCGAATCCGTGAGACGCGTCGCAGGCGCCGTGAAGAGCGCCACGGGCTTGTTCAGCGGCGGAGTCACCATCACGAACGCGCCGCGCAGCCGGCCGGCGTACTGCGTCCGCATCTCGTCGGAGCACCCCGAGTGCACGAGCACTGCGGGCCCCGTCACCGCACCGTCCGTCCCCGCAGACCACGCCTGCGGCACCGCCTGCACGATGAAGGGCACGGGCGTGCTCGCGTTCAGGGAGAACCGGTCGTTCTGCCAGCCGAGCCCCGCGGGCGTGTCCCACGTTTCCTCATGCACGTTTGCGAGGCCCCACGTCTTCATCTGGCCCATCGCCCAGTCGGCAGCTCGCGCCGCATTGGGGGACCACGTCAGCCTCGGCCCAAAGACGTCCGACAACCAGCTCATGAGCTCCATCACGTGCGAGCGGCTGGCCTCCTCCGCCTTGATGCGCTGGATGGTGCCGACGTCCACGCGCTCCTGGGCGACAACGGGCGTGGCGTGCATGAGGACCGCCGTCGCAACGACGAGCGCCCGGGCGAAGAAGTGGATCGTCGACGAACGATGGGACATGCGTGGCGCTCCTGCGTGGCGAAAAGTTACCGTCATCTGCCTGCCGTCTGTCGTCTGCCGTCAGCCACCCGTCCCTATCTTTCCCCGCATGGCAACGCCCGACTCCAGTCCACTGCAACAGTACGCTCGGCGCGCGACGTCCGCTGACGACGCGGCGCGCCGCGAAGCACGCCACGCTCGGCGGCTGTCGTGGGCGCGGCTCGCGACGGCACTGATCGTCGCGCTCGCCATCGTCGAGTCGACCCGCAGTGTGCCGGTGCGCGTCGCATGGATGATCGGGTCACTCGCCGCCGCCGCATTCGTTGTCCTGATCCGGCTGCACAAGCAGGCCACGGAACGCGTCTCCCGCGAGCGCGAGACGGCCGCAGCGTGTCGCGCGGGGATGGCGCGTTGCCAGCGCGCCTGGGCGGCCATGCCGCCGCAGCGACTCGTGCGCACGCCCGATGGCCGAGAGTCCGTTGCCCGCGATCTCGACGTCTTCGGTGACATCTCGCTCTTCCGGCTCATCGACGTAACCGCCCCGGCGCTCGGCGGCGACCGCGTGGCGCACTGGCTGCTCGCGGATCCGGACGACGTCACGACGATCGCGCAGCGCCAGGAATCCGTGGCCGCATTGCGCGACCGCTTCGACTTCCTCCTCGAGTCCGCGCGCATCGGACGGCACGGCCAGTACGCCCTCCGCTCGGTCTCCAGCGAGGCGCTCGGCCGCTTCGTCTCGTGGTGCGCGGCGGGTACCGACACACCGGTCGCGTCGAGGACTCCCAGGATCGCCGCCATGGCCTGCAGCGCGATGCTGGTGGCGGCAATCGTGCTTCAACCACCCTTCGCGACGCCACTTATCGGTACGGTGCTCGTCGTCCAGCTCGCGCTCGCCTCCGCTGCCAGACGTCGACTCACGGCCGCGCTGTCCGGACTCGGCGCGCTGCTGCCGCAGCTGCGCGGTCTCGACTCGTCACTCCGTTCAATCGCGGGCGAGTCGGACGTCCCCGGCCTCTTCGGCACCGCCCAGGGCCAGCTGCGCCGCGACGGCGCGCCAGCTGCTCTCGGCCGCCTCGACGATATCCTCCGCTGGAACGACGTCCGCCTCACGCCGCTGGCCCACTGGCCGCTGAATGCCGTTGCGGGGCTCGACGTCCATCTCGTCGCCGGACTCGAGCGCTGGCGCGCGTGGCACGGTCCCGCCATGGCCGCATGGGTCGATCATGCGTCGAGCGCGCAGGCGCTCATCGCCCTCGCAACGCTGGCGTTCGAGAATCCCGCGTGGTGCATGCCCACGGTTGTGGACGACGACACGTCGCCCGGCATGGATGCCGAGGATGCGGCGCATCCACTTCTCGCCCCCGACGTCGCCGTGCCGAACCCCGTGCACCTCGGCGGCCGCGCGGCGTTGCTGGTGCTCACCGGATCGAACATGGCCGGCAAGACCACCTACCTGCGCGCCGTCGGCCTTGGTGCGCTGCTGGCGCAGGCGGGCGGGCCAGTATGCGCTTCGCGCATGACCCTGCGGCGCGCGCGCGTGCGCACCAGTGTCCGCATCGAGGATGACCTGGGCAGCGGCGTCTCACTCTTCCTCGCCGAAGTGACGCGGCTGCGCGACGTCGTGCGCGACAGCGAGCAGCCCGGCTCGGCGCCCGTGCTCTTCCTGTTCGACGAGATCCTGCACGGCACCAACGCCGCCGACCGCCGGCACGCTTCGCAGGTGGTGCTGCGCCGTCTGCTTCACGGCCGCAGCTGGGGGATCGTCACCACGCACGACGCCGATCTTGCGGACGGCCTGCTCGACGCGACGGACGGCGACGTCGCCGCGCGCGTGCAGCAGGGACACTTCCGCGAATCCGTGGAGCGTCGGGACGGCGAGGTGCGCATGTCGTTCGACTACCAGCTCCGCCCCGGTCCCACCACGAGCGCGAACGCACGGGTCATTCTCGAGCTCACGGGGCTGGCGTAGCCTGCTCGAGGAGCGCGGGGATGGCACCGCCGTATGCCCTCGGACGTCGATCGTCAGCTGCGCTTGTCATCCTGAGCGAAGCGAAGGATCTACTTGTGTCCTTTGGTCAGAGCCATCGTTCACGCCATTCTGGATGCGCACCCCTGAAGGCTGTTGGCCCCGGCTGACCGCTGGACGACTGCGGGCCCTCGAATTGGCCATTGCGCCGAGCGCGGGCATCGACGGCAGGCACAGAATAGCCTTCAGCATGCAGTCGTCCAGCTTCGAGCTGCGACTTTGAACAGTCTTCAGGGGTGTGCGACCCTTGTCATCCTGAGCGAAGCGAAGGATCTGCTTGCGCCCAGCGCGCGGCAGTCGCCCAACTTCGAGGTGCGAATTTGAACAGCTTTCGGGATATTGGCGGTTGGGTACCGGGACCACGGACACGACACCCCGGAGAGCTGTTCAGACCCCGCTGACCGCTGCCCGACTGGATGCCTCGAGCCGGCAGCCGCGCATGCAGCACCCTCCCGTCAACCGTTTTTCCCGAGTGTTTGTCACAAGGGCACATGGAAACGGAGCACACCCTGCACCGGGAGCGAGCCCCCCTGCTCGCCGACCAGCGCACGCTCGTGGAGCGTGCGCGTGGAGGAGATGCATCCGCCCACAAGGCGCTCTATGACGCGCACGTCGACCGGATCTACCGCCTGACGTTCCGCCTGACGGGACGGGAGCACCTCGCACAGGAGCTCACCCAGGACGCGTTCGTCCGCGCGTTCGCTGGACTCACGGGGTTTCGCGGCGACGCGGCATTCGGTACGTGGCTGCACAGGATCGCTGTTTCGGTCACGCTGAACGAGTTGCGACGCAGGAAGCGCGAGGCAGCGCGCGACGCGCCCCTCGAGGACGCGCTCACGATGACCGGCGCGACGCCCCTTTCGGACCCGGTGCTGCGCGACCGGTTGATGCAGGCGGTGGACGCATTGCCGGAAGGCTGCCGGACGGTGTTCATGATGCACGATGCGGAAGGCTACACGCACGAGGAGATCGCCGCGGCGCTGGGAGTCACCGCGGGCACGTCGAAGGCACAGCTCTCCAGGGGACGCGCAAAATTGCGCGTCGCGCTGGCCGAGTTCGCGGAGGAATGGAAGCCATGACGGACTTCACGAAACACAACAGCGGGAACGACGCGTGGGAGTTCGGCGACGACGCCGATGGCGCGCTGCCGCCGGACGTCGACTTCGACAACTGGATCGCTGGCGTCGCCCCCTCGTTGAACGCCCCTCCCTCCACGCCACGCATGGCAATGTGGGACGCCATCCAGGCGGCGCAGGCGGATTCCTCGGCGGCGCAGGCCGGCATGGTGGCCGGCGTCACGCCAATCACGCGTCGGCGATGGATGGTGTGGCCCGCGGCCATCGCCGCTGCACTCCTCATTGGCATCGGCATCGATCGCCATGTCATCATGTCGGAGCGCGGGTCTGCGACACAGACGACGGTCGTACACACCGCCAGGACGGCGCCTGGCACGGGCACCACGCCTCCCGTCGACGCAGGCACCGGCGCACGGCGCGCCGATGATGCCACCAGTGTCACCGCACTTCCGCACGGAGGGACTCGCACTGGGACAACCACCAGCACGGGTAGCGCCGCGGCGGCGATGGCCATCGCTTCCGCCAGAAGGACGCATGCGAGAGGAACGGATAGCGCGCTCGCGGGCGCATTGCCGCGGCGCAGTTCGGCGGAAGCCTCCAGCCTCTATCGCCTCGCGGCAGTGCAGACACTCACGCAGGCCGAGGCGCTCCTCACCGCGTATCGCGCCGACGGACTCGCGTCGCGGAATCCTGCCGCCGCCCGACAGCTCGGCGCGTGGGGTCGCGAAGTTCTCAGCAGCACGCGACTCCTGCTCGACTCCCCCGCCGGCGACGACCCGCAGCTGCGTCGCCTGCTCAACGACATCGAGCTCGTTCTCGTGCAGGTCATCCGCCTGTCCGGCGCTCCGCTCGACGCCACCGACCGCGCACTCATCGACGAAGCCATGCACGAGCGTGACCTCCTGCCCCGTATCCGTACCGCGGTTCCCGCCGGCGTCGCCGGCGCCGCATCCGACGAATGAGGACATCCTTCATGCCGATCTCCTGCCTGCTCTGCGCCGCACTTCTGGCGCTCACCACGTCTTCGGCGCTGCCCGCCTCGCAGGCGCGCGCGTTCACGCGACATTCCACCGCGGACGTCTCCGACGGTCCGGACATGCAGGGCACGCCGCCAGCGCCCTGGGTGCGTGACGACCCCGCCGACTCCCTCTACCGCGCGGCACGCGAGGCCCTCAACCGCAACGACTATCGCCGCGCCGCCGCGATGTTCGACCAGATCACCGCGCGCTACCCGAAATCCGCGTACGCCGCCGACGCCCTCTATTATCGCGGCTTCGCCCTGTACCGAGCCGGCGGCGAGTCCGATTTGCGCGAAGCGCTCCGCGCGCTCGATGCGCAGCACCGCAGCTTCCCCAATGCGCGCACCATCGCCGATGCAGATGAACTGCGGGTACGCATCCGCGGCGAGCTCGCCAGGCGCGGCGACGCCAACTCGGCCGAGGCGGTCACCTCCGTCGCCGCGGCGGCCCCCGCGTGTCCGGCCGGCAGCGGTGAGCGCGACGACGACGAGAACAGTGTCCGCGCCGCGGCCTTGAACGCGCTCCTCCAGATGGATTCCGAAAGCGCCGTCCCCATCATCAAGCAGGTGCTCCAGAAGCGCGATGCCTGCTCGGCCGCCATGCGCAAGAAGGCGGTGTTCCTCCTCTCGCAGAAGCAGACGTCCGAGACGGAGACCATCATGATCAACGTCGTGAAGAACGACCCGAGCCGCGAGGTCCGCGAGGCGGCCGTGTTCTGGCTGGGCCAGGTGCATTCCGAGAAGGCGGTGTCGGCACTCGAGGACCTCGCGATGAACGCCAAGGATCTCGGCCTCCGCGACAAGGCCATCTTCGCGCTCGGCCAGAACGACTCGCCGCGCAGTGCCGCGCTGCTGCGTCGTCTGGCCGAGAACCCCGACACGCCGGAGTCCATCCGGGAAAAGGCCGTGTTCCAGCTCGGGCAGCACGAGTCCAGCGAGAACGCCGGATATCTTCGCACGCTGTTCACACGCCTCGGGAAGGATCCCCGCAATGATGCGCTGCGCCGCAACGTGCTCTTCTCGCTGTCGCAGATGCGCGGCGTCGGGAACGACCAGTGGCTGCTCGGCGTCGCCCTCGATAACGCGGAGAGCGAACAAGTGCGCAAGCAGGCGTTGTTCACGGCTGGCCAGGCAGGCGTGCCGGCGAGCGAGCTCGTAGGGCTCTACGACAAGCTCTCCGATCGCGAGCTCAAGTACCAGCTCATCTGGGTGATGTCCGAGACGCGCGACCGTGCCGGCGCCGACAAGCTCGTGGAGATCGCCCAGAAGGACAAGGATCCGGAGATGCGCAAGAAGGCCATCTTCTGGCTCGGCCAGAAGAACGATCCGCGTATTCGCCAGATCCTGCTCGACATCATCTCCAGGCCGTGATCGCCATGCGCATCCTATTCGTTGCGACGGCGATTGCCGCCCTGCTTCTCCCCGCACATGCAGGCATCGCGCACGCACAGGAGGAGCTGTCCGCGCGCATCGGCCGCGTGCACCAGGGCGTCGCGCGGGTCCAGTTCGACAGCCGCGCCGGCGTCTGCGGTGACGGCCATTCGATGGTCGGGTACCGCGACGCGCTCTTCGCCCGCGAGTATTCCAATTTCGGACACTGGACCGAGGCGCGGTGCGTGCCGGGCCCGGTTCGCGTCACGCTCGACATGACGGACGGGCGTGTTGCCGCGGTGCATACGC
>JBDTYL010000255.1:0-2135 GCA_040005695.1 bacterium | reverse complement strand
TCCAGGACGTGCGCCGCTCGGGCGATCGCACAACGGTCGTGGTGCGGCAAGATGGGCAGATGCCGTCGCCTGTCGTACTCGAGGTGCAGTTCGCGCCGGGATCGGCACCCATTCGGCCGATGTCGAACGCGGCGATGACGGACAGCGTCACTGCCGTCGTCACGTGGCCAGTCGACGTGTGGTTCGCCGGACGCCGGACGTTCATGGCAGAGCTGTCCTTCGGCGCGCGGCGCATCGAACGCATCGTGCTCGATCCGGGCTGTCGGTTTCCGGACCGCGATCCCACCGACAACGTGTGGCCACGCGCGGCGCCGGCGGTCCAGCAAGCTCCGCCCGCGCGGGGCAGCGCGGCCTGTACCAACTGACGGCTGGACATGCACGCCGCTGCTCCCGCCGGGCAGCTCTGTAGTGACTTCATCGACCCGTCCCTTCTCGATTCGCAACTGTGATGACACAGCAGATACCTCGTTCCTCCCGAGTGCGCACCTTCTCTGCGCTCATGCTCTTCGCCGCCACGCCGGCGCTCAGCGCGCAGCAGCCGCTCACGCCGGCGGTCGCCCAGTTCGTCAGCGTGAATGCGCCAGTTGTGGCGCTCACGCACGCGCGCCTCATCGACGGCACGGGCGCGCCGATGCGCGCCGACCAGACCGTCATCCTGCGCGGCGACGTGATCGAGTCCGTCGGGCCGTCGGCATCGGCGACGATTCCCGCCGGCGCGCGTGTGCTCGACCTCACCGGCGAGACCCTGCTACCGGGACAGGTCGGCCTGCACGAGCACACCTATTTCTCCGGCGTGCGTCGGCTCACCGAGATGAGCGTGAGCGGACCGTACCTCTACCTCGCGTTCGGGGTCACCACGGCGATGACGGCGGGCAGCCAGCTGCCGTACCATGAATTGAACATGAAGCAGGCCATCGACGCAGGGCGGCTGGCGGGTCCGCGCCTGCTCATCACCGGGCCCTACCTCGATGGCGGACCGCCGCGGAACGGGATGTCCCGCAACGTGACGACACCGGCGGAAGTCCGCCGCGTGATCGACTACTGGGCCAGCGAGGGCGCCACGTGGTTCAAGTTCCTCGGCTCCGAGAGCCGCGAGGTGTTGCGCGCGGGCATCGAGGAAGCCCATGCGCGCGGCCTGCACGTGACCGCTCATCTCTGCTCCGTCACCTTCACAGAGGCATCGGCGCTCGGCATCGACCTCTTGCAGCACGGCTTCATCACCAATAGCGACTACGTGCCCGGCAAGAAGCCGGACGAGTGTCCGGCGGCGAACATGCGCATCCAGGCGGACGTTGACGTCAACTCGGCTGCCGTGCAAGCCAGCATCCGCTCGATTGTCGCGCATGGCACGGCGTCGGTGTCCACCCTCGGCGTGTACGAGACGTTCATGCCCGAGCACCCACTCGACCAGCGCGCCCTCGAAATGCTCGAGCCCGACACGCGGCGCGAAGTGGAGGGCAACCACGCCAACCTCGCGGCCGGTGGGCTCATCGTCCCGCCACGCCTGCTCCAGAAGATGATGGCCTGGGACCGCGCGTTCGTCGCCGCGGGCGGCCTGCTCGGCGCCGGCTGCGATCCGTGGGGCACCGGATTTCTCCCGGGCTACGGCAACATCCGCAACTACGAGCTGCTCGTCGCCGCGGGCTTCACGGCCGAACAGGCAGTGCAGGTCATGACGCTCAACGGAGCGCGCATTCTCGGCATCGCGGAGCGCACGGGATCCGTGCAAGCCGGCAAGCTGGCGGACCTGATGATCGTGCATGGCGATCCGGTTGCGAATCCGTCGGCCATGTACGACGTGGTGACGGTCTTCAAGGGCGGTGTGGGTTTCGATGCCGCCAAGCTGCGCGACGCGGCGCGGGGTCGTGTCGGCGTCGATTGACGGATACCGCGTGGCGCCCCTGCGAGTATCGCCGGCATCGCGCGGCTGGCTACGCTCACGGCCGCTCGCCGCTCTCGCGCCGCCCACCTAACTTGTGATCCCCGGCACATCGCGGGGCCCGACCTCCTCCCGGACTGCTTCATGGCGAAGATCAAGGTAGTGAATCCGCTCGTCGAGATGGATGGCGACGAGATGACGCGCATCATCTGGAAGTTCATCAAGGACAAGCTGATCCTTCCGTACCTCGAGATCG
>JBDTYL010000254.1:0-1568 GCA_040005695.1 bacterium | reverse complement strand
AACTGCTCGCGAATGGAATAGATCGGGGCATCAACTTCGCCAAGAGCCACACGCGCAGATGCTGGCACCACGCGGGCAATGGCGTCGGTGTTGCCGAGCAAGGTGAAGCGAGCCGAACTCCAACGGGAAATGACGCGTGGCACCAGCTCCTCGACGTACGTGCCAATCCCGGAGACACCCAGCATCCGCATGTCGATGGTGACGTGCGGACCATGCGCAGCGTTCACGACGCCCACACCTGCTCCAGCTGACGCTCCCACGATGCGAGGCGGACCCCAAGGCGCTCCTCGAGTCGCATGCAATCGAGCACGGAGTACGCCGGCCGCCGGGCCGGCGTGGGATAGAGTGCCGACGGAATCGGCGTGATCGTCTCCACCACCTGCTCGGCGCGCGCCGGGTCGAGTTCCAGCAGTCGCGATGCAAAGTGATACCAGGTGGTCTCGCCACCGGCCGTCATGTGGTAGATGCCGTGCGCGGCGCGCCATGCGTCGCTGTGCTGGCCGAGTTGCGAGATGACGGCTGCCGTGCCCTCCGCCACCGCGTGCGCCCACGTCGGTGCGCCTCGCTGGTCATCCACGACGCGTATTTCCGTTCGCTCGCGCGCGAGGCGCAGCATGGTGCGAAAGAAGTTGTTGCCGGTGGTGCCGTAGATCCAGCTGGTGCGGAGGATCAGCGCACGGTCGGTTGATCGCAGCACGGCCTCCTCGCCGGCGCGCTTCGTGGACCCGTACCAGTTGATCGGCGCGGTCGGGTCGTCCTCGCGATACGGCCGCTGCCCGTCGCCCGCAAACACGTAATCCGTCGAGTAGTGCACGAGGCCGGCGCCGATACGTTCGCAACACGCCGCCAGGCTGGCCGGCAGCGCAGCATTCAGCAACTCGGCCCCTTCCCTGTCGGTCTCGGCGTCATCGACGCGAGTGTAGGCGGCAGCATTCACCACGCAGTGCGGCGCGCTAGCCCGGACAAATGCCTCGACCCTGTCGATGCGCGTGCAGTCGAGCTCCGCGCGCGAGGGCGCCATGACGTCGCCAACAGGGGCAAGAGTGCCCTTCAACGCGCCGCCAATCTGGCCGGTACCGCCGAGGAGCAGGATGCGCAGGCGTTCGCTCACGGCGCGGAATATTCCGGCAACCGGCTCTCGGCAATGTTGCGCAGGAGCGGCGCGTCCCGATCCTTGTCAGCAAGGATCGGCGGTAGCGCCCAGGGAATTGCAAGTGCCTCATCAGACCACAGGACAGACTGCTCCGCCGACTGGTGGTAGTACTCCGTGCACTTGTACAGAACGACGGCGGTCGCCGACATCGCCTGGAAGCCGTGCGCGCACCCCGGGGGCACATACAGCTGGCGCTTGTTCCCCGCGCTCAACGTCGCACCAACCCACTGCCCGAACGTCGGCGAGCCCCGGCGGATGTCCACCGCGACGTCGAAGATCTCGCCTTCCAGCACGCTCAGGAGCTTGCCCTGGGCATTCGGGAGCTGGTAGTGAAGGCCGCGGAGGACGCCGCGCCGTGACCGGGACACGTTGTCCTGCACGAACGTTGGCGGGAGACCGACCTCCGCATACCGGC
>JBDTYL010000253.1:0-23763 GCA_040005695.1 bacterium | reverse complement strand
GCGACGCGAGCTCCTTCATGCCCGCGACCTGATCGGGCAGCGTGTTGTCGCCCATCTTGCCATAGTACGCGTCGTGGAACGTCTTCGAGCGCCACGGCGTGCCCATGCCGTCGATCTCCACGACGACGAAGCCCAACTCGGCCAGCGCCTGGTTGTCGCCACGCGCGGGACTGAAGCTGCGGCCGCCCACGCTCCCCGTCTGCGGACCCGGGTAGATGTGGTTGATGATCGGGTACCTCCTGGCCGAGTCGAGGGAGGACGGCGTGTACATCAGGCCGTAGAGGTCCGTCTTTCCGTCGCGCGCTTTCACCGTGATGGGCTGCGGGGCCTTCCAGCCGCTGGCGACGAGCCGCGAGATGTCGGCCTTCTCGATCGTCTCCACGAGCTTGCCGTTCGCATCGCGCACCACCGTGACCGGGGCGACGTTCGGCTGCGAATACGTGTCGACGAACCAGCGTCCGGAGGGCGAGAGCGTCACGTCGTGGTCGCCGTCTTCCGGCGTGAGCACGGCGAAGCGCTTGCCGTCCATGCCCACCTTGCACAGGGAGCGGAAGTAGGGGTCGCGGCCCGGCACCTTGCCCACGCAGCCGAACCACAGCGTGCGGGTGGGCAAATCGGTGCGCAGGAGCTGCGTCACGTTGCCGACGCCCGTCGTGATCTGCTGCTTCAGCCGGCCGGTAGCGAGGTCGTACAGGTAGAGCTGGCCCCAGTCATCGCGCTCGGAGAACCAGATCACCTCGTTCGATGCCGGCAGCACTTCCCAGTTGGCCTTGCCGTTGCCGGACTCGTACTGCGTGGGGACACTTTCGGCGAGGACATCGCGGATGGCACCCGTCGCGACGTCAGCCACGCGCAGTGTCGCGAGCTTGTGGTCGCGCGACGTGGAGACGAACGCGATGTGCGAGCCGTCGGGATACCACTGGACATCCGTCCACTCCGTACCGCGGCACGCGATGTCGTCGCACAGAGTGGAACGGTGCTGGTCGGCGGGCATCTGGAAGCGCGTCACCTTCGCGGCGTCCACGTCGATCACCACACGCTGGATGGTGGTGATGATGCTGTCACCTGGCAGCGGGTACGGCCACGCCGAGAGCACGGGGTGGCTCGTGTTCGTGCTCACGAGGTACATCATGCCCACGCCGCGCTCGTCCTGCTGGAAGGTCGCGATCTTCTTCGAGTCGGGCGACCAGAGCATGATCGGCCGGTCCGAGTGCGTCCAGCCGGCATTGTCGGTGGCGTAGCCGAAGAACTTCACGCCGTCGCGCGTGACCGGCTTCTCCTGGCCGGTCGCGACGTCCTTCACCCACAGGTTGTAGTCCTTGATGTACGCCGCGCGCTTGCCGTCCGGCGACCGCACTTCAGGACGCTGCCCGCCAGCCGCGCCACGACGGCCCGCACCGACCGCCGGCGTCGCCGCCTCGCGGTCGTCCAGCGCCGCGCCGCACCGGCCGGTCTCCGTGCTGCAGTCGAACCCTTTCGCACCGACGCGCACGCGGATGGATCCATCCGGGCGGTACTCGAACTGGCTGAACGGCAGGGCATTGCCGTTGTAGCTCGTGCCGGTGGCGGCCGAGAGTGCCGAGGCGAGCCGCGCCTGGTCGAACGCCGGGGCACGCGTGCCCCTGGACGGATCGACGACGATGAACTGCGCGCCGCTCGGCACCGTGGTGCGGTACCAGAACCGGTCATCGGGCAGCCAGGTCGCACGGACAGTCCCCCCGAAGACGAGTGGGCTCGTATAGGGCGCGAGCGTGTGCTCGGCACGACGGTAGTCGTCTGCTGTGACGACGCGTGCCTGCTGGGCGAGCGCGCTCGCCAATGGCAGCAGCAGCAGCGCCGCGGCGGTGCGGCGAACAAGGGGCAGGGACATGGGCAGCCTTCGAGGGAAAGGAGAAGGGCGGAGCGTGCAATCTATCGAGGAAAACGGCGCGCGGACGGCGAGCGTTGCGGTTTGAGAATGGTGCGCCGTACAACGCGCTCGTAACGTTGTGGCGCGACACTCTCCCGCGCATCCATGCCTGAACTGCCTGACATCACCATCTACGTCGACGCCATCGGGTCGCGCGTCGTCGGTCGGCCGCTGACCGCGTACGCCGTTCTGAGCCCGTTCGTGCTGCGCACCGTCGAGCCAACACTCGATGCGCTCGTCGGACGCACGGTTTCGGACGTGACTCGACTCGGCAAGCGTATTGTCTTCGCGTTCGATGGCGAGCTCTTCCTCGTGATCCACCTCATGATCGCCGGACGGTTCCGGTGGTTCGACGCGGGAGCGCGCACGAAGATCCCGGCGCGCATCGGACTGGCAATGCTCGAGTTCCCGGGCGGCTCGCTCGTGCTCACCGAAGCGGGTAGCAAGCGACGCGCCTCGATCCACGTGGTGCGCGGCCGCGAGGCGCTCGCGACGTTCGACCGCGGTGGCCTGGAAGTACTGACGGCGACGCTCGAGCAATTCGCCGAGCGGCTTGCGCGCGAGAACCATACGGTGAAGCGCTCGCTCACCGACCCGCGGCTCTTCAGCGGCATCGGCAACGCGTACTCGGACGAGCTGCTCCACCGTGCGCAGCTCTCGCCGCTCAAGCTTACCAGCCGCCTCAGCACGGAGGAGGTCGGCCGCCTGTTCGACGCCACGCGAGAGACCCTGGTGGAGTGGACTGAGCGCATGCGCGTCGAGACGGGCGACGGATTTCCACAGAAGGTGACGGCCTTCCGTGAGGGCATGGCGGTGCACGGCCGCTACGGAGAACCCTGCCCGGTGTGCGGCACGCTCGTGCAGCGCATCCGCTATCGCGACAACGAGACCAACTACTGCCCGCGGTGCCAGACCGAGGGGCGCCTGCTGGCGGACCGGGCGCTCTCGCGCCTGCTCAAACAGGACTGGCCAAAGACCATCGAGGAGCTGGAGGGCTGACGCTAGCGAGCCCTTGCTTGGGGCTGCATCATACTTGCCGGACCTCCCGCAGTGTTCTGGGATACACTTATACATGCCGCCAGTCCGACGCCGTCGCTCGCCCCGTCCTTTTGTGTTCGCCGCGCGCCTCGTGCTGTACCTCGCGGTCGCATGGGGAACACTCGGCGTCCTCACTTCCGGCCTCTTTCCCGGCGCGGCGGTGGCCGTGGCAGCACTGGCGGCCTATACCACGCTGCCACTCGTTGCCTTCGTGCGCTGGCGCGGCTGGCCGTTCTATCCGGGCAAGGCATTCCGCCTGCTCGTGGTGCGTCCCTTCTGGTATGTGCAGCTCACGCTGCCGATCATCGCGGCGGCCGGCCTGCTCGGCCTCGTGGCGGGTGCGCCCTTCGGACACGCGGTGGGGAGCGGTCAGGTCGCGGCACTCGCGGCAATCGTCTTCGTCGTCGCGATGCTCACCGCCGGCTACCTCGGCGCCGGCCGCCTTGTTGTGCGTCAGGTGGACGTGGAAGTGCCGGGCCTGCCGAACGAGTTCGACGGACTGCGCATCGCCCAGCTTTCCGACCTCCACATCGGGCCACACACGTCGCGGCGCTTCCTGCATCGCATCGTCGAGGCGACGACCGCGCTCACGCCCGACCTCATCGCCGTCACCGGCGACCTCATCGACGACCGCGCGGAGGATGTCGCGTCCTACGCGCGTGCGCTCGGGTCACTCGCGGCGCCGCTGGGCGTGTACATGATTCCCGGCAATCACGATGTCTATGCCGGATGGGACGAAGTGGAGCGCGCGCTGCGCGATGCCAACCTCGGTACGGTGCTGGTGAACGACGCACGCCTGATCCGTCGCGGCAACGCCACCATCGCGGTGGTGGGCACGGGTGATCCGGCCGGCGGGCCGCGCGGTTCCTCCCGCTACGCCCCGGATGTCGAGCGGGCCCTCTCGCGCGTGCCAGACGGCGCGACGGTGATCGCGTTCGCGCACAACCCCGCGCTCTGGCCGTCCCTGGCGGAGCGCGGCGTGGCGCTCACGCTCAGCGGCCATACGCACTGGGGCCAGTTCGCCGTACCGTGGCTCGGCTGGAGCCTGGCGTCGCCCTTCCTCGAGTATGCGATGGGCGCGCACGTGAACCGCGATGCGCTGCTCTACATCAGCCCGGGCACGGGCTACTGGGGCATCCCGTTCCGCCTGGGTGCGAGCCCCGAGGTGACGCTGGTGACGCTGCATTCCGCACGCGCCGCGAAGGCGCACGTACATCGCGCGCTCGTCCAGCGTCGTCGCCCGCGCCGGGCCCGCGTCGCCTAGCAGCGGCGACGCGGCGACGCAGGCCGCGTAGATTGACCACATGCTCTACGTCGACAGCGGCGGCGTCACCGACGCCCACCTCAACCTCGCCCTCGAGGAGCACGTCCTCCGCCACCGCATGGGCGAGGACGACCTCCTGCTCTTCTACGTCAACGCCCCGGCGATCATCATCGGGCGCAACCAGAACACCGTCGAGGAAATCGATTCCGACGTCGTGGCCGAGCGCGGCATTCGCGTGGTGCGGCGCGTGTCGGGTGGGGGGGCGGTCTATCACGACCTCGGCAACCTGAACTTCAGCTTCATGACGCGGGACGTGCACAACCGCTTCAACCGCTACGACCGCTTCAACGGCCCGGTGGTGGAGGTCCTGCGCGAGCTCGGCGTGCCCGCGGAGATCGGCGGACGCAACGACATCCTCGCTGGGGGGCGAAAGATCTCGGGCAACGCGCAGTTCGCGACGCCGGATCGCATGCTGAGCCACGGCACGCTGCTGCTCGACACCAACCTTGACGACGTCACGGCGGCGCTGCGTCCCAAGCCGGGCAAGGTGGAGTCGAAAGGGGTGAAGTCCATTCGCAGCCGCGTGGCCAACATCAGCGAGTTCCTCGCCGCGCCCATCTCGGTGGACGAGCTGCGCTTGCGCATCCTCGAAAAGATCTTCGGCACGCGCGACGTCGCCCGCATACCCTCGCTCGCACTCGACGAGAGTGACCGCACCGCCATCCGTGAGCTCTGGACGCGCCGCTACGGCACCGCGGCGTGGAATTACGGCGAGAACCCGGCGAGCAACGTGCAGCGGGCGAGCCGCTTCGCCGGGGGCGAGATCGACGTGCGCCTCGACGTGAAGGAAGGCCGCATTGCCGGCGTCCGCATCTTCGGGGACTTCATGGGACGCCGCGACGTGCAGGACGTCGAGGCGCGCCTGACCGGCGTGCTCTACGAACGCGAGGCGGTGATCGCCGCGCTCGCGGACGTGGACCTCGGCGAATTCTTCAGCGGGATCAGCCGCGAGGAAGTGCTGAGCGTGCTCGCGGCGTAGCGCCGCCCGTTTCACGCATCATCCGGGTAGTCGGCACCGATGGTCGTGTCCTCCCATGCATCGAAGTTGCGCCTCAGGAGGTCGAGCTTGTAATTCGCCCCCCGGAGCGCGGCCTTGCCGAGCAACAGGTGCAGCGGTGGCTCCGCCGACTCCACGGCCGTGATGATCGCCTCCGCTGCCCGCACGGGATCACCCGGCTGCCGCCCGCTGTTGGCGCGCAGGCTGTGCCGGTTCTTTCCCGCCGTGTCCGCGTAGTCCGCGATCTCCACGGGTGCCTCGTTGGCCGACCGGCCTGCCCAGTCCGTGCGGAATCCGCTCGGCTCCACGATGGTCACCTTGATGCCCAGCGGCTCCACTTCCATCGCGAGCGACTCGGAGAGGCCCACCACCGCGAACTTCGTCGCGTTGTAGAACCCCACCGCCGGGAATGCCCGGATACCGCCGATGGACGCGATGTTCACGATGTGGCCGCGCCGGCGACGTCGCATGCCCGGCAGCACGGCCTGCGTCATGTGCGCGAGGCCGAACACGTTGACCTCGAACATGCGTCGTACGTCCGCGTCGTCGCTTTCCTCGATGGCGCCGAAGTAGCCGATCCCCGCATTGTTCACCAGCACGTCGATGCGGCCGAATGTGCGCTCGGCCACGGCGACCGTGTCCCGCACCTGCGCCGGCTCCGTGACGTCGAGCGCGAGGGTAAGCGCGCGATCGCCGAACGGCTCGACCAGGTCGCGTACGGCGTCGGGCGTCCGCGCAGTGACCACCGCGCGGTGGCCACGCGCGAGCACCGCACGTGCCAGCTCGCGGCCGAAGCCCGTCGAGCAGCCGGTGATGAACCAGACCGGCGCACCGGCGCTGTCGTGTTGCGCGTCCTGCACAGGTTCGGTCATTCCTTCACCGCGGCGGGTTGGCTGCTCGCAGGGCTGCTCTCGATTTGCGCTTCCATTGCGCGCTCCGCTTCGAGGCTTTCGCGATCGCGTCCGACCGTGGCGACGGCGATCGGGCGTCCCTCGGCGAGATACCTGACGACGCAGTCTCCACTCGCCGGATCGCCTTCGATCGCCACGCCGTCCCAGTGCTCCGCATGGCCGACATACGAGATCGACTGGTCGTAGTGCTGGCTCCAGAAAAACGGAACGTCATCGAACGGACGCTTGCGCCCGAGCATGTTGCGCGCGGCGGCCTGACCCTGCCGCTCCGCCACCACCCAGTGCTCAACGCGAATCGGCTTGCCGGTGAGTGCATCGGGAAAGCGCGCGATGTCGCCGGCGGCGAAGATTCCCGGCACGCTCGTCTCCAGGAACTCGTCCACGACCACGCCCCTGTCGATGGCGAGCCCGGCCTGCTCCGCCAGCTCGAGGCGTGGGCGCACGCCCACGCCCACCACCACCAGGTCGGCGGCGAGCGCCGTGCCATCATCGAGCGTGACGCTGCCGACGTCGATGCGCGCAACCGTGCGGCGCAGGTGGAATTCCACGCCGTGTTGCTCATGCAGGCTCTTCACGAAGTCGCCCAGCTCGGGCCCGAGGATCCGCTCGAGCGGCCGTTCCTCCGGCGCGACGACGTGGACCGCGAGCTGTCGCGCGCGCAGCGCCGCGGCGACCTCGAGCCCGATGAAGCTGGCGCCGATCACCACCACGGTTCGCGCGCCCCGCACGGCGGCGATGATCGCCTTGCTGTCATCGAGCGTGCGAAGGTAGAGCACACGGCTGCCGGGCGCTGCGGGGGTCGGCAGGTGAACCGGCTCCGCACCGGTCGCGAGCAGTAGCGCGCCGAAGTCGTGCGTCGCGCCGTCGTCGAGCACGACGCGGCGGCCGGCGACGTTTACGGAGAGCACGCGGTGCCCCGCGACGAGCGTGATGTCGTGCGCCTGGTAGAACTCCGCGCTGCGGAGTGGAATCCACTCCTCGGGTGCGGAGCCGGCCAGGTAGTCCTTGGAGAGGTTCGGGCGGTCGTACGGAACACCGCCCTCACCCCCGATCATGGTCACCGGCCCGACGTATCCCTCTCGGCGCAGCATTTCCGCGGCGGCGTTGCCGGCCGCGCCCGCGCCGACGATCACGATCGACTCCGGCGCCTTCGTCCTGCCGGCGTCAGCCGCGGCAGTCAGCGGCAGTTCGTCCGGCTCGATCTCCTGCGTGACGAAGCACTTTCCCTTTCGCTGCTCGACCGTCCACCGCGATACGGGCTTGAGCGCAGGCGCGCGGAGCGCCTCGCCCGTGCGCAGGCTGAAGCAGGCGTGATGCCACGGACAGCGGACGGTGTCCCCGACGAGCAATCCCTCGCCCAATGGTCCGCCGTAGTGCGTGCACGTGGCGCCGATGGCAAGCAGGTCGTCTCCGACACGCGCCACGAGCACGGGCTTGCCCTCCGCGTGACCGGCGATCATCGCGCCGCCCGCGAGGTCGTCGAGATTCACGCCCTTCGTGAAGTCGGGTCCGGTCAGCTCAGCGGTTTCGTCGCTCATGGATGCCTCGGTTGGTGTACCGCGTGATCGATGTGCAAGTGTCAGCCCTTGCGGCGCGTCAGCGGGCAGGGCGACGCAACGGCCGGCCGGCCAGCGCGCCGGTGTACACGCCGTCGGCTACCGCCACCGTACCGTTCACGAGCACGAACCGCATGCCCGTCGCAAGCAGCGTGGGCCGCGCATACGTCGCGAGGTCGCGCACTGTGGCCGGGTCGAAGACAATGACGTCGGCGAACGTTCCAGGTGCCACCACGCCGCGGTCAACGATGCGGAGCGTCTCCGCCGTGAGTCCGCTCGACGCGCGAACGGCCTGCGGGAGCGTGAGCAGGTGCTTCTCGTACACGTACTGCCGCAGCTTGCGCGGAAAGGTGCCGTACTTGCGCGGATGTCCGCTCGACCCGTCCGAGCCGGTCATCACGAACGGCTGCACCATGAACGTCTCGAGGTCCGACTCCTTCATGTTGAACGACGCGACGCTCGCGTCGCCGGCGAGGATGATCTGCAGCGCGGCCTCGATGGGCGCGACGTTCCGCGACGTGGCCACCTGCGCGAGCGTACGTCCGAGGATGCTGGTGTCCTTCGTGGAGCTGATGAGCAGCGAGGGGGCGCCACCGCGACGCACGAGGTTGCGTTCCATCTCTGCCACGAGGCGCGCGCGCACGGTGGCATCCGCCACACGGGCGCGCAGCGAGTCCCGTCCGCCCGCTTCGGCCCAGCGCGGAAGCAGCGAGGCACCCACACTCGTGCCCGACGCGAGGTACGGATACTGATCCGCCGTGACCTCCACGCCGGCGGCGCGAGCCGCCTTGATGATGGCGACGATGGAATCACTCTGTCCCCAGACATCGGTGCCGAGTGCCTTGAGGTGCGAGATGTGCACGGGGATGTGCGCCTCGCGGGCGATGCGGATGGTCTCGTTCACGGATCCCACCACACCCGCTGGCGTATACGACCCCTCGTCGCGCATGTGGGAGTCGTAAATGCCGCCCGCCCGGGCTGCCACCTTCGCGAGCTCGATCACTTCCTCTGTCGGGGAATAGCTGCCGGGTGCGTAGTACAACCCGGTGGACAGTCCAATTGCCCCGTCCGCCATGCCGCGCGCCACGATCGCCCGCATGGAATCGAGCTGCGCGGGCGTGGGGGTCGCGTCCGACATGCCGAGCACCGCGCCGCGCACCGAGCCCTGCGGTACGTAGAGCGCCGCATTGGTGCCGATGCCGTCGCGCGCCCACGCCGCCAGGCGCTTGCCGATCTCGATGGTGCCGCCGCCGTCGTTGTTGGTGACCACTGTGGTCACGCCCTGCATGAGATACGGCACGTTGCCGGCGCGCGGCCGGCTCGAGAGGTCCTCGAGGGTATGGCTGTGCGGGTCGATGAAGCCCGGTGCGACCACGAGACCGGCGGCATCGATGCTGCGCGTGGCATGCACGTTCGCCGCTGCGGCGTTGCCGACGAACACGATGCGATCCGCGGTCATGCCGACGTCGGCGCGCCGTGCCGGCGTGCCAGTGCCGTCAACGAGCATGCCGCCGCGGATGAGCACGTCCACCGTGCGACCCTGCGCGGGAAGGGAGCGACCGACGAGTAGCGCAACGGCGGCGCAGGCGAGTATCGAGGGAAGGCGCATGTATGGTCGGTCTCGTTGGCGTTGCAGCGCGCGTGGCGCCGGCTTGGAAGCTACTCGAGCAGCGGCGCCAGATCCGTCGCGGTGCGCTGCGGGGGACGATTCACCACGTAGATGCCGGCGAGCACGAGGCCACCGCCGGCCACCTGCAGCATGGACAGCCGCTCATGCAGCAGTGGCACCGCCAGGAGCGCCGTGATGGGCGCTTGACCCAGCAATGCGATCGAGGTCACGGACACGGGCAACCGTCCGAGCGCATACGCTACGGAGAGGTGCCCCACCACCTGCGTCACGAGCGCCAGGCCCACCAGCGCCCACCACCCCTGTGCCGACTGGCCAGTGAACGGCGAGCCGATGACGAGACAGATGAGAAGGAGGGTGATGGTTGCGGCCACGCCCGACACGGCACTGAAGGTCAACGCATCCATGGCCTGCCGACTGCGGCGCACGGCGAGCAGGTAGCCCGCGTAGAAGGCAGCACCCGTGAGCGCGAACGCGTCGCCGAGGCCGAACTGCGGATGCCGCAGGATGTCCATGCCGACGATGGCGAGCATGCCCGCGAAGCTCAGGGCGAAGCCGATCCAGAAGCGCGACGATGGCCGTTCGCGATACAGCAGCCACGCACCGAGTGCCACGAAGATCGGGGCGTTTGTGCCGAGCAGCGTGGAGTTGGCTGCGCTGCTCATCATTACGGCGCTGTTGAACAGCGCCAGGTCCACCGCGAAGAACACGCCGGCAGCGACAGCCGCTTGCATCGCATCGCGCGTCGGGCGCACGCGCCGCTGGCGCCCGGCCAGCGCCCACGGCACGAACACCAGCTGCGCGAGTGCCATCCGCCAGAATGCCGATGTCCATCCGGGCACACCCGACCATCGCACGAACAGCGCGGACCACCCGATGGCGAACACGCCGAGGGCGAGCACGGCGTATTCGCGCGAGTGGCTGGTGCGCGCGTGGATCAATGGTGCGGAGACGCTCACGCGACGTGCAGGTGCGGAGTCCGTCCGCCCTCAGGGCCGCGCGGCGGCGAGCTGGGGTCGAAGTCCCCCGGCTGACGGCACGAGCTCCGACGGCTCCACGGGGCGAAGCAGCACGTCGATCGCGAGCCACACCACGCGCGACACGGGAAACAGGAGGACCATCACGCCAAGGAGCACCAGCGGGATGGCGTACTGGAGAAACGACCAGGGCACATCGGGATAGGTGGCCCAGATCGCGGCGCCGATGCCGAGGATCGCAAGCGTCTCGCCGATCATCATGCCAAAGAACATGGCCCCCGAGAAGTACTCGTCGTCGCTGCGGCAGAAGTGGAAGCCGCAGGCACTGCACCGCTCGTGCACGGTGTTGAAGCCGCTCAGCACCCGTCCGGTACCGCAGTGCGGGCACCGCAGGCGAAGCGCACGCGACGCGAGCAGCAGCGCGCGACCCATGGACGGCATGTCGAGCGCGGATTCCGTGGTGCGGCTGGCGACGTTTTTCGAGGTGGGCATGTACGGAATCTAGCGCCGGTCGCCTGTCCGCAGCCGGATGAGTCCTTCCTGCGCCACCGAGGCCACGAGCTCTCCCGCCTGCGTGTGGATGGTGCCGCGTACGAAACCGCGCGCGCCCCACGTCACGGGGCTGTCCGTGGAGTAAAGCATCCATTCATCGGCGCGGAAGGGGCGATGCATCCACAGCGAATGGTCGAGTGACGCGAGCTGAAGGCCTGGCGACCGGTACGGAATGCCGTGGGGTTGCAGCGCGGTGACGAGCAGGCCGTAATCCGAGGCGTACGCGAGTACGGCCTGGTGGATGCCGGGGTCGTCCGGCAGCCGGCCGATCGCCCGGAACCATGCGCGCCGCCAGGGCCCACGCTTCTCCGCGCTCATGGGGTCGATGGGGTCGATGGGCCGGATATCGATCAGCCGCTCCTGTGTCAGCACCGAGCGCAATGACTCGGGAATCCGGTCGGCCATGCCGCGGATGAGTTGGAGTTCGGGCGTGATGGTATCCGGATCCGGTACGTCCGGAATCTCGGACTGGTGCTCCGGGCCGTTCTCGGTAATGTGAAACGAGGCCAACAGGGTGAAGATCGTCCGGCCGTGCTGGATCGCCGTGACACGGCGCGTGGTGAAGCTGGATCCGTCGCGAAGGCGATCGACGAAGTAGACGATGGGCGCGTCGAGGTCGCCCGGTAGGATGAAGTATCCGTGCGCGGAGTGGGCCTCGCGCGGCTCGTCCACCGTGCGCCGCGCCGCGACGAGCGCCTGCGCAAAGACCTGCCCCCCGTACACTCGGCCGGTGCCGAGGTCGCGATTCCTGCCGCGATAGATGTTGACCTCGAGCGGCTCGAGGTCGAGTAGCGCGAGCAGGGTGTCGAGGGGAGCGTCGCTCATTCGGGAACCGGTGGATGTGCAGGTGGGGACATGCAAAGCTCGACGGGTGCGGCCCGAACCGCTACCGCTCCAGCGCGGTCCATCGCTGGAGCCGCTTGGTGCAACAGAATGATGCAACCGCCGTAAGCCGGAGGGATTCCTCAAAATCCTCGACATCCTCTCGGTGGAAGGCTCCCTCGATTCGGCCTTCACCGCCCCATCCGTACGATCCGGATCATCGTCCGACAGGCGGCATTCATTCGCCAGTCGAGGATTCTGAGGCGCTCGACCATCCGAGGAGACCCATCAAGGATGGTTGCGTCCTTGCACGGGCTTCAGCGTCGGTATCGCGCCAACGTCAACGCCTCCAGTCCGCCGTGCGCACCGATCGCGACAGAATCCCGCAGTTCGTCACACCAGACCGCATTTCGTGACATCGCCCGGACCCGTGTCGCCGTCGTGGGTATCAGGAGATGTAGCTGGAACGGGCGCCGCCGCACCCGACTGGATTCGCGGCGCACTCACTTCACTCAGGAGACGTACCATGCGAAAGATTTCTGTCACGGGTATCCTCGCGCTCGCTCTGACGCTCGGCACCGCCGGCATCGCCGCGGCGCAGGGCACCGCGCGCCCGAACCGGCAGCACGCCGATAGCACGTTCCGCGGCCGAGGCGGCCAGGCTGGCCTGCTGCTGCGCGGCATCACGTTGTCCGCAAGCCAGCAGACCCGACTGAAGGAGCTACGGGCGAACGAGCGCAAGCAGATGCAGGCCGAGCACCCGCAGGGTCAGCGCGACGCGGGAGCCCGCGCCGCACGCCAGCGTGGCGACACGACGGGCATGGGTGCCCGGCGCGCGCAGATGATGCAGCGGCGTGAGCAGCAGTTCGCGGCGATCCGCGGCATCCTGAACAATGACCAGCGTGTCCAGTTCGACAAGAACGTCACCGACCTGAAGGCGCGCATGAGTCAGCGCGGTGAGCGTGGCGAGAAGCGCGAACACCGCGACGGGGCGGCACAGCACTGACCCGCGCGCGCGAGAACGAAGCGAGGGACCGGCCGGTCGCCGGGCCCTCGCTGTTTCTGCACCTCGCGCTAGCAGTCAGTAGAGGCGGAGTCTCCGCGCTACACGGATTTCCGCGTCACGGTGTCGGCGTCACTGCACCACTGACGCAGCTGTGCAACCGTCGCGAGATGCCAGCCTGCGGGAAACGGCGCGAGGCGTCGCCGCTCTGCACCACACATGAACAGCAGCCAGCCGTCCGCGAACTCGCGCTTCCGGAAGAAGCCGCGTCGCTCGCCTGCGGTGGAACGTCATCACTCCGCGAGGGAGACGTGCGCAGGATCCAGCGCGCCCGTGTAGTAGGAGATGAGGGCACGCTGGAAGACCACCGTGTATTGCGCGGTCACGACGGCGCTCGCTGCCTGGAGCTGCAGCGCACGCGCCTGCGTGAGCTCGAGCAGCGTCGACGAGCCAAGCTGATAGCGCTGTTGCGTGGTGGACACGGCAAGGTCGGCCGCCTTCTGCTGCGCGGTTGCCGAGGTGAGCTGCTGCCGCGCGGTCTCGAAGTCGAGGTACGCGCGTCGTACGTCCAGCGCTACGGTCTGGCGTACGTTGTCGAGCGCGAGCCGCGCGTTGTCCTCTTGCAGACGCGCCTGCTCGGTAGCGGTGGCCGTCGCGCCGCGATCGAAGATGGGCAGCGACACGCCGACACTGAGTGACCCGCCCCGCCGCTGGTTCAGCTGCGACGCCAGCGCCAGGTCAGTCGCCGAGCTGAACGCCGTGTTGTAGCCCGCGGTCACCGCGATCACGGGCAGACGTCCGCCCGACGCGCCCTTCACCGCCTCGTTCGCCGCGGAAAGCCGCGTGGCCTCGGACGCCAGGTCGGCGCGCTGCGCGAAGGCGCGGTCGAGCAGCACGTCGAGCGACACACCGAGCGCCGATGGCGCCAGCGACACGGCGGGCGGTGCGAACGTATACGTGCCGCGCGGATCCAGCTGGAGCGTCTGGATGAGCGCCATCTTCGCGAGCTCGACGTCTCGGTCCGCAGCAGTCACGGATGACTGCGCGCCGGCGGTGATCGCCTGCTGCTGATAGAGGTCGCTCACGGAGCGGACGCCCGCGTCCACCAGCTTCCTGACCTGCCCCTCCTGTGCGTCGAGCGCGGTGAGGTTTTCGTGCTGGACGCGCAGCTGTTCCTGCCGCGTGATCAGCGTGAGGTAGTCCGACGCCACGCTGAAGACCGTCGTCTGCCGCGCACGCGTGAGGTCGGTGCCGCTGGCCGATTCATTGAGCCGCGCCTGCTTGAGTGCCGACGCGTTCTGCGGATTGAACAGCGTCAGCGACGACGACAGGCCGGCGTTCACCGACTGCGTCGTCTGGTCGACGATGGTGCCTTCCGACGGATTGAAGTTCCGGCCGAGCGTTTGCGCCTCGCTCGTGCTCACCTGCAGCGAGGGCAGGAAGGCCTGCTTGCGCGACGAGACGATCGTGGAACTCAGCGACAGCGCATTCACGGCACTCCTGAGCGTCGCGTTCTGTCGTAGCGCAATGCCGATGGCATCGGTGAAGGAGATGGTGTCGTGCGCGGCGGTGGGCACCGCCTGCCCCTCCGCCGAACGGACGCCGGCGCCAGACAGCAGCGCGGCGAGGGCCAGCAGCGCCTGTGGACGGCGCGAGGGAAACGACGACGTGGTGGTCATGATGGACTCCATCCATGCGTGCATGATGAACGATGCCTACTCGAAGCGAAGAGCCTGGATGGGATCGAGGCTCGCGGCCTTGCGGGCCGGGTAGTATCCGAAGAAGATGCCGACCGCCGCCGAGAAGCCCGTGGCGAGAAACACGGCGGATGCCGGCGTGGAGACGTGCCATCCGGTGAAGTGTCCCACGAGCGCGGCACCGCCGGTGCCCACCGCAAGCCCGAACACGCCGCCCAGCAGGCACATCACGACGCTCTCGACGAGGAACTGCGTGAGGACGTCGCCCCCGCGTGCGCCGATGGCCATGCGGATGCCGATCTCCCGCGTCCGTTCCGTCACGGACACGAGCATGATGTTCATGATGCCGATGCCGCCGACGACCAGCGACACGGACGCGATCGCCGCGAGCAGCGACGTCATCACCGAGCTGGTGCTCGTCGCCGCCTGCGCGATGGTGGTCTGGTCGCGTACCGTGAAGTCGTCCGTCGCGCCGCTCATGATGCCGTGCGAGTCGCGCATGATGTCGCGGATCTCGTTCTGCGCCGGCGCGAGCACGGACGCGTCCGACGCGCTCGCGAGGATCTGCCCGAGAAAGGTGAACCCGCTCAGCCGGCTCTGCGCCGTCGTGTACGGCACGAGCACGACGTCGTCCTGGTCGCTGCCGCTGGCCGTCTGGCCCTTTGCCGCGAGCACACCCACGATCGTGAACGGCGAACGGCCCAGCCGGATGTCGCTGCCGACGGGATCGCTGTCGGGAAAGAGGTTCTTCGCGACAGTGGCGCCAAGGACCACGACTTGGCGCTTGGCGCGTACGTCGTCGTCAGAGAAGAGCGAGCCGCTCGTCACGCCCCAGTTCCGGATGGTGAGGTAGTCGGTGGACACGCCGTTCACCTCGGCGCGCCAGTTCTTCGAGTTGCCCACGATCTGGGTGCGCGTGACGATCACCGGCGATACCGCCGCCAGCATGGTCGCCTGACTCTTGATCTTGTCCACGTCGTCCACGGTGAGGCGGTTGAGCGACTGTGCGCCCTGGCTCGCGCCGCCCTGCGCCGTGGATCCGGCCGTGATGACGATGAGGTTGGTGCCCAGGTTCTCGATCTGCTGCTGGATCTGCATCTGCGCACCGTTGCCGATGGCGACCATGACGATCACCGCCCCCACGCCGATCACGATGCCCAGCATCGTGAGGACGGTGCGCATCTTGTTCTTGAGGATGCTCTGGAGCGACATCCGGAGCAGCGTGGACTGTCTCATGCGGCCTCCCCGAGCGCGGGGACAGTCTCGTCCCCGATGGAAAGAAGGTCGTCGGCGGCGATGCGCCGGCCGACCACAGGGTGGTCGCGAATGATGCGACCATCGCGGACCTCCACGATGCGGCGCGCGTACTGCGCGATGTCCGCCTCGTGCGTCACGATGAGGATCGTGATGCCCTGGTCGTTCAGCTCCTGGAACAGCGCCATCACCTCGATCGACGTGCGTGAATCCAGGTTGCCCGTGGGCTCGTCGGCGAGCAGCAGCGTGGGCTGCGTGACCATCGCCCTCGCGATCGCCACGCGCTGCTGCTGGCCGCCGGACAGCTCGCTCGGCTCATGATCCAGCCGCTCGCCGAGGCCGACGCGCTCGAGCGCCTCGGCGGCACGTCGCCGTGACTCGGCGGGACTGATGCCGTGGCGGTAGAGCAATGGCAGCTCCACGTTGTCGATCGCCGAGGTGCGCGCGAGCAGGTTGAACCCCTGGAAGACGAAGCCCAGCTTCGCGTTCCGCAGGTCCGCCAGTGCGTTCCGGCTCGAGCCACCCACGGCCTTTCCGTCGAGCGCGTACGAACCCTCGGTGGGCACGTCGAGGCAGCCGAGGATGTTCATCAGCGTGGACTTGCCGGAGCCCGACGCGCCCATCACGGCGATCATCTCGCCGCGACGAACCGCGAGGTCGACGCCGCGCAGCGCGAACACCTGCGAGGAGCCCATCGTGTAGACCTTCGTCACGCCCGTCAGCTGGATCACGGGTGCGTCGATGTCGGTGGTGTCGTGTGGTGTGGTCATGGATTCGTCCTCGTTCAGAAGCCGCCCGCAGGGCTGCGCCCGCCCGTCGTGGGCTGGAGCGGGTTCTTCGTCGCCGACGAGGCGCCGGCAACCGTGGCGCCGCCGACACTGGTGCCGAGCACGATCATCGAGCCCGCGGTGAGGTCCTTCGCATCGACCTGCGTCCGCGTGCCGTCGCTCAGGCCCGTGCTGACCACGTGCTTCTTCAAGGTTCCTGTCGCGTCGACCGTCCAGAGGACACCGCGCTTCATGCCACCCGTCGCCGAACCGCTGGGCCGTGGCCCGCGGGCCGCGCGCGCGGCGCCCGGCATCGCGCCGGCCTGCGGCGCGGGCGTCGCTGCCAGCACCACCGGCGGCGTGAAGCGGAGCGCGGCATTCGGTACCGTGAGCACATCATCCGCGCTGCCGGTCACGAACTTCGCGGTCGCCGTCATGCCGGGCAGCAGCTTGCCATCGGCATTCTGCACGGAGATGATTGCGGTGTAGCTGACGACATTGTTGACGGTCGTCGAGTTGAGGCGCACCTGCTTCACGCTGCCGGCGAACTGGCGGTCCTTGTACGACTGCACGGTGAAGTTCACCGACTGCCCCGTCGTGATGAGCGCGATGTCGCTCTCGTCCACGTTGGCAAGGATCTGCATCTGTGCGAGATCGTTGGCGATGACGAACAGCTTCGGTGCGGACAGGCTCGCGGCGACGGTCTGCCCCACATCCATGTCACGCTCCACCACCACGCCGTCGATGGGCGCGTAGATGTTCGTGTACGCCAGGTTCTGCTGCGCCTTCTGGAGGTTGATGCGCGCCGATGTGAGGTTCGCGCGTGCCACGGCCAGGTTCGACACGGCCGTGTTGAACTCGACGTCAGTGACGATCCTCTGTTCGTGCAGCTTGTTGTTGCGGTCGTATTCGAGCTGCGCCTGCGTGAGCGGCGCCTGGGCGCGGGCGACGCCGGCCTGCGCGTCCTGCACCGCCTGCTCCTGCAGCGTGGGATCGACGCGAGCGATGAGCTGTCCCTTCTTCACGTGGTCGTTGAAGTCCACGTAGATCGCCGAGATTTGTCCGGACACCTGCGTGCCCACCTCGACGGTGCGGACGGCCCCGAGCGTGCCGGTGGCGGAGACGGTGGCGTGGATGCTGCCGCGCTCGACGCTGGCCAGCCGGTACTGCGGCGTGCTGCTCGCGTCGGCGCGGCGGTGGATCCAGAATCCGGTGCCGAGCGTGGCGGCGATGAGCGCGGCGGCGGAGATGCGGACGGTCCTGTTCATGGGTGGCCTCATGGTTCGTGCAGATGGTGGCGATGGGCTGCGCTCCAAGGCGGCTCACTCCTCGCCTCGACTGAGCATACCCGCGCGCGGTCGTGCGGCGTGGTGCCGCGTCACGGCCCGCCGCCTCGCGTTCCGAACCGTGCACCGCGCGTCATGAACGGTTGGTGCAGCGGCGCGACGGTTCATGCCACCGAGATGCAGTTGGTGCGTTCCATCCGCCGTTGGTGACGTGGCCTCTACCGCTCGCTGCGGGTGGTGGCGTAAGCTCCAGCATGGACATGGAGCCGCACGACGCCACCCGCCTGCCGGACGACGATCTCCCGCTCACCCAGCGGGAGATCGTCTTCATCGCCGGCTTCTGGATGCTGTACGCGATCCTGCTGTTCGCGAATCGCATCTTCGACGTGATGAGCCGGGGCACGTTCGTATCACTGCAGGGCAACTGGCTCGTGATCCCGCTGATCGACTCGCTGTGCTGGGCGCTGCTCACGGCGCCGATCTTCTGGCTGGCGGCGCGCTACGGCACCGTACGGTCGACGCGCGCGCGACAGGTCGCGCTCTTCGCCATCGTCGGGGTCATCGTGATCGTCTTCGTGGGCGTCATCGGCACCCTCGCGCGCGTGCAGTTCGGCGGCACGCCTCCCGGTGGTTCGCGACGGCCGAACCGTACACCACCCATCTGGTTCGGCATCCTCAACGCCTTCGTCATCTACCTCGGCGTGGTGGCAGCCGGCGTCGCGCGCGCCTACTCGCTGCGCTTCCGCGCAAAGCAGGAGCATACCAACATCCTCGAGCGACAGCTCGCCGAGGCGCGGCTCGACGCGCTGCGCCGCCAGCTCGATCCGCACTTCCTGTTCAATACGCTGAATGCGGTGGCGTCACTGGTGGAGCGCGATCCCCGCGGCGTGCGGAAGATGATCTCGCGGCTTGGCGCGCTGCTGCGGTTCAGCCTCGAAGGCGCCGATGCGGCCGAGATCCCATTGCGGCGGGAGATCGAGCTGCTCCAGCAGTACCTCGACATCATGCAGGTGCGCTTCCAGGGCCGGCTGGAGGTCACCGTGGATACCGATGCCGCGACGCTCGATGCCATGGTGCCGACCCTCATCCTCCAGCCGCTCGTGGAGAACGCGATCAAGCATGGGATCGAGCCGCAGCGCGAAGGCGGTCGCATCATCGTGGAGACCCGGCGCGATGGCGACGCGATCGTGCTGCGCGTGGTCGACGACGGGCCCGGCGCGGCCGCAATGCTCCCGTCATCAACGCCCGGCAAATTGACCTCCGGGGGGGTCGGGCTGCGGAACACACGCGCCCGCCTGTCACAGCTCTACGGTGCGCGGCAGCACTTCACGCTCGTACGCGACGCCACGCGCGGGACGATTGCCGAGGTGAGCATTCCCTTCCGCATGTCGAAGGGCGATTCTCCCGTGGCACTCTACCCGTCGGCGCTCAATGCCTGATGCCTCACCGGCCGCACCCACACTGCTGAACGTCCTCGTGGTGGACGACGAGCCGCTCAACCGGCTACGCCTGCAGGACCTCCTCCAGCGCGAGCAGGGCATCGCGGCCATTCGCACCGCCAACGACGGCGTGCAGGCCATCGAGGCGATCCGCGCCGAGCGACCGGACCTCGTCTTCCTCGACGTGCAGATGCCGGGCAAGACGGGGCTCGACGTCGTGCGCGAGATCGGGCCGGAGGCCATGCCGGCAACCATCTTCGTGACGGCCTTCGACCGGTATGCGGTGGAGGCATTCGCGGTGGCCGCGGTGGACTATCTCGTGAAGCCGTTCGACGACGAGCGGTTCGAGGAAGCCTTCCGGCGCGCGCGCAAGACGATTGCCGCGCACGACATGGGACAGCTCCGGGAGCGCCTGCTCGCGATCCTCCAGCACGGCGACACGGCGCCTGCCCAATCAGCCCCGGGTGCCGTTGCGGCTGCGGCGAACTCTCCGTACCTCGAGCGATTCGCTGTCGAGGTGCGCGGCGTCGTGCGACCCGTGCTCGCGAAGCTGGTGGACTACATCACGGCGGCCGGTCCATATGCGGAGCTGCACGTGGCCGGCCGCACGCACGTCATTCGCGAGACCATGCAGGCGCTCGAGGAGCGGCTGGACCCGAGTCAGTTCCTCCGCGTGCATCGCTCGATCATCGTGCGTCTTGACCTCGTCGAAGCCCTGGAACGTGAGGCGGGGGGCGATGGCGTGCTCGTGCTCAAGGGCGGCGTCCGCCTGCGTGTCAGCCGCACGCGCCGCGAAGCCGTCGAACGGTGGCTCGGCCTGATCGATTAGCCGTCGCTCCGTCCCGCCAGCTTTTCGTACCGACCCACTGTTCCTTTACGGTGGCGCCCGCTTGATTCGACCTCATATGTGCTCTAGCGTACCTAATCGCGGATCACCACCAGTCCCGCGTGGGGTGACCGTCCCGAACGTGATCGATCGCGGCTACTGGCGTCCGCGAGTTCCGCTTCGGCGCGCAGGTTTGTCCACCGTGTCCCAGAAGCCACGAAGGTCCAATGAACTGGCCACCCCGGCGGAAGCGTTGGGGGGCGGAACCCTGCCTGTGCTTCGACTGGACGCCGCGCTGGCGAGATACCGCTCTCGCTTTGCCCGCGGACACGATGTGTCGCTGAAGGAAATCGAGGCGGCCGTGTGCAGCGTCGTCGATGAGATGAAGGCCGACGACAGGGGACCCGTCGAGGTGCTTCTCGCCATCAAGCGCCAGCTGGCCGCACACCCCGCGTCGGCCACGGTGCACTCGGCGGCCGTGCACTGGTGCATCGAGCGGTACTATCTCCCGAAGCAGGACGAGCGATCGTCGTAGCGGCGGTGGCCGGCGTCGCAGATGAGTCGTTCTGCGCGCGCAGACCGAGGTAGCGTCAGGCCGGCCCAGGTGCGGAGGAGGGCAGCGCGTGCGCACGCAGGTCGCGCCTCCTCCGGTCCGGCAATGCGAAGGCGAACTCCGCGCCCGACGCCGGGAATTCCGCCCAGGCTCGCCCGCCAAGCGCCTGCGCGGTGTCGCGCACGATGCTGAGTCCGAGCCCAGTGCCCTCGATGGCCGTGATGGTCTCATGCGCGCGAAAGAATCGCTCGAAGAGATGCTCCCGGTTTTCCTCCGGGACGCCCAGCCCGTTGTCGCGCACCCGCACGACACACTCGTCGTGACCCGACGGCCCCTTCTCCCGCGACGAGCTGATCTCCACCCACCGCTCGGCGCGAGTGGGGTCGGCATACTTGATCGCGTTCGACAGGTAGTTGGTGAGGCACAGCTCCACCGCCGCGGCGCTCACTTCGGTGTCGATCATCTCCGGCGACACGCGAACCGTCACGCCGGCCGCCTGGGCGGCTTCGCGCACCTGCCGCACCGCTTCCAGCGTCGCCGCACGAAGGCTGATGTGCCGCTGCTGCCGCACGTCGTGGCCACTGCGGCCCACGGCGAGGATGTTGGTCACGGCGCTCTGCATGGAACGGGCATTCCGGCGCACGATGTCCACGAACCGCAGCCGCTCGGACTCCGGCATGTCCGGCAGCTCGTGCAGGATGTCGCTCGCGCCGAGGATGGTTCCGATGCGGTTCTTGATCTCGTGCGACACTGCCCGGTTGAACGTCCGGATGCGCTCCTCGCGCTCGTGCACCTCTTCCGCCGCCAGGTTCAGGAAGTGGGTCGTCGTCGCTTCCTGGATGAGGGTGATGGCGCGAAAGAGGCGCTGCCCGCACATGAGCAACTCGCTCTTTGCGCACGGCTCCGGCATGGCGTCGGCCTCGACGGCCAGGAAGGTGAACAGGATGCCGCCGAGGATCTCGTGCTCCTTGAGGATCTCGTAGGCGTCGAAGCCCTGCGAGTAGCGCAGCGCACCGAGCTCGCGTGCCTTGCCCACCACCGGCATGTCCACGCTGACTTCCGCCGCCGGCTCTTCGAGGTAGTCGGCTATGCCATCCATGAGGAGCGGCACGTGATCGAGCAGCTCATCCGAAGGGAACACGCGATTGGCCTCGATCGACACACGGGCCACGATGCGATCGAGCCACCGGGCGGTGAGCTCACGCTTGTTCCCACGCAGACGAGCGGCGAGTGCCGCGGCGAGGGGGCACTCCCTCGCTGCCGGATTGGTCATGCGGGCAGGCCCTGCACGGAACAGGCCGTCTTGATCCCCGATGGCGAGCGCGACGGCCTCGGCCGGAAGCGGCTCGGAACGCCGGCGCCCGTGCAGGACTTCCAGTGATGGCGTCCTCGTTCCGCGCGGTGCGCCAGGCGATCTTTCCCTCCTCACACGACAGGAACGACTTCATGACATCCAGCGACCAGGCATCGACGTCCTCATCCACCAGCGGCCGGCCCACGGAAGTCGCGGTGCTCGCCGGCGGTTGCTTCTGGGGCGTGGAGGACATCCTCCGCGCCGTCCCCGGTGTGCTCGACACCGAGGCGGGCTACACCGGCGGCTGGCTCGAGAACCCCACGTATGATGACACCCACGACAGCAAGTCGGGGCACGCCGAGTCGGTGCGCATCGTGTTCGACCCCACGGTGCTGAGCTACGAGACGCTGCTCGAGCAATGGTTCTTCAAGCTGCACGACCCCACGACGCTCAACCGCCAGGGCAACGACATCGGCACCCAGTATCGCTCGGCGATCTTTCCGCAATCGCCCGAGCAGCAGGCAGTCGCCGAGCAGGTGAAGGCGCGCGTGAGTGCGTCGGGCAAGTGGATGAAGCCGGTGACGACCTCGATCGAGCCGGCCGGCGCGTGGTACAGCGCCGAGCGATACCACCAGGATTACCTCCAGAAGAATCCGGGCGGGTACAGCTGCCATTTCATGCGCGACTAGCGCATCACCGCCGCGTTTTCGCGGCGGCAGGATGGGGTGCGACAGATCACGGATTTCGTGTGCGGTCTGCACACGCGCGGAATTCGCGAAGTGCGCAGTTTGTCGGCATCGCCAACCCAGGCGGGCGAACTCCGCATCATCGCCCGTTCCTGCCTCGTGCAGCCGGACCGCTCACCATGAGTCGCCGATGATCAGTTCCCGCCTTGTCTCGCTTTCTGCCGCCGCCCTCGTCCTGCTCGCGGCCTGCGGACCCTCCACCGAGCACCAGCTCGCGGACAGCACCTCGACTGCGCTCTCGACCCAGCGTGCGCAACTGGCGACGCAGCTCGCCGCGCAGAAGGACTCGCTCACGCGCGTCGTGCTCCAGGCGGACGACTTCATCATGCACATCGACAGCAGCGTCTCCTCGGTGAAGGGCCTGCCGAAGGGCCGGAAGGTGGACAGCCGCCTCGACCCCCTCGCGCGCCAGCTCGAGAATCGCAAGGTCGTGATGGCACGCGTGGACGCGCTGGTGCAGCGCGCCCGTGAGACCTCCTCGCAGCTCTCCAGGGCGAACAAGAACAACGTGGCGCTGCGCGCGCAGCTCGCGAGCGACTCGGCCATGATCACGGACCTCAACACCACGATCAAGCGCCAGAACGCGGCGATCGAAGTGCTGTCCGTCCGTGTCGACAGCCTCAAGGGCGCGACGCAGCAGCTCGCGGCGTCCCTGGCGTCGTCGGAGTCGAACAGCAATCGCGCGTACTACGTGATCGGTCGCGAGGACGAGCTGGTGAAGCGCGGCGTGATCGTGCGCGAGGGCGGCGCCAACCTGTTGTTCGCGCATCCCGGACGCACCCTGCAGGTTGCGCGGACCCTCGATCCCGAGGTGTTCACGGCGGTGGACCAGCGCGCGGTGACGACGATCCCGGTGCCCGATACGACGCGACGCTATCGCGTGGTCTCCCGCCAGAGTCTCGACGATGCGGTGGTGGTGGATCGCGACCAGAACTCGTTCAAGGGCAACCTGCGCATCGCCGGCTCCGCCCGGTTCTGGGCGCCGTCGCGCTACCTGGTGCTGGTGCAGCAGTAACCTCCGCTCCCTGTCCGTCGCACGAAGGCCCTGCGCTCATCTGAGCGCAGGGCCTTCGTCACGTCCTCACCTTCGTCATCCCGAACCCCTATCATCCTGAGCGCCGCGAACCCTTGTCATCCCGCGCGACGCGAACCCTTGTCATCCTGAGCGAAGCGAAGGATCTGCTT